>JAKBBQ010000084.1 GCA_021808405.1 Pseudomonadota bacterium | reverse complement strand
CCATGCTCGACCCCAGCGCGCTGACCGTGCGGCTGCTGTCCGGCAGGCTCCACAGCGGCCCCGACAGGCGCGGAAACAGCACGAACAGCGCCACCATCACCGGCAGGCCCAGTCCGAGCAGCCGGGCGCTCAGCGCGACCCGGCGCCACAGCGGCGGACGCGACGCGGGCAGGTTGGCGTCGAGCAGGGCGGTCAGCCAGCCCAGGGTGCACAGCAGCATCCAGGCCGCCGCCGCCGCCGACTGGCTGTAGAGGAACTGCGCGAACACGCAGAACAACCCGAGGTAGAACACCACGTAGGCGTCGCGCCTGCGGCGGGTCTCGAGCAACTTCAGCCCCAGCAGCATGCCGACCAGGCTGACCCCGGGGCCGCGGCCGAACACGCTGCGGAACTGCAGCAGCACCCCGGCCACGGCCAGCGCGAGCAGGCCGGCCAGCAGCGCGCGCGGCGGCAGCCGCCGGCCCGTGCCGGCCAGCGCGCCGCGCCACAGCAGCAACGCGCCGGCGCAGACGGCCGCCCAACCCGGCATGCGCGGCAACAGCGGTGCCAGGCTGAGCGCGGCGACCACCACCACGAGCAGGGTGTCGCGCGATGCCTCGGGCAGCGCGCGCAGGCGCTGCGCCAGCGCCTGCGCGGCCTCAGGCGGGCGGCGCATCGCGGTGACCCCAGGTGGCGAGCAGCCGCAGGCACTCGCGCGCGTGCTCGTCGCCGCTGGCCGCGGCCAGCGCGCGCCCCGGCAGGCGCAATTCCCACGGCTGCGCGGATTGCCGCGCGCGCAGCACCCAGGCGCACAGTTGGCACAGGCGCTGTTCGTCTTCGCGCGCCGGCAACTGCTCCCAGTCCAGGCTCAGCCGCAGGCTCGCGGGCGCGGCGCCGGCGCCGCGCACGGTCCACTGTCGCTCCCGGCTTTTGCGCCAGACCACGCGGCGCAGGCTGTCGCCGTCGCGCCACGGGCGCAGTTCGTCGTCTTCGTCGCTGCCAGCCTGCCGATGCAGCGTGCCCGTCGCCGCGGGACGCTGCCGGGCGGGCGGCAGCGGCGGGCAGGGTTCGGCCGGCGCCGGGTAGACCCACAGCCGGCCCGGGGGACGCCATACGCTCCAGGCGCGCCACAGGCCGAAGGGGTAGCGGGTTTCCACGACCAGCGCGGGCCAGTCCAGCAGGCCGCGGCGCGGCGGCGTCCAGCTCAGCGGCAGGTCGACCTGCCGGGCCGGTTGCAGGTCCAGCGTGGCGGGCAGGCCGCCATCCAGCCGTGCCAGCAAGCCCCAGTGGGTGCCGCGCCCGCCGCGCAGCCGCAGACGCAGCACCGCGGGGCGCCCGGCGTAGCACTCGGCTGGGTCGCCGGCTGGCAGCGACAATTCGAGTCCGCGCAGGTTGGCGTGGGTCACGTGCATGGACATCAGCGCGCTGCCGGCCAGCGCGAAGGTGAACAGGTAGCCCAGGTTGAGCTGGTAGTTGATCGAGCCGACCAGCAGCACCAGCAGGGTCAGTCCGAAGAACCATCCGGCGCGGGTCGGCAGGATGTAGACGTTGCGCTGGCCGAGCAGGGTGCTGGAGGCCGAGCCATGGCGCGCCAGTGCCCAGCGCGCGAAGCGCTCGCGCAGGCTTCGCGCCGGATCGGGCCGCGCGGGCAGGCTGATGCGCATCGGCGCCTCGCCGGTGCTACAGCGCCAGGCGCTGCAACAGTTGCTGCAGCCGCGCGGCGACCATGGGGCCGCCCGCCTGCTGTTCGCCGGGGGCGCCCAGGCGGTGCACCGCGACGGCCGGCAGCACGGCCTGCACGTCCTGCGGCGCGCAGTAGTCCCGTGCGTGCAACAGCGCGTGGGCGCGCGCCGCGCGCAGCAGCAACAGCCCGGCGCGCGGGCTCAGTCCGCAGGCGAAGTCCTGGCCTTGCCGCGTGGCATCGAGCAGGCGTTGCACGTAGTCGGCCAGCGCGGCGGACACGTGGACCTGCTGCGCCTGTTGCTGCAGACGCAGCAGCCGGGCGCGATCCAGGCGCGGCGGCAGCCGGCGCAGCAGCTCGCGCCGGTCTTCACCCAGCAGCAGCGCGCGTTCGGCGGCGGCGTCCGGGTATCCCAGCGACAGGGACATCAGGAAGCGGTCGAGCTGGGATTCGGGCAGCGGATAGGTGCCTCGCTGGTCGTGCGGGTTCTGGGTCGCGATGACAAAGAAGGGTTCGGGCAGGGCGTGCGAACGGCCTTCGACGCTGACCTGACGCTCCTCCATCGCCTCGAGCAGCGCGCTCTGGGTCTTCGGCGGCGCGCGGTTGATCTCGTCGGCCAGCAGCACCTGGGTGAACACCGGCCCGGGCTGGAACACCAGGCCCTCGGCGTCGCGCCGGGGCAGGCTGTAGCCCAGCAGGTCCGCGGGCAGCAGGTCGGAGGTGAACTGCACGCGGGTGAATTCCAGCCCGAAGCTGCGCGCCAGCGCGTGCGCCAGCGTGGTCTTGCCCACTCCCGGCAGGTCTTCGATCAGCAGGTGCCCGCCTGCCACCAGGCAGCAGGCCGCCAGTTGCAACTGGGCGCGCTTGCCGACGACCACGCCGTCGAGTTGCGCCAGGATCTCGCCGAGTTCGTGATTCATCGCAAGCGGGGTCCGGGTCCTTCGGATGCACAATCTTCGGAAAATCGTCGTATTGTGCCTGCCGGCCGGGCAGGCGCCGGCCACGCCATCGCCAGGAGACGCCATGCGCACCGGGTTCTACGCCCACCCCGACTGCAACCGCCACGAAATGGGACGCGACCATCCGGAATGTCCGGAGCGGCTGGCCGCCATCGAGGACAGGTTGATCAGCGCCGGGCTGGACTGGGTGCTGCAGCGCCCGCAGGTGCCGCTGGCCGACGTGCACGATCTGGAGCTGGCGCACAGCGCGCTGTACCTGGCGGAGTTGCGGGCTCGCGGCAGCATCGACGAGGGCTACGCCTGGATCGACCCCGACACCCTGATGAATCCGGCCACGATGCGCGCCGCGCTGCGCGCTGCCGGGGCGGCGCTGGCGGCTACCGATGCGGTGCTCGACGGCCGTCTCGACAATGCCTTTTGCGCGGTGCGCCCTCCGGGGCACCACGCGACCCGCGAGCAGGCGATGGGTTTCTGCTTTGTCAACAACGTGGCGGTGGCGGCTCGCCACGCCCTCGATCGCCGCGGCCTGGAGCGGGTGGCCGTGGTCGACTTCGACGTCCACCACGGCAACGGCACCGAGGACATCCTCGGTGGCGACCCGCGGGCGCTGATGGTCGGCATCTTCCAGCACCCCTTCTATCCTTTCAGCGGCACCGACGATCCGCCGTCGAACACCCTCAACGTGCCCCTGCCGGCCTATACCGGGGGCGCGCAGGTGCGCGAGGTGGTGGCCCACCAGTGGTTGCCGCGATTGCGTGAATTCGCCCCGCAGATGCTGTTCATCTCGGCCGGCTTCGACGCCCATCGCGAGGACGACATGGCGCAGTTCGGACTGATCGAGGCCGACTACGCCTGGATCACCCGCGCGCTGTGCGAGTTCGCGGCCGAGACTTGCCAGGGGCGCATCGTCTCCTGCCTCGAGGGAGGCTACAACCTGAGCGCGCTGGGGCGCAGCGTGGTGGCCCACCTGCGGGTGCTGGCCGGGGTCGATTCCTGAGGCGGAGCACAATGTGCGGCGAGCCAGCCGCGCAGCGCGCGGCGGCCCGCGGTTGCGTCGGTGCAGCCGCGGTTCCCTGGAGAACTTGCCGATGTCCGCCACCACCGATGCCCCCGTTGCCGCCGCGGCCGCGCAGGCGCCGCTGCTCGTCGAGCGCGACCCGCGCGGCGTGCTGACCCTGACCCTGAACCGGCCGCAGGCCTTCAATGCGCTGTCGCGCGAGCTGCTGCAGGCGCTGCGCGACGCGGTGGCGCCGCTGCGCGACGATGCGCAGACCCGCGTCGTCGTGCTGCGCGGTGCGGGCAAGGCCTTCTGCGCCGGCCACGACCTGCGCGAAATGCATCCCCAGGCCGGCACCGACGGCATCGGCGAGTTGTTCGAGCTCTGCGGCCGTTTCATGCTCGACCTGGTCGCGCTGCCGCAGCCGGTCATCGCCCGCGTGCACGGCATGGCCACCGCGGCAGGCTGCCAACTGGTCGCGCAATGCGACCTGGCGGTGGCGAGCAGCGACTCCCGCTTCGCCACATCGGGGGTGAACCTGGGGCTGTTCTGCTCGACTCCCAGCGTGCCGCTGGCGCGCAACGTGCCGCGCAAGATGGCCATGGAAATGCTGCTCACCGGCGAGTTCATCGACGCGGCCACCGCCCGCCAATGGGGCCTGGTCAACCGGGTGGTCGACCCCGCGGCGCTCGACGCCGAGGTCGAATCCCTGGTGTCCAACATCCTGTCCAAGCCGGCGCAGGCCATCGCGCTGGGCAAGGCGCAGTTCTATCGTCAGATGGAAATGGGCATGGCCGGGGCCTACCAGCTTGCGGCACAGACCATGGTGTGCAACTTCCACGACCCCGAAGCCCTGGAGGGCGTGCAGGCCTTCCTGGAAAAGCGCCGTCCGTCCTGGCAGAAGGCGCGGTGAGGCACGCCTGGGTGATGCGCGAGCGCTCGCCGCTGCTGCAGGCGCTGCTCCACCATCCCTGGCCGCAACTGCGCTGGCAGTTGCTGCTGGTGGGGGCCAGCCTGCTGCTCGGGCTGGTGGTCGGGGCGCTGGTGGAGCGGCGCCTCAGCGCCGGTGATGGGCGCGCGGCCGTGCGCGCGGCATTGCGCCATGGCGTCGGGCTGCCGCTGGTCGCGCTGCTGACCCTGCAGCTGATCCGCCACGGCTCGAGCGCACTGTTGCGAGCCGAGTTGCTCAAGCTCATGCTGCCGGTGCTGGCGGTGTGGCTGCTGGCGCGCGTGGCGGCGCGGGCGGCGCAGCGCACGCTGGCCGATCCGCACGCCGCGCGCTGGCTGGTGTGGGCCGTGCGGCTGTGCGCGGGCGCCGGGCTGCTGCTGTATTTGAGCGGGCTGTTGCCCGAGATCATCGAGGCGCTCGACGCGGTGGCCGTGCACATCGGGCCGCAGCGCCTGACCGCGTGGACCTTGCTGCGCGGCGTGGTCTCGGTGGCGGTCACGCTGCTGCTCGCCTTGTGGGTGTCGTCGCTGCTCGAGGCGCGGCTGCTGGAATCGCCGCTGGACATCAACCTGCGGCTGGTGGTGTCGCGGCTGATCCGCGCCGCGGTGTTCACGGTGGCCCTGCTGACCGCGTTGCAGATGGTGGGCATCGACCTCACGGTGCTCGGGGTCTTCGGCGGCGCGCTGGGCGTGGGGCTCGGGCTGGGCCTGCAGCGCATCGCCGCCAACTATGTCTCGGGATTCGTGCTGTTGCTCGAGCGCAGCGTGCGGGTGGGGGACAACGTGCGGATGGACAACTTCCAGGGGCGCATCCAGGACATCAAGACCCGCTACACGGTGGTTCGAAGCCCAGGCGGGACCGAGTCGATCGTGCCGAACGAAATGCTGATTTCCAGCAGGATCGAAAACCTGTCCTACACCGACCCGAACGTCTGGTTCTCCACCGCCGTGTCGGTGGGCTACGCCAGCGACGTCGAGCAGGTGCTGCGGCTGCTGGCCGGCGCCGCCGCGGCGGTGCCGCGGGTGCTGGCGCAGCCGGCACCTTCGGCCGTGCTCAGCCAGTTCGGCGCCGACGGCCTGGAGATCACCGTGGGTTTCTGGATCGCCGATCCGGAAAACGGTACGCTGAATGTTCGCGGAGCGGTCAACCTGGCGCTGTGGCGGGCGTTGCGGCAGGCCGGCGTCGACATTCCCTTTCCGCAGCGGGTGCTGCACTGGGCCGGCGCCGCGCCCCCGGCCGAGTTCGCGGGCGCGCAGCCGGGCGGGACTTGATCGGCAGGGCGAAGTGCCGATACACTGGCAAAAAAGAACGATCGTTCGGTTTTTTCATCCCGGCATGGCCGGGCCCGACGCGCATGGGCGACGCTGCCGGACCGCCGGCAGCGTGCCCAGGGTCGCGTCCCCGACAGGAGTGTGAGGCATGAAGGTTCTGGTCGCCGTCAAACGGGTGGTGGATTACAACGTCAAGGTGCGGGTGAAGTCCGACGGCAGCGGGGTGGACACCGCGGGGGTGAAGATGAGCATGAACCCCTTCGACGAAATCGCCGTGGAGGAGGCCGTGCGGCTGAAGGAAAAGGGCGCCGCCACCGAGATCGTGGCCTTCAGCGCCGGGGCGGCCGCGTGCCAGGAGACGCTGCGTACCGCGCTGGCGCTGGGTGCCGACCGCGGCGTGCTGGTGCAAAGCGACTCCGAGCTGCAGCCGCTGGCGGTGGCCAAGCTGCTCCAGGCGGTGGTCGACAAGGAGCAGCCGCGACTGGTGATCCTGGGCAAGCAGGCGATCGACGACGACAGCAACCAGACCGGGCAGATGCTGGCGGCGCTGCTGGGCTGGGGGCAGGCGACCTTCGCGTCGAAGCTGGAGATCGACGGCGACAAGGCGCGGGTGACCCGCGAGGTCGACGGCGGGCTGGAGACCCTGGAGCTGGCGCTTCCGCTGGTGCTGACCACCGACCTGCGGCTCAACGAGCCGCGCTACGTGACCCTGCCCAACATCATGAAGGCGAAGAAGAAGCCGCTGGACACCCTGACTCCGGAGCAGTTGGGGGTGGACGTTTCGCCGCGGCTGAAGACCCTGAAGGTGGCCGAGCCGCCGAAGCGCGGCGCCGGCGTCAAGGTGGCCGACGTGGCCACGCTGGTGGCCAAGCTGCAGAACGAAGCCAAGGTCCTCTGAAGGAAGCCCGATGACTGCACTAGTGATTGCCGAGCACGACAACCAGGCCGTCAAGGCGGCGACCCTCAACACGGTGGCCGCGGCGGCGGCCTGCGGCGGCGACGTCCACGTGCTGGTGGCCGGCAGCGGCTGCGCCGCGGCGGCGCAGGCGGCCTCGCGCATCGCCGGGGTGGCCAAGGTACTGTGCGCCGATGCGCCGCATCTGGCGGAGAACCTGGCGGAGAACCTGGCGGCGCAGATCGTGGCGCTGGCCCCGGCCTACGGCCACATCCTGGCTGCGGCCACCGCCTCGGGCAAGAACGTGATGCCGCGGGTGGCGGCGCTGCTCGACGTGGCGCAGGTTTCCGACATCATCCACGTGCTGGGGCCCGACACCTTCGACCGCCCGATCTACGCCGGCAACGCGATCGCCACCGTGCAGAGCGTCGATGCGGTGAAGGTGATCACGGTGCGCACCACCGGCTTCGAGCCGGTGGCGCCCGAAGGCGGCAGCGCCGCGGTGGAGGGCGTCGAGGCGGTGGCCGACAGCGGCAAGAGCCGGCTGCTGGGGCGCGAGCAGACCAAGAGCGAGCGCCCGGAGCTGTCGGGGGCGAAGATCGTGGTCTCGGGCGGGCGCGGCCTGGGCAGCAAGGAGAACTTCGACGCGGTGATGACCCCGCTGGCCGACAAGCTCGGCGCCGCGCTGGGCGCCAGCCGCGCCGCGGTCGATGCCGGCTACGCGCCCAACGACTGGCAGGTGGGGCAGACCGGCAAGATCGTCGCTCCCCAGTTGTACGTGGCGGTGGGCATCTCCGGGGCCATCCAGCACCTGGCCGGGATGAAGGACTCCAAGGTCATCGTCGCGATCAACAAGGACGAGGAGGCGCCGATCTTCGGCGTCGCCGACTACGGGCTGGTGGCCGACCTGTTCCAGGCCGTGCCCGAACTGGTGCAAAAGCTGTAGGCGCGCCGGCGCGGCCCGGGCGGCGCGGCGGCGCCGCGGGTTGCGCGTGCCCGCCGGGACATCCATGCTGAGCCGAAGGGATCGACGATGAGCGACTACCACCCCCCCGTGAACGACATGCTGTTCGTGCTGGAACAGCTGTGCGGACTGCCCGAAATCGCCGCGCTGCCGGGTTACCGCGATGCCGGCGCCGATTCCCAGACGGCCGCCGCGGTGCTCGAGGAATGCGCCCGCATGAGCCGCGAGCTGCTGGCTCCGCTGAATCGCGGCGGCGACACCCGACCGCCGGCGTGGGAGGACGGGCGGGTCAGCACCAGTCCCGGCTTCGCCCAAGCCTACGCCCGTTTCATCGAGGGCGGCTGGCAGGGACTGCAGCATCCCCAGCAGTACGACGGCCAGGGGCTGCCCAAGTCGCTGGCCGCGGCCTGCAATGAAATGCTCAACAGCGCGAACCTGAGTTTCGCGTTGTGCCCGCTGCTCACCGACGGCGCCATCGAGGCGCTGCTGACCGCGGGTTCGCCGGCGCAGCAGCAGCACTACCTGCCCCGGCTGGTGTCGGGCGAATGGGCCGGCACGATGAACCTGACCGAGCCCCAGGCGGGCTCCGACCTGTCGCTGGTGCGCACCCGCGCGGTGCCGCAACCCGACGGAAGCTACCGCTTGTTCGGGCAGAAGATCTTCATCACCTACGGCGAGCACGACATGGCCGGCAACATCGTGCACCTGGTGCTCGCCAGGCTGCCCGACGCGCCGCCTGGAGTGAAGGGCATTTCGCTGTTCGTGGCGCCCAAGGTGCTGGCCGACGGCAGGCGCAACGACGTCTGGTGCGCGTCGCTGGAGCACAAGCTGGGCATCCACGCCAGCCCGACCGCGGTGCTGCTCTACGGCGACGACCACGGCGAGGTGGGCCCCGGCGCGGTGGCCGAAATGGTCGGCGAGCCCGGGCGCGGGCTGGAGTTCATGTTCATCATGATGAACGCCGCGCGCTTCGCGGTCGGCCTGCAGGGGGTGGGGCTGGCCGAGCGGGCCTACCAGCACGCGGTGGACTACGCCCGCCAACGGGTGCAGTCGCGCCCGCCGGGCGCGCGGGAGTCGACGACCATCGTCCACCACCCGGACGTGCGGCGCATGCTGATGGGCATGCGGGCGATCGCCGAGGGCACGCGCGCGCTGGCGTTGTACGCCGCGTCGCTGCACGACCGGGCGATCGGCGACGACGACCCGCAGCGCAGGGCGCGGCACACCGCCGAGTACGAGTACCTGGTCCCGGTGGTCAAGGGTTTCAGCACCGAGATGGCCATCGAGGCCGCCTCGCTGGGGGTGCAGGTGCATGGGGGCATGGGATTCATCGAGGAAACCGGGGCTGCCCAGTACTACCGCGATGCCCGCATCCTGACCATCTACGAAGGCACGACGGCGATCCAGGCCAACGACCTGCTCGGACGCAAGACCTGGCGCGACCAGGCCGCGCTGGCGCGCCAGATGGGCGAGCAGGTGCGCGCCACCCAGCGCCAGCTCGCCGCGCAGTCGGCGCCGGCGGCCCGGGCGATGGCCGGGCAGTTGGAGCAGGCGCTGCAGGCCTACGGCGAGGTCGTCGACTTCCTGCTGGCCGCCGCGGCGCCGCAGCGCCAGGCGGCGGCCTTCGCCGGCAGCGTTCCCCACCTGATGCTGTGCGGCTACCTGTTCGCCGCCTGGCAGATGGCGCGCGCGTGGCTGGCGGCCACCGAGCTGCCGCCGCAGCAGGCGGGCTTCGGGCGAGCCAAGCAGGTGACCGGGGAATTCTTCTGCGCCCACCTGTTGCCGCGCTGCGCCGCACTGCGCGACGCCGTGCTGGGGGGCGCCGACAGCGTGATGGCGCTGCCGGTCGAGGCCTTCTGAAGCGGCGACGCCCCCGCGATTCCTTTCCTGCCCCCCCCCGCCATGTCCCTGCCCGCTGTCCTGTCGCGCCTGCGCCTGCCGGTGATCGGTTCGCCGCTGTTCATCCTGTCCAACCCCGAGCTGGTCATCGCTCAGTGCACCTCGGGCATCGTCGGCAGCTTCCCCGCGCTCAATGCCCGCCCGGCATCGCAGCTCGACGAATGGCTGGCCCAGGTCACCGAGTCGCTGGCCCGGTGGGATCGCGAGCATCCCGAGCAGCCGGCCGCGCCCTTTGCGGTGAACCAGATCGTCCACCGCAGCAACGATCGGCTGGAGCACGACATGCAGCTGTGCGCCCGCTACCGCGTGCCGCTGGTCATCACCTCGCTGGGCGCGCGCCCGGAGGTCAACCAGGCGGTGCACGCATGGGGCGGACTGGTGCTGCACGACGTGATCGACGACCGCTTCGCGCGCAAGGCGGTGGAAAAGGGCGCCGACGGGCTGATCGCGGTGGCCGCCGGCGCCGGCGGACACGCCGGCACCTTGTCGCCCTTCGCCCTCGTGCAGGAAATCCGCGCCTGGTTCGACGGCCCGCTGGTGCTGTCCGGAGCCATCGCGCGCGGCGAGTCGATCCTCGCCGCGCAGGCCATGGGGGCGGACCTGGCGTATATCGGCAGCGCCTTCATCGCCACCGACGAGGCGCGCGCCGCGGCCGCCTACAAGCAGATGGTGGTCGACAGCAGCGCGCGGGACATCGTCTACTCCAGCCTGTTCACCGGGGTGCTGGGCAACTACCTGCGGGGCTCGATCGCCGCCGCCGGGCTCGACCCCGAGCACCTGCCGGCGGGCGACCCGTCGCAGATGGATTTCGCCGCTGCGCTGCAGGGCGCCAAGGCGTGGAAGGACATCTGGGGCTGCGGCCAGGGCATCGGCGCGGTGCACCGGGTGCAGCCGGCTCGCCGGCTGGTCGAGCAGTTGCTGGCCGAATACCAGGCGGCGCGGCTGCGGCTGTGCGGCGCGGCGGCTTGAAGGGCGGCGCGACCGCTGACTTCGACGACTCGCAGGTCCCCGCGGCGCCGCAACGGCGCCGTTGTTGTTTTTGCGCTGCTTGACCCCCTGACCTGAAGGCCCGCAGGGTCCCGGTGCCATGGCCGCCGGGCGGCGCTACCGCGCCCTACAAAGCCGCTCTCCGCCTCGCCGGCGAGGGCGCGACGGCGGAGCATGCCGTCGCTGCGCGCGCAGCGGGCATGGTCCAAGCCCTCGAGCTCCCTCGTTGGACTCACCATGAAACATTCCGCTATGGCCCTGGGCGCCGCGTGCGCGCTCGCCTGCTCGTGTGCCCAGGCGCGCGACCAAGGCTTGCAACTCTACGGCTCGATCGATGCCAGCGTCGGGCATTTCACCGGCGTGCGCTCCGCTGCGCGGGCAGACGACCGCGATGCCGCGACCACCTCGGTCACCGGCATGGGCGCCGGCGGCGCCACGGGCTCGGTGCTCGGGGTGCGCGGCGGCGAGCCGCTGGGCTCGCGGCTGTGGCTGGATTTCAAGGCGGAGACCGGTTTCTGCGGGGTCGGCCTGAGCCAACCCGACTCCGGTGGCGATCCCTACTGCTCGGGCGGTGGGTTCATGCAGCGCGAGGCCTGGCTGGGGCTGAGCGACCAGGCGCTGGGCGACTGGCGCTTCGGCCGCCAGGTGTCGATGCTGGCACGCCACACCAGCCAGGCCGACGCTTTCGGCAACAGCTTCGTCGGCCAGATCGACAATCTTTCGCTGGTCGGCAACAACGGCGCGGCGCTGGGCATGAAGCGCATGGACCAGACCGTCGCCTGGTCGCTGCCCGGAGGCAGCCAGGGCCTGGGGCTGGAGGCCCAGTATTCCTTCCATGCCGGGCCGCGTCCGCGACCCTCCGAATCCGGCGAGTTCCACGATCCCAGCGCGCTGTTGCTCGGGCTGCACTACCGCAGCGGAAACTGGCTGCTCGGGGTCGACTGGAGCCGCTGGCAGCATGCGATCGGCGTGGCCGAGGGCCTGCGCGATCACAGCTACCGCCTGGGCTTGGTCTACGCGACGCTGGACCTGGGAATCGCCACGCTGTCCGGCCAGTTCCAGCAGGGTCGTGCCGACGGCTTCGGCGGCGAGCAGCGGGTGCTCGGGCTGGGGCTGGGGCTGCCGCTGGGGGGGCCCAACGGCAAGCTGATGCTTTCGCTCGCGCGTTTGGCCGATTCGCTGGCCGCGGCGCCCGCCAGCCTGGGAACTTCCCACGCCACGCAGTACGCGCTGGGCTACAGCCTGGAGTTGTCGCGGCGCACCATGGTGTATGCCTCGGTGGCGCGAATCGAGAACGACGCGGCCGATGCCGGGCACCGGGGGACCGACCTCGGGGTGGGGGCCGCCGGTGAGCTGTTCCACGGCGCCACCGGCCAGCCTTCCAGCGGCATGTCGCTGGGCATCGCGCATCGCTTCTGATGTCCGGGGGGCGGGGAAGCCCCGCCCCTCGACCGGCCCGCGGCCGGGCATGCCCTTGGGGTCGATAGGCTTGTTACCCTTCAGGACATTCCTTGTGCGGCGGGCGGGCCCGTGCTAGTCGGCCGAGGCCGGGCTGGCTTACTGTCCGGTCGGCATCCGTTAGCATGACAATGCGCCCGCGACCTGCTGGCGACTGCCTGCGACGACCATGGACCCCGACTTCGACTCCGACTATTCCGCGCTGTTCGACAACAACCGCCGCTGGGTGCGTCGGGTCAACGAGACCAGGCCGGAGTTCTTCGCGACGCTGGCGCGCCAGCAGGCGCCGAAATTCTTCTGGATCGGCTGCGCCGACTCCCGCGTGCCGGCCAACGAAGTCATCGACCTGGCTCCCGGCGAGGTGTTCGTGCACCGCAACGTGGCCAACGTGATGCCCCATTCGGACATGAACTCCATGTCCACGCTGCAGTTCGCGGTCGACGTGTTGCGTGTCGAGCATATCCTGGTCGTCGGCCACTACGGTTGCGGGGGCGTCAAGGCGGTGCTCGACGGCGCGCGCGTCGGGTTGGTCGACAACTGGCTGGGCCATGTCGGCGACGTCATGGAGCGCCACGCCGCTCGCCTGGCGGGCGCCGACCCCCAGACGCGCTGGGACAGGCTGTGCGAGCTCAACGCGATCGACCAGGCGCACAACGTCTGTCGCACCACGGTGCTGCAGGACGCCTGGGCGCGCGGCCAGAAGGTGGCCGTGCACGCCTGTGTGTACGGGCTGAAGGACGGCTTGCTGCGCGACCTCGGCATGGCCGTGCGCGAATCCCAGGAGGTCGTCCCCGGCTTCGAGCGCGCGCTGCGGCAGGTCGACCATGCGCACTGAGGCGGCCGGCATGCGCGCGCAGGGGGAGAACATGAAAAGAAGCGATCCGTCGGCTGCGTACCCCGGGCTGCGCGCGGACTCCCATGGCCTGACCCAGTTGGGGCGGGTGGTGCTGGATGCGCGGGTGTTCGGCTTGATCGCCGACGCCGAGGACTGCGCCGGCTGGAGCCTGGGGCGCATGCAGGAACTGGCGCAACAGGTCGAGCGGCAATGGGACGGCCACGGCAACCTGCCCAGCCGGCTGCCCGAGG
>JAKBBQ010000083.1 GCA_021808405.1 Pseudomonadota bacterium | reverse complement strand
AGGTCAGGCGGATGGCGCGGTCGTCCGGTCCCTCGGCCTGGATGTCCAGGCGCTGGTGGGAGCGACAGACCATCCAGCCCGACTTCATCTTGTACGGCGGCTGGGGAAAGGCCGCGGCGTGCGCAGCCGGCGCCGCGAGGGCGAGCAGCAGCGAGCCCGGCGCGGCCGCCAGGCTGAGGCGACGGCAGGCAGACAGGATGGGATTCATGGCGATCGGGCTCCGCAGCGGTGGGTTGCGCCGCCGGCGGACGATGCACGGATCACCGCTGCCGCCGGGGCGGGAACGACAAGGGGTGCTGCGCAGTGTATATCCCATGACTGGGGCCCCCGCGCCCTCTCGCCCGCGCCCGGTTTGATGGCTGTCAGCCTTTGCCTTCGCGCGTCACAGCAGGTGCTTGACGCCGTCGCGTTCTTCCAGCAACTCGCCCAGGGTCTTGTCCATGCAGGACCTGGAGAATTCGTCGATCGGCAGGCCCTGGATCCGCTGGTAGGCGCCGGCCTGGCAGGTCACCGGCACGCCGAACACGATGTCCTCGGGGATGCCGTAGGAGCCGTCCGAGGCCACGCCCATGGTCACCCAGCGGCCGTTGCTGCCCAGCACCCAGTCGCGCATGTGGTCGATCGCCGCGTTCGCCGCCGAGGCCGCCGAACTCAGGCCGCGCGCCTCGATGACGGCGGCGCCGCGCTTGCCCACCGTCGGCAGGAAGGTGTTGCGGTTCCAGTCGTCGTCGCCGATCAGATCCTTGACCGCGCGGCCGTCGACGGTGGCGAAGCGCCAGTCGGCGTACATGGTCGGCGAGTGGTTCCCCCAGACGCAGAACTTCTCGATGCTCGACACCGGCTTGCCCATCTTGCCGGCCAGTTGCGACAGACCCCGGTTGTGGTCCAGGCGCAGCATCGCGGTGAAGTTGCCTTTGGGCAGGTCCGGAGCCGACTTCATCGCGATATACGCATTCGTATTGGCGGGGTTGCCGACCACCAGGATCCGCGCGTCGCGCTTGGCCGCCGCGTTCAGCGCCTTGCCCTGGGCGGTGAAGATCTGCGCGTTGGCCGACAGCAGGTCGCGGCGCTCCATCCCGGGGCCGCGCGGACGGGCTCCGACCAGCAGCGCGCAATCGATGTCCTGGAACGCGGTGTGCGGGTCGGCATGTCCGCTCATTCCCGCGAGCAGCGGAAACGCGCAGTCTTCCAGCTCCATCATCACCCCTTTGAGCGCCTTCTGAGCCTTTTCATCGGGTATTTCCAGCAGTTGCAGGATCACCGGCTGGTCCTTGCCGAGCATTTCGCCCGAGGCGATGCGGAACAGCAGGGCGTAACCGATCTGGCCGGCGGCGCCGGTCACGGCTACGCGCATGGGGGCTTTGGTCATCGTGAACTCCGAAGGGGACCGTGGGGAACCCGAGGCGAACCGCTGGCGGCGGGGCGCGACCGGGTGCGGGCGAGTCGTCGTCGGCAGGTCGCCTCGCCGGCGCCCGTCGGGCCATGCGAAGCGCCATGCTGCATTGCACTGCACAGTGTAGTGCGGCGCTTCGGGCTGCGTCAACGCACTTATGTCTTATATAAGACATCTATTAGGACATGCTGGACAAGGTTCGGCGCCTGTGCTGCAATGCAGCGCATGGCAACGTCCGCCCCTGCCTCTCCCAGCACACCCGGAGCCGCCGCGGCTCCGGTGTTCAGCCCGCTGTACCAGCAGATCAAGGCCCTGCTGACCCGGGCGCTGCAGGAGGGGGAGTGGAAGCCGGGCGACCTGATCCCCAGCGAGGCCGAACTGGCATCGCGTTTCGGCGTCAGCCAGGGCACGGTGCGCAAGGCCATCGACGAACTGGCGGCCGAAAACCTGCTGATCCGCCGGCAGGGCCGCGGCACCTTCGTGTCCACCCATCACGAGGCGCAGGTCAAGTTCCGCTTCCTGCGACTGGTCCCCGACACCGAGTCCGCGCAGGGCCTGCGCATGGAGCGCGACTTCCTCGAGTGCCACCGCGTGCGCCCCGCCGCCGACGTGGTGCGGCTGCTGGGGATCCGCGCCGCCGACATGGTGCTGCAGGTCCGGCGCATCCTGCGCAGCGCCGGCGAGCCGCTGGTGTACGAGGACATCTACCTGCCCGCCGGTCCGTTCCGCGGCCTGACCGCCGAGCGCCTGGAGCGCTACCGCGGGCCGCTGTACGCGATGTTCGAATCCGAGTTCGGCACGCGCATGGTGCGCGCCGAGGAGAAGATCCGCGCCGTCAACGCCTCGCCGCAGGAGGCCGAGCTGTTGCGGGTGCCGGTCGGGCAGGCGCTGCTGTCGGTGGAGCGCCTGTCGTTCAGCTACGGCGACCAGCCGGTCGAGCTGCGCCGCGGCCTGTATTCCACCGGGCATCACTACTACCGCAACGAGCTGAGTTGAGCCGGGCGCCGGCGCCGACGCCGCGATCGGTCATGCCGCCATCGATTCCACGCAATAAACTCGCACGGTAACCTGCAAGCGAGGCCACCAACATGCCACCCGTCCCGAAGACCGCAAGGCCCGAGTTCCGAAACATCGGAATCGGGGACATCCTGAGCTATCGCATGCCGCTGGCTGCGACCGTTTCCATCCTGCACCGCATCAGCGGCGCGCTGATGTTCGTTCTGCTGCCTGTGGTGCTGTGGGCGTTCCACCGCAGCCTGAGCTCGGCGCAAGGCTTCGCCGAGGTGGCCGCCGTGCTGGGTTCGTGGCCGATGCGCGTGGTCGCGCTGGGGCTGTTCTGGGGCCTGGCGCACCACCTGTGCGCGGGGCTGCGCCACGTGGCCTCCGACATCTGCCCGCGCATGGTGGGCAAGGACGCCGGCCGCCGAAGCGCGGTCTCGGTGCTGGTGGTCTCGCTGCTCGCCACGGCGGCCTTCGCGGTCTACCTCTTTTCCGGAGCCTGACATGCCCGCAATCGATTACGGTTCGCATCGCCTGGTCGTCGGCGCCCGCTACGGCCTGCGCGACTGGCTGGCGCAGCGGGTCACCGCGGTGGTGCTGGCCGCGTTCACCCTGTTCATGCTGGGCTTCGCGCTGTGGCCGGGCACGCTCGACTACGCGCACTGGCAGGCGCTGTTCGCCAACCAGGCGATGAAGCTGTTCAGCCTGGTGGCCTTCCTCGCGCTGCTGTTCCATGTCTGGGTCGGCGTTCGCGACATCTGGATGGACTACGTCAAGCCCGTCGGACTGCGCCTGAGCCTGCAGGTGTTGACCATCGTCTGGCTGCTCGCCTGCATCGGCGGAGCGGTGCAGGTCCTGTGGAGGGTTTGATCCGTGCAACCGAATCAACGCAAATTCGACGTCGTCGTCGTCGGTGCCGGCGGCTCCGGCCTGCGCTGCGCGCTGCAACTGGCGCGCGCCGGCCTGGACGTGGCGGTGCTGTCCAAGGTGTTCCCCACGCGCTCGCACACCGTGGCCGCGCAGGGTGGAATTTCCGCCTCGCTGGGCAACATGAGCGAGGACAACTGGTACTGGCACATGTTCGATACCGTCAAGGGGTCGGACTACCTGGGTGACCAGGATGCGATCGAGTTCATGTGCCGCGAGGCGCCGAGCGCCGTGTATGAGCTCGAGCACATGGGAATGCCCTTCGACCGCAATCCCGACGGAACGATCTACCAGCGCCCCTTCGGCGGCCACACGGCCAACCTGGGCGAAAAGCCGGTGCAGCGCGCCTGCGCGGCGGCCGACCGCACCGGCCACGCGCTGCTGCACACCCTGTACCAGCAGAACGTCGCGGCTCGCACGCGCTTTTTCGTCGAATGGATGGCGCTGGACCTGATTCGCGGCGCCGACGGCGACGTGCTCGGGGTGGTCGCGATGGACATGGAAACCGGCGAGGTCAGCGTGCTGCAGGCCAAGGCCACGGTGCTGGCCACCGGCGGCGCCGGGCGCATCTTCGCCGCCTCGACCAACGCCTACATCAATACCGGCGACGGCCTCGGCATGGCCGCGCGCGCCGGCATCCCGCTGCAGGACATGGAGTTCTGGCAGTTCCACCCCACCGGCGTGGCCGGTGCCGGGGTGCTGATCACCGAGGGCGTGCGGGGCGAGGGCGGCATCCTGCTGAACTCCGAGGGCGAGCGATTCATGGAGCGCTACGCGCCGACCTACAAGGACCTGGCGCCGCGCGACTTCGTGTCCCGCGCGATGGACCAGGAGATCAAGGAAGGCCGTGGCGTGGGGCCGCACAAGGACCACGTGCTGCTCAAGCTCGACCACCTCGGCGCCGAGACCATCCACAAGCGCCTGCCGTCGATCGCCGAGATCGCTCGCAAGTTCGCCAACGTCGACTGCACCAAGGAGCCGATCCCGGTCGTGCCGACGATCCATTACCAGATGGGCGGCGTCCCGACGAACATCCACAGCCAGGTTCTGACGGTCGGCGCCGACGGCGCCGAGCAGGTGGTGCATGGCCTGTACGCCATCGGCGAGTGCTCCTGCGTCAGCGTGCACGGCGCCAACCGCCTGGGCACCAACTCCCTGCTCGACCTGGTGGTGTTCGGGCGCTCGGCGGGGCGCCACATCGCCGACAACGAGATCGTGCGCGCACCGCACCGGCAACTTCCGGCCGACTGCGCCGACGCGTCGCTGGCGCGCCTGGCGCGCCTGGAGTCGTCGAGCAGCGGCGAGGCGATCCAGGACGTGGCGCAGGCCATCCGCACCACCATGCAGAAGCATTGCGGGGTGTTCCGGACCTCCGACCTGATGCACGAAGGGGTCGAGCAGATCGCCGAAATCGAAAAGCGCGTGCACTCGATCCACCTGAAGGACAAGTCGAAGGTGTTCAACACCGCCCGCGTCGAGGCGCTGGAGGTCGAGAACCTGATCGAGACCGCCAAGGCGACCATGGTCTCGGCCGATGCGCGCCAGGAGAGCCGCGGCGCGCATTCGCATCGTGACCATCCGGACCGCGACGACGCGAACTGGCTCAAGCACACCCTGTGGTTCCGCGACGGCAGCCGCCTGGCCTACCGCGCGGTGCAGATGAAGCCGCTGAGCGTGGATACCTTCCCGCCCAAGGCGCGCACCTTCTGAGAGGCGACGATGACCCGCAGAATGAAGTTCTCGATCTACCGCTACGACCCCGACCGGGACGAGCGGCCGTACATGAAGGACTACGAGGTCGAACTGCAGCACAACGACAAGATGCTGCTCGACGCGCTGATGCGCATCAAGGCCGACGTCGACGAGACCCTGGCCTTCCGCCGCTCCTGCCGCGAGGGGGTGTGCGGGTCGGACGGCATGAACATCAACGGCAAGAACGGCCTGACCTGCACCACCAACCTGCTCACGCTGAAGGAGCCGGTGGTGCTCAAGCCGCTGCCGGGGCTGCCGGTGATCCGCGACCTGATCGTCGACATGACCCAGTTCTTCAAGCAGTACCACTCGGTCAAGCCGTACCTGATCAACGACACCCCGCCGCCGGAGAAGGAGCGGCTGCAGAGTCCCGAGCAGCGCGAGGTGCTCAACGGCCTGTACGAATGCATCCTGTGCGCGAGCTGCTCGACCGCGTGCCCGAGCTTCTGGTGGAATCCCGACAAGTTCGTCGGCCCGGCCGGGCTGCTGCAGGCCTATCGCTTCATCGCCGACAGCCGCGACGAGGCCACCGGCGCGCGCCTGGACGACCTGGAGGACCCCTACCGCCTGTTCCGTTGCCGCACCATCATGAACTGCGTCGACGTCTGCCCCAAGGAGCTGAACCCGACGCGCGCCATCGGCAGCATCAAGGACCTGATGGTGCGGCGGGCGGTCTGAGCGACGATGACCCTGCAACCCGCCGAGGTGCAAGCCGACGACGACGCTGCCGCGCTGCGGCGGCTGCGCTGGCGCGCGCGCCGCGGGTTGCTGGAGAACGACCTGCTGTTCACTCGTTTCTTTGCACGCCACGGCGATGCGCTGCAGCCGGCGCAGGTCGCCGCGCTCGGCGAGTTGCTCGACCTCGACGACCAGACCCTGCTGGAGCTGCTGCTCGGACACATCGAGCCGCCTGCGCAGGCACGGGCGGCGCAGCGCCTGGGCCTGCTCGACTTGCTGCGCGCCGACTGATCACCGGCCGGCCGTACTGCCCGACCCTTTCCTTCCGGAGTCCACGATGAAGCCTTCCGAAGTCAAAGCCACGCTGTCCTTTTCCGACGGCTCTCCGGCCATCGAGCTGCCGATCCACAAGGGCACCGTCGGTCCGGACGTGATCGACATCCGCAAGCTGTACGGCCAGACCGGCAAGTTCACCTACGACCCGGGCTTCCTGTCGACCGCCTCGTGCAGTTCGGCGATCACCTACATCGACGGCGACAAGGGCGAACTGCTGTACCGCGGCTACCCGATCGAGCAGCTGGCCGTCGAGTGCGACTACATGGAGACCTGCTACCTGATCCTGTACGGCGAGCTGCCCGACGCCGCGCAGAAGGCCGATTTCGTGCGCCGCGTGACCCAGCACACGATGGTCAACGAGCAGATGCAGTTCTTCCTGCGCGGCTTCCGCCGCGACGCCCATCCGATGGCCGTGCTCACCGGGCTGGTCGGCGCGATGTCGGCGTTCTATCCCGACTCGATCAACCTGCACGACGAGGCGCAGCGCGACATCTCGGCGATCCGCCTGATCGCCAAGATGCCCACGCTGGTGGCGATGGCCTACAAGTACAACATGGGCCAGCCGTACATGTACCCGCGCAACGACCTGAGCTACGCGGGCAACTTCATGCGGATGATGTGGGCCACGCCCTGCGAGGAATACGCTCCGAACCCGGTCATCGAGCGGGCGCTGGACCGTATCTTCATCCTGCACGCCGACCACGAGCAGAACGCCTCGACCTCCACGGTGCGGCTGTGCGCGTCCAGCGGCACCAACCCCTTCGCCGCGATCGCCGCCGGGGTGGCCTGCCTGTGGGGCCCGGCGCACGGCGGCGCCAACGAGGCCTGCCTGAACATGCTCTACGACATCCAGGCCTCGGGGGGCGTGGCCAAGATCGGCCAGTTCATCGAGCAGGTCAAGGACAAGAACTCCTCGGTGCGCCTGATGGGTTTCGGCCACCGCGTCTACAAGAACTACGATCCGCGCGCCAAGCTGATGCGCGAGACCTGCCACGAGGTGCTCGACGCCCTCGGCCTGCACGGCGACCCGCTGTTCAAGCTGGCGATGACCCTGGAGAAGATCGCCCTCGAGGACGACTACTTCATCCAGCGCAAGCTCTACCCGAATGTCGACTTCTACTCGGGGATCGTGCAGAAGGCCATCGGCGTGCCGGTGTCGCTGTTCACCGCGATCTTCGCGCTGGCGCGCACGGTCGGCTGGATCGCCCAGCTCAACGAGATGATCTCCGATCCCGAATACAAGATCGGGCGGCCGCGCCAGCTGTTCACCGGCGCGTCCACGCGCAAGGTGCTGCCGCTGGCCCAGCGCGGCTGAGGCGGGGGCGCCGCGCAGCGCGGCATCCCCTTAAAATCCGGGGCTGCTGCCGCGCCGCGATGGCGCGGCGGGCCCTTTTTGCCTTTGCCGGCCGCCAGCCGGCCCGACCTCGATGGCACGCACCCTCTACGACAAACTCTGGGACGAGCATGTGGTGGACGTCGAACCCGACGGCACCGCGCTCCTGTACATCGACCGCCACCTGGTGCACGAGGTCACCAGCCCGCAGGCGTTCGAGGGGCTGCAGCTGGCCGGGCGCAAGGTCTGGCGCATCAGCGCCAACCTGGCGGTGTCCGACCACAACGTGCCGACCACCGACCGCGCCCAGGGGATCGCCGACCCGGTGTCGCGGCTGCAGGTGGACACGCTGGACCGCAACTGCGATACCAGCGGCATCACCCAGTTCAAGATGAACGACCGCCGCCAGGGCATCGTGCACGTCATCGGACCCGAGCAGGGCGCGACCCTGCCGGGCATGACCGTGGTATGCGGGGACTCGCACACCAGCACCCACGGCGCCTTCGGCGCGCTGGCCTTCGGCATCGGTACCAGCGAGGTCGAGCACGTGCTGGCCACGCAGACCCTGTTGGCGCGCAAGATGAAGAACATGCTGGTGTGGGCTTCCGGCGGCCTGCAGCCCGGTTGCACCGCCAAGGACCTGGCGCTGGCCGTGATCGGCAGCATCGGCACCGCCGGCGGCACCGGCAGCACCATCGAGTTCGCCGGTCCGGCGGTGCGCGCGCTGAGCATGGAAGGCCGCATGACCCTGTGCAACATGGCCATCGAGGCCGGCGCGCGCGCCGGGCTGGTGGCGGTCGACGAGACCACGCTGCGCTACATCCAGGGCCGGCCGTTCGCGCCGCAGGGCGTGGAATGGAAGCAGGCGCAAGGCTACTGGCGCGGCCTGCATTCCGACCCCGACGCCGGCTTCGACGTGCGCGTGGACCTCGACGCCTCGCGCATTCGCCCGCAGGTGACCTGGGGCACCTCGCCCGAGATGGTCGTGGCCATCGACGAGCGGGTTCCCGACCCGGACAAGCAGACCGATCCGGTCAAGCGCTCGGCCATGGAACGCGCGCTCGAGTACATGAACCTGCAGCCCGGCAAGCCGATGGCCGACATCCGCATCGACAAGGTGTTCATCGGCTCGTGCACCAACTCGCGCATCGAGGACCTGCGCGATGCCGCGCGCGTGCTGGCCGGCAAGCGCATCGCCTCCAACGTGAGGTTGGCGCTGGCGGTCCCCGGCTCCGGCCTGGTCAAGTCGCAGGCCGAGCGCGAGGGCCTGGACCGGATCTTCCGCGCCGCCGGCTTCGAGTGGCGCGAACCGGGGTGCTCGATGTGCCTGGCGATGAACGCCGACCGCCTGGAGCCCGGCGAGCGCTGCGCCTCGACCTCGAACCGCAATTTCGAGGGGCGCCAGGGGCAGGGCGGGCGCACCCACCTGCTGAGCCCGGCGATGGCCGCGGCGGCCGCGGTGGCAGGCCATTTCGTCGACGTGCGCGCGATCTGAAAGGAACCGTCATGCAAGCCTTCACCGTGCACAGGGGCGTGGTGGTGCCGATCGATCGCGAGAACGTCGACACCGACGCGATCATCCCCAAGCAATTCCTCAAGTCGATCCGGCGCACCGGCTTCGGCCCGAACCTGTTCGACGAGTGGCGCTACCTCGACCACGGCGAGCCGGGGCAGGATCCGGCGTCGCGCCGCCCCAACCCCGACTTCGTGCTCAACCAGGCGCGCTACCAGGGGGCCAGCATCATGCTGGCGCGCAAGAACTTCGGCTGCGGCTCCTCGCGCGAGCACGCGCCGTGGGCGATCGAGCAATGGGGAATCCGCGCGCTGATCGCCCCGTCCTTCGCCGACATCTTCTACAACAACTGCTTCAAGACCGGCCTGCTGCCCATCGTGCTGCCCGAGCACGAGGTGGCCCGCTTGTTCGACGAGGTCGCCGGCTTCGTCGGCTACACGCTGAGTGTCGACCTGCCGCGCCAGCGCGTGGTCAAGCCCGACGGCAGCGAGTTGCCCTTCGAGGTCACCGAATTCCGCAAGAACTGCCTGGTCGGCGGGCTCGACGAAATCGGCCTGACCCTGCGCAAGTCCGACAAGGTGCGCGCCTTCGAGGCCGAGCGCATCGCCCGCATGCCCTGGCTGGCGCATCGCATCCTGTGAACACCCCTTGAACAGCCCCTTCCTGCCTTTCGAGCCATGAACATTGCAGTCCTGCCCGGCGACGGGATCGGCCCCGAGATCATCGAGCAGGCCATGCGCGTGCTCGAGCGGCTGCGCGCGCGCGGCCTGCAGCTGGAGTTCGCCTTCGCCGACGTCGGCGGCACCGCCTACGAGCGCCACGGCCATCCGCTTCCGCCGGCCACCCTGGAGCTGGCCGCCAAGGCCGACGCGGTGCTGTTCGGCGCCGTCGGCGATCCACGCTTCGATACCCTGGAGCGCGCGCTGCGGCCCGAGCAGGCCATCCTCGGCTTGCGCAAGAACCTCGGGCTGTTCGCGAACCTGCGCCCGGCGATCCTCTATCCCGAGCTCGCGCAGGCGTCGTCGCTGAAGCCCGAGGTCGTTTCGGGACTGGACATCCTCATCGTGAGGGAGTTGACCGGCGACATCTATTTCGGCCAGCCGCGCGGCCGGCGCGACGCCCCCGACGGCGCCTTCGCGGGCCAGCCGGAGGCCTTCGACACCATGCGCTACAGCCGACCCGAGATCGAGCGCATCGCCCACGTGGCGTTCCAGGCGGCGCGCAAGCGCAAGGCCGCCGGGCATGCGGGCCTGGTGACCAGCGTCGACAAGGCCAACGTGCTCGAGACCTTCCAGTTCTGGAAGGACGTGGTCGGCGAGGTGCACCGCGACTACCCCGACATCGCGCTCGAGCACATGTACGTGGACAACGCGGCGATGCAGCTGGTGCGGGCGCCGAAGAAGTTCGACGTGGTCGTCACCGGCAACATGTTCGGCGACATCCTGTCCGACGAGGCGGCGATGCTCACCGGCTCGATCGGCATGCTGCCGTCGGCCTCGCTGGGCGAGGGCGGGCGCGGGCTGTACGAGCCCTCGCACGGCTCGGCCCCCGACATCGCCGGGCGCGGCCTCGCCAACCCGCTGGCGACCATCCTCAGCGCGGCGATGATGCTGCGCTACTCGCTGGGCCAGCCCGAGGCGGCGCTGCAGGTCGAGCAGGCGGTGCGCCGGGTGTTGCAGCAGGGCCTGCGCACCGCCGACATCGCCGAGCCGGGCACGAGCAGCGTGGGCACCGCGCAAATGGGCGACGCGGTGGTGGCGGCGCTGGGTTGATCGGCCGCGCGGCCGATCGCGAACGCATACGGAAAGAGCAGGGACATGGCCAAGCAGCGGGTCGGCCTGGTGGGCTGGCGAGGAATGGTGGGCTCGGTGCTCATGCAGCGCATGCGCGCCGAGGGGGATCTCGACCTGGTCGATGCGGTGTACTTTTCGACCAGCAACGCCGGGGGCAAGGCGCCCGACGGATCGGCGCTGCACGACGCGCAGGACCTGGATGCGCTGCGCTCGTGCGATATCGTGCTCACCGCCCAGGGGGGCGACTACACCAGCGCGGTGTTCGACCGGCTGCGCGCGACCGGCTGGTCCGGGCACTGGATCGATGCCGCGTCGACGCTGCGCATGCGCGAGGACGCGGTGATCGTCCTCGATCCGGTGAACCGCCCGCTGATCGACGCCGCGCTGGCGCGCGGCGGTCGCAACTGGATCGGCGGCAATTGCACGGTCAGTTGCATGCTGATGGGGGTGGGGGCGCTGTTCAAGGCCGGCCTGGTCGAATGGATGACCAGCATGACCTACCAGGCCGCCTCGGGCGGGGGTGCGCAGCACATGCGCGAACTGCTGAGCCAGTTCGGCAGCCTGCACGGCGCCGTGCGTGAGCTGCTCGACGATCCGGCCTCGGCCATCCTGGACATCGATCGCCGGGTGATCGAGGTGCAGCGCGCGCTGCCGCCCGGGGACACGCGTCATTTCGAGGTGCCACTGGGCGGCAGCCTGATCCCGTGGATCGACAAGGACCTCGGCCAGGGCGTGTCGCGCGAGGAGTGGAAGGGCGGTGCCGAGGCCAACAAGATCCTCGGCCATGCCCAGTCGGTGCCGGTCGACGGCCTGTGCGTTCGCGTCGGCGCGATGCGCTGCCACAGCCAGGCGCTGAGCTTCAAGCTCAAGCGCGACCTTGCGCTGACCGAAATCGAGGCGCTGATCGCCGCCGACAACGAATGGGTGAAGGTGGTGCCCAACACCCGCGAGGCGAGCATCCGGGAGCTCACCCCTGTCGCGGTCACAGGCACGCTGTCGATCCCGGTGGGCAGGCTGCGCAAGATGGCGATGGGGCCGCAGTACCTGAGCGCCTTCACCGTCGGCGACCAGTTGCTGTGGGGCGCCGCCGAACCGCTGCGCCGCATGCTGCGCATCGTGCTGCAGGCCTGATGGAGGCCGCCCGCGGGGCGTCGGCTTTGCGTGCGCGCCACGCCCGAGCGGCCGCGGACGCGCGATCCTGCCTGTTTCCCGGGGGCGATTGGTTACTATCGCATGCGTAACCCCTTCAAGACGTCAAGGAATCAAGGGGATGGGAGCGTGCATGCAAGCCTTGGATGAGCCTGCCATTGCACACGCATAGCCGGGCAACCATGCAGATCAGGGGAAGCAACGTGTCCAAATGGCGTCAAGCAGTGGGGGTGGCTTGTCTGGCGGCGTTGCCGGGAGCCGTGCCGGTCGCCGGGGCCTTCGGACTCGGACAGGTCGTGGTGTTGTCCGCTCTCGGCCAGCCGCTGAGCGCGAACATCCAGATCACCCAGATCAGCGCCAACGACGCGCAGTCGCTGAAGGTCGGCATCGCGCCGGGGTCGCTCTACCAGGCGCGTCAGCTGAGCTACAGCTCGGCGCTGGACGGGGCCACGCTGACCCTGCAGCACGATGCCAGCGGGCACCCCTACCTGCACTTGAGCGGCGTGCGCCCGGCGCGCGAGGCCTTCGTCGACCTGCTGGTGCGCGCCTACTGGCCGAGCGGGGAGATCACCCGCAACTACACCCTGCTGCTCGACCCGCCGGGGTTCCACGAGGCCGGGGTCGCGCCGATCGCGCCGCTGGAGCGCTCGCCGATGGCGCAGGCGGTGCAGCGCAGCCTGCCGGCGCCGGTGCCCGCGGGGGCCGCAGGCGGCCACGGCTATACGGTGCAACGCGGCGACACCCTGTATTCGATCGCCCGCTCCTACGCCGGCGGCCAGGTCTCGCTGGATCAGATGCTGGCCGCGCTGTACAGCGCCAACCCCGGTGCCTTCGTCGACGGCAATGTCAACCGCCTGCTCGCCGGCGCGGTGCTCAAGGTGCCGTCGGCGCAGCAAGCCGACCGGCTCAGCGAAAGCCAGGCGCATGAGCTGATCCTGGCGCACAGCGCCGACTTCGGCGCCTACCGGCGACGCCTGGCCGAAGCCGGCCCGACTCGCCAGCAGGGTCCGTCGCGCAGCATGCACGGGATGGTGCAGGCCCGGGTGGGAGAGCCGGCGCAGGCCGCCTCGGAGCCGCAGTCGAGGTTGCGCCTCAGCCAGGCCGGGGTCGCCGCGCCCGGGCAGGGCGGCGAGGCCAACTGGCTGGCCGCCCAGAAGGCGGCCCAGTCGCTGGCCGAAAAGCTGGTCCAGGCGCGCGCCGACGTGGCCGCGCTGGCCAAGCTGGCGGCCAGCGCCAGCGCCGCGGCGCGCGCGCTGCAGCCGGTTGCCGGCCATGGCGCGTCGGCGCCCGAGGTGGCCGCCAAGGCTTCGGCACCGCTGGCCGCCCCGCTCGCC
>JAKBBQ010000396.1 GCA_021808405.1 Pseudomonadota bacterium | reverse complement strand
TTGTTGCTGGTGACAGGTCTGATCTGAACCCCATGGGCCATCGATCCGCGCGGCGCGGCTGATCGATCGCCGCCTCACGCTTCCAGCGCGTCGCGGCACACCTGCAGGAAGGTTTCGCGCAGCCAGCGGTGCGCCGGCTCCGCATCGAGCCTGGGATGCCACATCGCCGAGACCGCGATCGGCGGCAGGTCCACCGGGAGCTCGAACACCTCCAGGCCCTGCGCGAAGGCTGCGGCGCTGGGCAGATCGGCGCGCACCAGGCTCGCCGGAACCTGCGCGACCAGTTCGGACTCGCGCGCGATGCGCAGCGCATCCGGAAAGCCGGGCACGACCGCCGCGATCTCGCGCCGCAGTCCGAGCTCCGCCAGCGCCCGGTCCACCGGGCCCTCGAAACCCGCCTTGCGCGAGGCCACCACGTGCCGGCAGGCCGCGTAGCGCGCCGGCGTCAGCTCGCCCGCCAGCAGCGCATGCCCGATGCGCGCGACACCGACGAAACGGTCGCGGAACAGGCCGCGCATGCGCAGCTCCGGCGCGGAAGTCCCGAGCACGCCGATGTCCAGGTCGACCTCGCCGTCGCGCAGGGGCGCGGCCTCCTTGCGCGCTCGCGGCACGAAGCGCAGGCGCGCGCCGGGGGCCACCCGCGCGACGGCGGCGACCAGCGCAGCCGCGAACAGGGCCACGAAACCCTCGTTGGCACGCACCACGAAGTCGCGGCGCAGCGTGGCGAGATCGAGCTCCTGCCCGCGCGGGCCGAGCAGCGCGCGCGCCTCGCGCGCCAGCGCGTGCACCGCCTCGCGCATGGCCAGCGCGCGCGGCGTGAGCACCAGCGTGTTGCCGGCGCGCACCAGCAGCGCGTCGCCGGTCACGGCGCGCAGTCGGGCCAGGGTGCGGCTCATCGCCGAGGGGCTCAGGCCGAGCCGGCGCGCGGCGCCGGTGACGCTGGCCTCGGCGAGCAGGGCATCGAGTGCTGGAACCAGGTTCAGATCCACGTCGTTCATGGCGGCGCGCAGGTCGCGGAACGCCCCGGGCGGCGTTCCATGGCCTTGCATTGTGCAGTGGGTGCGCGGGAAGGCCGTCTCCGGGCCGCGGCGCCCGCGATCGTGATGCGTGTCAAGGCGGCCGGACCCGCGGCTCCATAGAGTGAAGGCTGCGCGGTTTCCCCGGCAAAGCACGGCCATGCAGCTTGCCCAGACCACCGATGTGTTGCTGCTGCTCGGTCCGCTGGCGGTGGACTTGCGCGAGATCCGGCGCGACTGGCTGCTGGCGCGCCGCCGCGGCCACGACGATGTCGGGGTCGGCACCCTGATCGGCAGCAATCTGTTCAACGGGCTCGCGGTGGCGGGACTGATGACCACCCGTGCCGCGTTCTGAGCAGGGGCGAGCGCGACATGTCCTCCCCGCCCCAAGCCACCTGGCACGCCCTGGAGCCCGACGCGGCCTTGCGCCTGCTCGACAGCGACCCCGCTACCGGCCTGTCCTCGCAGGTCGCCGCGCAGCGCCTGGCCGATGCCGGCCCGAACGCGGTGGCCGAAGCCGTGGCGCCGTCGCCCTGGCTGCTGTTCGCGCACCAGTTCAAGAGCCCGCTGATCTACATCCTGCTGGCCGCCGCCGCGCTGTCGGCCGCCCTCGGGCACGCGGGCGACGCGGCGGTGATCCTGGGCGTGGTGCTGGCCAACGCGCTGATCGGGGCCCTGCAGGAAGGCCGCGCGGAACGTTCCATGGCCGCCTTGCGACGGTTGTCCGAGTTGCAGGTCCGGGTGCTGCGCGACGGCCGCGAACAGCAGCTGGCGGCGCGCGAGCTGGTGCCCGGAGACATCCTGCTGCTGGCGGCCGGCGACGCCGTCGGCGCCGACGCCCGGCTGCTCGAGGCCTCGTCGCTGGCGGCGGCCGAGGCCGCGCTCACCGGCGAGTCGGTGCCGGTGGGCAAGCACGTCGACGCGCTTGCCGAGGCGACCGCGCTGGCCGACCGCCGCGACATGGTGTTCTCGGGCACCTTCATCACCTCGGGCCGTGCGCGCGCGCTGGTGACGACCACCGGCGAGCACACCGAGGTCGGCGCGATCGCGCGCCTGACCCGCCAGGCGCGCGAACCCGCGACCCCGCTGGAGCTGCGCCTGGCCGGCTTCGGACGCCAGCTGGTGGTGGCGGCGCTGGGGCTGTTCGTCGCCGTCATGGCTTTCGGCCTGCTGCGCGGGTTGCCGCTGGCCGAGCTGCTGATGGTGGCGATCAGCCAGACCGTATCGATGGTGCCCGAGGGCCTGCCGGTGGCCATGACCATCGCGCTGGCGGTGGGCATCCAGCGCATGGCCGCGCGCGGTGCCATCGTGCGCCGCCTGTCCGCGGTGGAGACCCTGGGCGCGACCACGGTCATCGCCAGCGACAAGACCGGCACGCTGACCCGCAACGAGATGACCGTCAACGCGCTGTGGCTGGGCGCGGGCCGCGACATCGAGGTGGGCGGCGTCGGCTATGCCCCGGTGGGCAGGCTGCGCGAGGGCGCCCGGGAGCTCGGCGCGGACGAGCCCGGGTTGCAC
>JAKBBQ010000395.1 GCA_021808405.1 Pseudomonadota bacterium | reverse complement strand
GTCCACCAGCGGGAAGGCCCGCGAGATGCTCGAGACCTCACAGCAGCGCCTCGGCTTCGTGCCGAACATGTACGCCAACATGGTCAACTCGCCCGGGGTGCTGCAGACCTACCTGCTGGGCTACGAACTGTTCCGCAATGAAGGCGGCTTCACCCCGGCCGAGCAGGAAGTGGTGTTCCTCAGCGTCAGCCGCTTCAACGGCTGCACCTACTGCATGGCCGCGCACAGCATGATCGGCGACAAGATGTCCAAGCTGCCGGCTGACTCGCTGGCCGCGCTGCGCGAAGGCAAGCCCCTGCCCGACGCCAGGCTGCAGGCGCTGGCGACCTTCTCGACCATCATGGTGGAGAGCCGCGGCACGCCGACGCCCGAGCAGCTCGCGGCCTTCAAGGCCGCCGGGTACACCGACCGCCATGCGCTGGAAATCGTGCTGGCGATCGCAGTGAAGACCCTGAGCAACTATTCCAACCACCTGTTCCACACCCAGACCGACGCGGCGTTCCAGGGCTACGCCTGGAATCCCGCGGCCTGAGCCACGGCACCCGTGCGGGAGGCGCCGAGCGCCTCCCGTCTGTCCCGCCTTGCCCGAAGGAGTCCGCCATGCCCGCCGTACGCATGTACACCACCGCTGTCTGCCCCTACTGCCTGCGTGCCAAGGCGCTGCTGCGCCAGCGCGGGGTCGACAGCATCGACGAAATCCGCATCGACGCCGACCCGGCCGCGGCGATCGAGATGGGGCGTCTGACGGGGCGCCGCACGGTTCCCCAGATCTTCATTGGGGAGCAGCATGTGGGTGGCTGTGACGATCTGTTCGCGCTCGACGCGTCCGGAGCCCTGAAGACCATGCTCGCGGCTTGAGTGTCAGGAATCCCCGGCTCGTCCGACTCATGTAGCCCGGCCGCCGCTGCGGGCGGGCACCTTGTCGCGGGCTGGCCCCGCTTACGACTTTTTTGGAGATTCCCCATGCATTCCTTCAAGTCGACTGTCCTTGCCGTCGCTGCCGCTGCCGGGCTGATGCTGGCCGCCACCGCGCCGGCGCGCGCCGACTACGTGCAACCGCACATCACCCACCCGGCCTTCGGGCGCGTGCGCGTGGTCGTTCCGGTGAGCAGCGCAGACCCCGCGGTGTGGAAATTCAAGCTGCTGAACCTGGTCAACAGCGAGAAGACCGTCAAGCAGTGGCACGGCACGCTGCAGGCGCACGTGGTGCTGTACGGCGGCGGGGTCAAGATGCTGCTGGAGCCGGTGGACGACGGCGTGAAAAAGGCCGTCGACGAATTGCGTGCCGATGGCGTGCATTTCGACATCTGCAACAACACCCTCAAGGGCATGAACCTGGACTGGCACCAGCTCTACGGTGTCAAGGAAGGCGACATCGTGCCCGCCGGCTTCCTGCAGGTCGGCTGGCTGGCCAACCACGGCTGGGCCGTCGAGGCGATGAACTGAGCATGCGCTTCGAGCGTGCGCGCGGCGAAGCGCTGGCCACGGCCCTGGTGGCCGCGGCCGCGCTGGGCGCGCGCATCAGCGGCGTCGACACGCTGATGTTCCCCGAGTTGGGCGCGCTGGCACACGACGTGTTCACGCGTCCCCAGGGAGCCTGGGCACGGGCGACGCTGCACCTGGCTCTTTTGCCCGCGCTGGCCGCGCTGATTGGGCTCGGCTTGGCACGCTGGCTGCCGCCCGGCCTGCCGGCGCTGACATTGAGCCTGGCCAGCTCGCTGCTGCTGCTCGGCTTGCTGCGCTCCCCGCTGGCGCCGGCGATTTCCGCCGGGCTGCTGCCGGTGGCGCTGCGCGTGCGCAGCCCCTGGTATCCGGCGTCGATCCTGCTGGTGACGGCGACGCTGACCGGCGCGGCATGGCTGCGCACCGCGCTGCGCCATAGCCCGCCGCAGTCCGTCGACGCGCAATCGCGCATCGACGACCAGACCGAGACCGCCGCCAGCGGCTGGCGCTGGCTCGCCGGCTACGCGCTGTTCGCGCTGCTCGCCGGGGTGTTCGCGCAGGCCTGGCACCTGCTGTTGATCCCGCCGCTGTTCGTCGTCGCCTACGAAATGTTCGCGCACCCCGACGTGTGTCCGTGGCGCTCGCGCCCCTGGGCGCTGCTGACGGCGTGTGTCGCAGGAGCCGCGTGCGGCGTCGCGGCGGTGGCGTGGCTGGGTGCCGGGCCGCTGTCGGCCGCCACCAGCCTGCTCGTGGGCGTGCTGATCGTGCGCGCCCTCGACCTGCATGTGCCTCCGGCGCTGGCCATCGGCCTGCTGCCGCAGATCCTGCCGCGTCCGGGATGGCACTTCGTCGCATCGGTCGCGCTGCTTTGCGCATGGCTGGTGCTCAGCTTCGCGTTCGCGAGTTTCACGTCGCGGCGCCTGTCCACAACGAGGAGAGCGGCATGAATCCAGGCATCGAGCGCATCGGCATCCTGGGCGGAAGCGGGCTGTATGACTTCGAGGGTCTAGCCGATGTCGCCGAACACGCCATTGACACCCCCTACGGCAAACCCTCCGACGTGATCGTCACCGGGCGCCTGGGCTCGGCGA
>JAKBBQ010000394.1 GCA_021808405.1 Pseudomonadota bacterium | reverse complement strand
GAAGGTCGAGGACATCGCCTCGATCCTGCGCTACGGCGTCATGAGCACGCCGGGGGTGGTGATCGACGGCAAGGTCGTGCACGCCGGAGGCGTGCCCGCCCGCGCGCAGATCGAGCGGTGGCTTGCGCGCTGAGCGCGGCCGCGTCGCGGCCTCACCAGGCCCGCAGCGCCAGCGCGAAGGCCCAGCCCAGCAGCGCGCCGGCGGCCGGCCCGATGAGCCAGCCGCGCAGCACCCCGAGGATCACCCGCGTGTCGATGGTCTGCCGTCCGCGCGCCAGGCCGGCGCCGGCCATGGCGCCGATCAGCGCCTGGTTCATCGAGGTGAAATAGCCCGATGCCACCGCCGCCAGCACGACCAGGGCCTGCACCAGCTGCGCCGCGGTGGCCATCGGCAGGTCGAGCTTGACCATGTCGAAGGCCACGCGTTCGAGCAGCGGGCGGCCCCAGGTCAGCACCCCCAGCGCCAGCCCGATGCCGCCGAGCAGGCCCGCCGCGAGCGGGCCGCACAGACCGGTGGACAGGAACACCGCGGTGGCATTGGACACGTCGTTGGCGCCCATCGCCAGCGACGCCAATGCGCCCATGACGACCAGCGCGCGTCCGACATGCCCGGCTGCGCGCTGCGCCGACGCCCACTGCGGCAGTGCGTCCAGCAGCCTGGTGAACAGCCAGCCCAGAGCGCAGGCCAGGCAGGGCGCCAGCACCCACAGCACGGCCAGTCGGGCGATGGTGTCCCAGCGGATGCGCAGGTGCAGCGCGACGCCGGCACCGACCATGCAGAACACCAGGATCTGGATGGTCGACGTGGGAATGCGGCGTCGGGTGAACAGCGTGGTCAGCACGAACGCCGCGCCGATCACCGCGATCGCGGGCGCGGTGCCCAGGCTGGCGCCGGCGACGATGTCGTGTCCGACCCGATGCAGCACCGCGTGGCTCAGGAAAGCGGCACCCAGCAGGGTCAGCGGGGCCATCGTGCCCAGCGCGGCGCGCGCGCCGATGCTGCCGCTGGCGTAGGGCATGCCCATGCAGGCACCGGTGTAATGCGCACCCATGCTCCAGGCGAAGGCCAGCGCGAGGGCGACGAGGACCAGATCGGGAAGGCTCATGCGGCGTCGTCACAGAGTCGAGGGTGGGAGCGGGCCGTCGGGCAGGGCTTCAGCATAGCCGGCCCGCTCTCATCGATGGCCTGCCGTGCGGCGCTGGGGCGCCCTCGAGGCATTCCCGGTTGACTCCACAAATCAGCCCATGCGAATATTGCATGAATTGGATAACCAGAACCCTCCCCCAAGGCCCTCCCCAAGGCCCTCGCATTTGGTGCCGGGGCTGGGATGGCGCGCGGCCTCGCCGATGACCGAACCCCTTAGCGAAACCCCAGCGCCGCGGCAGCCGGCAGCGCAGCGCCAGGCCGACATCGTCGCGCTGCGCGCGCTGCTGGCGCGTCGTATCGTCGGCCAGCAGCGGCTGCTCGACCGCATGGTGGTGGCGTTGCTGACCGGCGGCCACCTGCTGGTCGAGGGACTGCCGGGGCTGGCCAAGACCACCGCGGTGAAGGCGCTGGCGCAGGCGGTGCACGCGAGCTTTCAGCGCGTGCAGTTCACTCCCGACCTGCTTCCCGGCGACATCACCGGGGGCGACGTCTTCGTTCCCGCCGAGGGGCGCAGCCGGTTCGTGCGCGGGCCGCTGTTCCACGACATCGTGCTCGCCGACGAAATCAACCGCGCCCCGGCCAAGGTGCAGTCCGCGTTGCTGGAGGCGATGCAGGAGCGCCAGGTCACGGTGGGCGCGAGCACCCACGCGCTGCCCGGGATGTTCCTGGTCATGGCGACCCAGAACCCGCTCGAGCAGTCGGGAACCTATCCGCTGCCGGAGGCCCAGCTCGACCGCTTCCTGCTGCACGTGGTGATCGACTACCCGAGCGCCGAGCAGGAGCGCACGATCCTCGACATGGACCTGGGCGCCGGCATCGGCGGCGTCGCGGGCGATCCGCCCGTGTGCGCGGTCGACGCCGACGCGGTGCTGCGGGCCCGCGAGGAGGTGCGCGGGGTGCACCTGGCCGACAGCCTGCGCCAGGCCATCGTCGACCTGGTGCGCACCACGCGCGCTCCCGAGCAGCGCGATCCCGAGCTCGCCGGGCTGGTCGCGGCAGGCGCCTCGCCGCGCGCGATGCTCGCGCTCGCGCATTCGGCGCAGGCGCTGGCCTACCTGCGCGGCCGCGACTACGTGATCCCCGACGACATCGTCGAGCTGGCTGCCGACGTGCTGCGCCACCGCCTGGTGCTGAACCTGGAGGCCGAGCTGCGTGGCGTGGACGCCGACTCGCTGATCGGCCGCCTGCTCGGGGCCGTCGCCTTCGACTGAAGCGATGCCCGAGGCGACACTGGCTGCCGGCCTGCGCGCGCTGGCGCGGCCCTGGCGGCGCCAGCGCCACGACAGCCTGCTCGCCGCGGCGGACTGGGAGGAACTCGGCCAGGCGCTGGCGCGCCGGCGGGTCGGGCCGGGGCCCGCCGCGCCGGCGCGCCAGCGCAACCCCGGCGAAG
>JAKBBQ010000393.1 GCA_021808405.1 Pseudomonadota bacterium | reverse complement strand
GTCGTTGTTCACGTATGCACTCCGTCTGCGGTTCCACGGCGCCGACGTCCATGGAAGGTCTGACGCGCAGACAAGCGTAGGCGCAACCCGGCGGCGACTCGGTACGCCAGCGCACACTGCTGTCGCCTCGCTGCCGGCGCGGACGCGCAAGGACCGCCGCCCGAATGCGTGGCACCTGCCCGCGTCGCGAGGGCGCGGCGGACCGAGGCAGGTGTCAGCCGATACCCGATCGATCGCGGGCCGCTCCGGGCGCCGCCGGCAGGCACGGGTCATGACTGGTCGCCCTTGGCAGGGACGCGATCGCAGGGTCCCGACAGTTTGTTTTCCGTTTCTTTTCAGGAACCGGGCCGCTTCCTGCTGGGCATCGAGCCGGACTTGCGCGCGCTGACCGAACACCGCGGGCGCAGGCTGGTCTGCCGACATCGTGGCGTCGGGCAGGTGGCGATCGAGGACAAGTGGCTGCGCCAGACGGTGTTCAAACTGCTGACCAATGCCCTCGGCGTCTCGCCGGCCGATGGCCGGATCACACTGCGTTCGGAAATCGACGCTGCGGTCTGGCGTGTCTGCATCGAGGACCAGGGACCCGGCCTGGCGGGCGACCAGTACGAGCGCGCCTTCGAGCGCTTCGTGCGCTTCCATGTGCCGTCCGGCGAGGATCGCGGCAGTGGGTTGGGTCTCGCCATCTGCCGCAGCATCATCGATCTGCACGGCGCCCGCATCTACGCCGCTCCGGGCAACGATGGCATCGGTTTGCGCGTCACCTTCGAACTGCCGGCGACGGCTGCGACTGCGGCGCATCTGGCGTAGGCGTGCGCACGGCCTGCGCTCGGGGTGTCCGTCGGGCTTCTGGCCAGCGCGCAGGCAAGCAGGCGGGGATCGTTGCCGCGCTCCCCTTCGATGCGGCGGGAGACCACGCTGTATAAGCTGCCCTTCTGCACCAGGCATGCAAGCCGATGACCGTATCCATCGGAGTGCTTGCGGAGGCCCATCTTCGCAGTCCCGCCTTGCGGTTCCTGCTGGAGGGCATTCCTCCGCCCTTTCTGCTGGGACTTGATTCAGGCGGCGGCCTGGCTCGTGCGGTCCTGTGCAACGGGGAGACGGTCGGGTTTCTCAGCGTCACCCCGGAACGCGACGCGATGATGGCCATCCACCCGGACCATCAGCGCAAGGGTATCGCCACCGCGGCGCTCGCACTGGCGAGGGACGTCGCGGTGAACGAGAAGGCGATGACCCGGGTCAGCGCAATGGCCAAGGCTGGCCGGTCGAGCGGCGGCCTGCTGGCGAAATTCGGCGCCGTGGAGGTTGATCGCAGCGGCGAGGTCATCTTGTACCGTATCGTTCTCGCCGAGGTCTGACGATCGAGGCCAAAGCCGCTTCGTGGTCGCATCCGTCGGCTTCCGGCGCGATTGTTTCCAGGAAGTCGTCCCATGAGGCATCTCGTCACGCTGGCCTTCCTGCTCGTCGCGGCAGGGTTCTATGTCGTGGGCGTGTCAACCGGCGCGGCGATCTTCGCGGGCGCCGGCGTGCTTGCCGAGGGCGCGTTCTGGTTCCGGGTCCCGCGCCGCGGGTCGCGATCGGCCTCCGTTCCGGGCAGATGACAGGCGCGACGGCGCCGTGGGGGTCGGGACGGCGAGATTTACGAAATCGTATGCATGGCGAGTCGTCAGCGTAGAGGGCCGCGCCGCATGCTGGTCTTCACGTTGACCGCACGGGAAATCCAGCCATGGGCCAAGCCCTGGCCGCGATCTTTCACTGGCTGGGGGCCCTGCTCCATCTCGGCCACCCTGCGGCTGGCTGTGTGCCGGCTACGGCGCCGCCGCTGCCGCCCGCGGCGTTGATCGCGCATGCCGAACAGGCCAGCGGCGGCTATGCGGTGCAGATGGTTACCCTCTGCCGCGACGGCAAGCGCGTGCTTGAGGTCAGCAGCGTTGGGCCCAGCGGCTTGGCGGTCGTGGATCTGCGCCGTGGCGACAACACCCTGCTCGACCTGCGCTGGGACGGCTGGTGGAAACGCCTGCTGCATCACGCAGAACTGCGCGCCGCCACGGCTGCGGAACGTCCGCACCTGGATTTGGTCCAAGCCCTGCAGCGGGTCGACGATCCGCCGCACCTGCGTGCGGCCCGCTTGCAGTACATTGACGGCCGACCGTGCTGGGTATTCGAGGTCGGTGCGGGGGGCGACCTCGCACACATGGTTGTGGACGGCAACAGCGGTCGTATCCGCAATGGCGCCGGCTGATCGCAGGAGAGCGCATGCGCATCTTGGTGGTAGAGGACGACAGCGAGACCCGCAACTGGATCGCTCGCGGTTTGGCCGAACAGGGATATCGGGTGACCGCCGCCGAAGACGGTCACGAGGCGCTGTACCAGGCCACCGAGGGCGATTTCGACGCGCTGGTGGTCGACCGCATGCTGCCCAAGCTCGACGGCCTTGCCTTGGTGCGCGCGTTGCGTGCCGCGGCGGTGCGCACACCGGTGCTTATGCTGACTGCACTGGCGGAGACGCCGCAGCGGGTCGAGGGCCTCAACGCCGGCGCCGATGATTACCTCGG
>JAKBBQ010000082.1 GCA_021808405.1 Pseudomonadota bacterium | reverse complement strand
TCGTGAAGCTGCACACGACACCCGAGGCCTTCCCGACCGCGTCGACCAGACTTTCCACGGCCGCGGCCAGTGAATTGCCGTCGAGGTGAATTGGAGAGAGGCCGCGCGCCAGAAAGCGGGCCTCGCCAATCGTGGTCTGTAGTTCGTCTTGCAGCAACTCGGTCACATCCGCATCGTCGCGGCGGCCCTCCAGCGCCAGCCGGCGCGTCAACCCGGCGCACATCAGGCTCAGAGCCGTCAGCCGCTGGCCGATTCCATCATGGATCTCGCGCCCGATGCGCTCCTGCTCGAGCGTGGCGGCTTCGACGATCTCTCGTTCCAGTCCGCGCCGTTCGCTGAGATCGCGCTGGATCACATGAACGTGTGTTCTCCCGTGTGACGAGAAGGCCGTGGCCACGCTATCAACCTCGACCTCCGCACCATCCCTGCGCCGCATGCGCACGATATCCACTGGAACCGACTCGCCGTGTTCACGCAGTTGGCGAACTCGCGCGGCGACGCGCGCACGCGAAGACGGGGCAACGAATTCGATCGCCTGCTGGCCGATCAGATCCTCCGGCCCCGAAGCGCCGAGCAGTGCCATGCAGGATCGGTTGACGAGTGCAAAACGCCCCTCTGCGTCGACGAGGAAGATGGCATCCGGGGAGTGTTCAAAGAGGTTGCGATAGCGCATCTCCGCCTCGCGCTGCTGGTCTTGCGCACGCCGAGTCGCAGTGACATCCACGCCGAGCGTGATCACGTAGCGTACGTGGCCGGCTTCATCTCGAAACACCGAGTTGTGCCATACGAACACATGATGATCGCCCCCGCGATTGACCCATGCACTCTCGTGCGTCGAAATGTCCTCCGCGTTGCATAGCCGGCGAAACACGTCACGGACCTCTTCCAGGCGTTCGCCTGGCAGGAAGCGCGTCCAGAAGAAGGGGATGTTGCGGGCCTCGGCAAACGTGTAGCCCGTGAATTCCTGCGCCGCGCGATTGAAACGCACGATGCGTCCCTGTCGATCCAGCACCATCAAGAGCGCGCCCACCGTGTCGAACAGCGCGTTGTCGAGGTTCGACAACTCGAGGGCCTGCCGTCGCGCCCGCGTGCGGTCACGCCACAGTCCGGTCAGCATGAATGAACCAACCAGGACCAGCATGACAGCGAAACCCTCGACGTTCCATCGCAGAAGCGCATGACGAAGATAGGCCCGGTGCAGCGGTCCCGGACCCGCAGCTTTCAGCGCGGCGGCGAAGTTGCGGTACTCCCAGTGCTCGAGCCAGACGATGAGCCCCAGCAGGGCGAGCGCCGGAAAGACCGAGATGGCAAGCCGGAGTGGGCCGCGAGTGGCCGTGTGGTCGGTATCAGGCATGGTCGGCCCCAACGACGCAAACATACCGCAAAGACTACTTCCTGGAGCGTGGGGCAGAAACTGGGTGAAACTCGCGATTTACCCCAGTCGGCTTACCAGCGCTACGGCAGTCCTTCTACCAGGCAGCAGCCCGGCTATAGCAGGGCGTTGATGAAGGCGCCAAAATTTTCGGGTACGGCGTCATGTAGAAGTCCAGGCGCCGTAGATACATCCCAACTTGCACGCGAGGCCCAACACAGTTGGGCCACCACCTGCGCATCGGTCGTTTCCTCGAGCAGTCCCGCGGGCACCCATTGATAGGCGCCGCCCCGCAACGAATTGGGCACCGGGGAGCCGCAGGTGGCGCAGAAGTCGGTCCGAAAGCCAGACGGCTTAGCCCAACTGGAAGTCCGATTCGAGCCCTGCAGCCAGCGAAATCGCTCGCCCGGCACGATGGTCGCAGCGTTACAGGCCGCACCGCTCTGACGCCGGCACAGCGAGCAGTGGCACTGGTACAACTTCAGCCGCTCGCAGTCGATTTCGAAAGCGACTGCGCCGCAAAGGCATTGACCGCGCATTGCACCTCCTCGGGGTTGGCTGGGCTACTGGCGGTTCCATGAAGCGATACAGCCTGCGATCCTCTGGCTGCAGCATAACGGCCGTCGCTAAACGGCATGTCCAACGACCGCTCTGGCAGAAGTTCAGGGCCTGAGACAGAGCGCTGCCCGGCTGGGCACGCCGTGACGATGCCGGGAAGTGACGCGACATGGGTGAGTTGCTCAGCCTCGTGGGCAAAGATTTACCGGTTCATGCGAGCCCCTCCGCGGGCAGGCGCGAGGCCTCGATCTCGCCTCGATCCTCGCGCAGCTCCGGCGCAATCCACCTCAGTCCGAGTGCGCGATAGACCTCTTCCTCCGTCGCCCCGGCCATGCGCTCCTTGCCCCGGAACACGCCGTACTCGTTGAGCTTGAGCCCGCGCACGCGGGCGATGCGACGCAAGGCGATGTTGTGGGCCTTGGAGCCGGTGAAGTAGCACAGCGCTGCGCCTCGGCAGGCCGCGGGCACGACGCGCAGGTCGACCTGCAAGCCAGCCTTGAGCACGATGCTGGCGCGCGCCGTGCCCGCCACCAGTACCTCTGCGATCTCGGGATAGGCGAGGAAGCGGTGCATCGCGGCCGCTGCGTCCGGCGCAACGACCAGGATGTCGAGGTCGCCCACGGTCGCGCTGCCACGCCGAAAGCTGCCGGCGGGCTCGATCGCCTCGACGCCGGCGGTTCCCGCCAGCCAGGCGAGCAGCGGCGCGGCCTGCTGGCGGGCGAACTCGCGCGGCACGCGCCGCGACTGCGACAAGTGGGCCTGCACAGCCTGGAGAATGTTGGCCTGCGTCTTCGCGCCGAAGCCCGGAAGGTCCCGGATGCGCCCGGCGCGCGCGGCGGCGACGAGCTGATCGGGCGTCTCCACGTCGAGCTCATGCCACAGCAGCGCGGCGCGCTTGGGCCCCAGCCCCGGCACGTGCAGCAACTCGGTGATCGCCGGAGGGACTTCGCCGCGCAGCTTTTCGAGCGCGAGGCACTTCCCGGTCGCGACGATTTCGCCGATCTTGGCGGACAGGTCCTTGCCGATGCCAGGCAGTCGCGGCAGGTCCTCGCCGCGCTCGATGATCGTACTTAGTTCGCTGCCAAGCTCGGCGACGGCGCGCGCGGCATTGCGGTAGGCACGGACGCGAAACGGATTGGCCTGCTCGATCTCCAGGAGGTCGGCGATCTCGGTGAAGGCCGCGGCGATGGCAGAGTTGTGGATGGGCATTCAGCGGTCCCCCGCATCCAGCTGACGCGTCTGTTCGCGCAGATCTACGGCCGCCTGAAGCCCCTGTGGCGTACCGGACGAGCTCCGGATCCTCGTGGCATCCATGGTTTGGCGCTCAGGGGTCCGGCCGGTTGCCCTTGGGCGACCCAACGACCCGGCGCACCTTGCCTGCCGGCCCGGGCTCGAGCGTCCCCTCGGCGTCGCAGGTAACCTGCGCTCCCACGACGCCGAGTTCCGCTAGGAGCCCTGAAAGCTCCTCCACACCTCGACGTAGCTTCGCATCCGCATCGGCCTGGCCCGGTCCGCAGCTCAGAACGAGTGTTCCAGGCGAAACCTGGCGAACCTGATAGTCCAGCAATCCGGCGCGTTCCTCGACCACAGTCGTGATCGCCAGTGGAGTCACCATCACCGTGCGGCCGCCCGATCCGGGCAGGTGGAGTACGTCGTCGTCACGCCCATGCACGGTGAGTACGGGCAGCGCCGATCCACAAGCGCACGGCCGCGACAGCAGGCTTACCCGATCGGGGAAAACGTAGCGCAACAGCGGCTGGACATGGTTGGCGAGATTGGTCAGAAGAACCGAGGCTCCCTCGACGTCCGGCCCCACCGGGCTCCCACGCTCGTCGAGCGGCTCCAGGATGACCCAATCCGCGTTCAAAAGCAGGGCTTCGTGGGCGCACTCGAAGGCGATCGCGAGGAACTCGGAGGAGCCATAGCTGTTCCGGACACGGCAGCCGAACACGCGTTCCACGAATGCACGGGTCCAGGGCGTCAGGGTCTCGCCGCCGACCCAGATTTCCTGCGGTGCGATATCCAGGCGACCGTGGAGGTGTTCCTCTGCGAGTTGCAGCACAACGCTCGGAAAGCTTGCGAGCACGATCGGATTCAAGGCCTCGAGAGCCTGCCTGAGTCGGTGCATCGGCTGCAGAAACGACAGATCATGCAGCTGCCCGCGAAGCCACGGGTTCAGCTTCCGGAGGCGCTCGGCCGCCACGGTGCTCGCGTAGTGTTCTTCGGTTGCTCCAATGAGCACCAGATTGCGCTGCAGGTCCACGCTGCCTGGATGCGCCATAGCCCAGCGAACGAGCGGGCCGCGAACTGCCTCGAGCGCGTCGTACACGCCCATCGCCAGCGCGTCCTGCACGAAGATTCCGGGTTCGCCGCTGGTTCCGGAGCTCTGCCACATCAGGTACCGGTCGAGATACAGAGCTGCCAAGCGCTCGGGGCGCCCGACGAGCACGCGCAGCTCGTCGAGGCGAATTCTCGAGTCGGTGACCCACTCGTCGAAGTGCTGCATCAGCTCGCCGCGATGCGCAACGGGAGGGTCGCTCAGGCGCGCAGATTTCGGATCGACTCCGCGCAGCCGCTTCCCGTAGAAGGGCGAGCACGTCACACGCGTCTGGAGCAGCCGAGCGAGGCGCCGTGCCCGGACACGCTGCAGGCTTGAGGGATCCAGGAGCCCGTCAAAGGTAACCTGAAAGGCGGTGGCCGCTGCCTGGAAGGGATCGAAGCATGCGTGCATGATCGTGACGAGGAGTCGACAGCGCGGTGTCCGGGTACATCGGCAAATTCACAGGACAAAGCCTATTGGCGGGGCTTGCGCCTATCCATGTGCCGCGTCAAGTGTCGCGCTGTCGCGCCCGTTGGGCGCGGCCCGCCCGATTTCCCTTCAATCACGGTGGCGAAAGCGCCACTCCGATTCGTTGGCTGTTTCGGGGTTGTTTGCGATTCAAAGGCGAGCTTTCATGAAGATAGCGCGCAAGCGAAGATCTCGTAGATCAGCCGACCAGGACGTGGCCACCAAGGTTGCCGCGCCACAGTGCGCCGGCCAGCGCGAGCTGTCAGGCAGACCCCGCGAGATGGACCGTCTAGTCGAACTGATCAATACATCCGACGCCTTTCAACCCGCAAACGTGCTCCGACGGCTGAAGTCGATGCTTCGGGGCTAGGTCCAGAGCTCTGGCAGGCGCTACTAAACATATTGCCCGCTCTGCCAACGTCAGGGGGCGGTAGGTCTTGAGATGAGTCTCAGTTCACGGCCATGGATCTGCACCAATCCGTTGCGCCGCAATTGCGCAAGGCTGCGGTAGAGTGCCTCTGGCGTGAGCCCGAGCTCCGCTGCCCATTCTCGGCGCGTAGAGGCCAGCGACAGTCCCCCGTCCGAGCCCTCCGTCTCGATCGCGTGCAGGATGCGGTCGCAAGCACCCTTGAGGCTGAGTCGCTCAAGTCGTAGCCGTGCAGAGCGAAGTTGCTCGGCCAGGCGAGTTGCCCACCATAGGGCCAGGTCCGGGGAACTGCGCAATGCCTTCAACACGCGCCCTCGGGGAAAACTCCAGACCGTGGACGGTTCTGCCGCGATCGCATCGCAGTGATAGCGTGTGGCCTGCAGGCTCGCCTCCGCCACGAATCCCTCGCGCACACGCTGCAGGATGACGTTGCGACCATGGGGCGAAGCCCGCTGCAACTGGACCTCGCCAGACTCGACCCAGAAGACGTACGTCGGTACGCGACCCCGAAGAAACAGGCTTTCGCCCACCCCAAGCCGTGATCGCACGCCGAGGCAGGCGAGATCTGAGGGCCAGCCCACGAGAGGACTGACCGACGTCGACCGCGAAAACGGGTCCGGGTTGCGCAGGCTATCCATGGTGGCCGCTCCGCGTCGACAAGGGAAGTTCACGCCCAATCGACATGATCGTGATCATATTCCGATGTCGCCTCCAGCAGGTAGGCTCAGCACCCATCGTTCGCAAGGAGAGCAAATATGAACACTCCCGGCCTCAGGTATTCATGGGCCGCAGTGCTTGCGTTGCTGCTGTGCGGCGCGGGCACTGCCTGCCTGGCGCAGGGTATGCACACGGGCACCGCCGGGAAGTCCGTGGAGGATCCGGGCGCTGGCAGGCATCGATCCGACGCGCGCACGCTGGTGCAATTCCCACCCGAGGTCAAGCGCGAGACCCTGGCCACCATGAGGATGCACCTGCAGGGCCTGGCCGAGATCCAGCAGGCGATGGCCGCGGGCGATCTGGACGCCGCGGCCCGCGTCGCGTCGATGAAGCTGGGCATGTCCTCCATGCATGGCGATCAAGCCCAACAGGAAGCGCGCTACATGCCGCCCGGCATGCGCGAGCTCGGTGCGCGTTTGCATCGGCAAGCTGGTGAATTTGCGCTGGCGGCGCAAGATGCTGCGGCCACCGGCGATGTGCGAAAGGCGCAGGTCATGCTGGGACAGATGATGCAGACCTGTGTGGCCTGCCACGCGGCGTATCGCCTGAAGTAGATCATCTCCCCCTGGATGGCACGGATGGATACGCCCGGGATCTTGACCTGCACCAATGAGGTCGTGACGCCTTTGTCCTAACGTTCAGATCGTCCTGCGGCACTTGTTGCCACGCTCCGGGGCGGGCGGTCGACGGCCTCCTCGCAGCGCGCACCCGGTCGACTGGAGTCCAACATGTCGAGCATCCGCGAAAAGGCTTCTGCTGATCATGACGCAACTGCCGCTGCCCCTGGCTGCGCGCGACCTGGATCGGGTCGCCCGATGGCAGCGCCGGGCTCCGGCTTCGCGAGCGCAAGTCCGGGTGCCAGGGCCGATGCCTATCTTGATCATCTGAAGGCTGCCCTCGACATTACACGTGAGCAGCAGTCCGCGTGGAGTACGTACGCGCAGGCTATCCAGTCCCTGGCCACGGCAATGCTCACGCTGCGCGAAGCCACTTGGCAGCCGGGCGGAACCGCACCCGAGCGCATGGCACGGCATGTGCGCTTCATGAGGCAGCGCCTGGACTGCATGGATGCTGCAGCGCAGGCGCTGAAGGCTCTCTATTCCATGTTGACGCCGGAGCAGCGGGCGGCGCTCGATGAAAGTTCCCGAGAGAGCCCGGGAATGCCGCTAGGTCCATTCGCCGGGTGAGTCCTTGCCCTCGCTACGGGGTTCGATGCATGGCGGCCAGCTGCAAGCGGCACATGATCGACGACCAGGCCTGGTTCGACTCGATTCAAGGGGATTCGCCGTGCCCTCCATGGGTTCCATATCCGCGCGGGTGATGGTGCGATGGCACCGGAGATGGGTCGTATTGGCGCTGGTGGCTGTCGTGACGCTTGCCGGATGCCAAGCGGTCGGCCCGCTCAGCGTGCCGCGCGACCGCATGGACTACGCAGACGCCATCGGGCAGTCATGGAAGCAGCAGATGCTTCTCAACATCGTCAAGCTGCGCTATCTCGACACGCCGGTGTATCTCGACATCTCGTCGGTCGTCACATCGTATGAGCTCGGTGGCGAGTTCACGCTTGGCGGAACCATTTATCCGACGAGGACCAACAGCAATGCGACCAACGGCGCGTTGGGAGTCAGCGGCAGCTACAGCGAGACTCCCACGATTTCGTACAACGTGTTGACGGGCGAGAAGCTGGTCGACAGCCTGCTGCGCCCGCTGCCGCCCGAGACCATTTTCGCCATGATCAACGCCGGCCATCCGGCGGACTTCCTGCTGCGTGCCTCGACGCGGGCGATTGACGGGATCTACAACGGATCGGATGCGCCGCTCAGCCCGCGCCCGGAGGATCCGCGCTTCAGCGATGTCACAGGGGACTTCCGCACCATCGAGCTCGCCGGCGCGCTGGATGTGCGCTTCGAGAAGCATGACGGCGAAGAGCAGACTTACGTCGCGTTTCGTCCCCACGTAAGCGGGAAGGCCGACCGCGCGATCCACGATCTCAAGAAGGAGCTGGACATCCCCGCAAACGTCGACGTGCTGCGCGTCGTCGTTGGACTGGTGCCGCGCAAACCCGACCAGCTGGCGATGCTGACCCGTCCGATGCAGCGGCTGCTGTCGGAGTTGGCGGCTGGCGTGGACGTACCTGCCACCGACCTCAAAGCGGGACGCGCCACCCCGACACCGCCGCACGGACCCGGCACAGCGCCCGAACTCGCGCACATTCGCTCGGGACCTGAACGGCCAACCGACGCCTTCGCCGCCGTGCACTACCGGGGCCACTGGTTTTGGGTCGACGACCGCGACCTCGACTCCAAGCGCATGTTCATGTTCCTGATGATGTTCTCGTCGCTGTCCGAGTCGGGCAAGGTGCCGCAGGCACCCATCTTGACCATTCCCGCGCGCTGAAGGGGACAGCGAGACGATGGACGCCGTCGCAACGCCCGCGGGGCTGAGCAGCGCAGAAGCGCGGCGGCGCCTGGCTGCTGCCGGACTCAACCTGGTGGCCGAGCACCCAACGCCCGCCTGGCATTCATACCTGGCAGAGTTCTGGGCTCCTATCCCCTGGCTGCTCGAGGTGGCGACGATGATGGAAGTCGCGATCGGCAAGCCCGTGGAGGCCGGCGTGGTCGGCGCCTTGCTTCTGTTCAATGCGACCCTGAGCTTCTTACAGGCGAACCGTGCGAACCGGGCGCTGGCAGCGCTGCGGCGGCATCTTGCGCCCGTCGCGCTGGCGCTGCGCGATGGAATCTGGACTCGCATACCCGCAGCGGAAGTCGTACCGGGGGACGCCGTGAGACTTTCGCTGGGTGCCGTGGTTCCTGCCGATGTGCGCCTTTCGTCTGGTGCCGTGCTGGTCGATCAATCCACCCTGACCGGGGAATCCGTCCCCGTGGAGATCGGCACAGCCGGCATGGTCTACGCCGGCTCGCTGATTCGCCGCGGCCAGGCTGTGGCCGAGGTGACAGCCACGGGCGCCGGGACGTATTTCGGGCGTACTGCCGAGCTGGTGCGAAACGCGCACACCTCCAGCACCGAGCAGAAGGCGATCTTCGGGGTCACCCGCGGACTCGCACTGATCAATGGGGCGGTTGCCACAGCGCTGCTGGTCGCGGCCTGGGCTGAATCCCTGCCGACAGCCGAGTTGGCGGGCCTTGCGCTGACGGCGCTGCTGGCGACCATCCCGGTTGCGCTGCCGGCGACCTTCACACTATCCGCGGCCTTCGCCGCGCGCAATCTCGCGCATCGCAAGGTACTGCTGACCCGACTGTCGGCCGCACACGAGGCTGCAGCCATGGATGTGCTGTGCGCCGACAAGACGGGCACACTTACCCGCAGTGTGCTGGAGGTGGCGGACGTCGTGCCGATGGACGGCAGCGATCCAACGGCGGTGCTTGCCGCCGCGGCACTGGCCAGTTCCGAGGCGGACCAGGACCCGATCGACACCGCAGTGCGGGCCGCCGCGAACCGTCTCGGCGCGACACCTTCCCGTCGACCGCTGCGCTTCGAACCCTTCGACCCTGCCACTCGGATGGCGCAGGCGGACACGGTGGCCCCGGATGGGACTGCAATCCGGATCGTCAAAGGCGCCATGGAGGCCGTCGCCGCGCTCGTGAGCGTGCCGGCGAATGCTCGGAGCCGGGCCGAAGCGCTGGCCGCCGGCGGGCAGCGTGTGCTGGCCGTGGCGCAAGGCGCGCCCGGCGCACTGCGCCTGGTCGGGTTGCTTGCCCTGAGCGACCCGCCACGCGAGGATTCCAGGGAGTTGGTCGCCGCTCTTTGCGCCCTGGGCGTGCGCACGGTGATGGTTACGGGCGATTCAGCGGCGACTGCCGCCGCCATCGCGAAGCGCGTCGGCATCGATGGTGCGGTGCTGGAGGGTAGAGGTCTTTCCCCTGGGACGCGCGCTGACGACGTGGGCGTGTTCGCGCGCGTGCTGCCCGAAGCCAAGGTCGCCGTGGTGCGGTCGTTGCAGGCCACCGGGCGCGTCGTCGGCATGTGCGGCGATGGCGTCAACGACGCACCCGCGCTGCGTCAGGCGCAGATCGGCATCGCGGTGTCGACCGCGACCGACGCGGCCAAGGCCGCGGCCGGCATGGTTCTGATGGAGCCGGGGCTTGGCGGCATCGTGGCCGCAGTGCGTGAGGGACGCGTTGCCTTCGAGCGGCTGCTTGCATTCACCCTCAACATGGTGGCCAAGAAGACCGAGATCGTGCTCTTTCTGGCGCTGGGTCTGGCGGTCACCGGCTACGCCGTGCTCACGCCGGGGCTCATGGTCCTGATGCTCATGACCAATGATTTTCTGGCCATGTCCCTGACCACGGATCGCGCGAGTCCGGCGGACAGACCCAGCGTATGGCGCATGCAGCGCATCACGATGGCCGGCACATGGCTCGGCGCGTGCAAGCTCGTGTTCTCGCTCGCAGTGCTGGCCTGGGGGCGATATGCACTCGGCCTTGCACAGGGTGCGCTGCAGACCCTGGCTTTCGTGACCCTCATCGCCGGTTCGCAGGCACTGTTGTTCGTCGCGCGCGAACGTCGCACTCTGTGGTCGTCGCAGCCTAGTCGCTGGGTCCTGGCGTCGGCTGTGACCAATCTGGCGATGGCTACGGTGGTGGGGCAGTGGGGCCTCTTGACGCCCGCGCTTGCCTGGCCGGTGACGGGGGCGGTGTTCGCCTCCACGGCAGCATTCGCCCTGGTCCTCGACCAGGTCAAGCTGGTTGTGCGCGCCAGGCTCGCGCTCTGACCAACGGTGTTCAAGGAGGCGAGATATGAATCGATGGCCTCGAATTTCCAAGTGGGGATGGATGGCCCTGGGTGTCGTCTTGCTGGCCGCGGCCGGGGTCATGGCCGTCGGTCGCGTCGTCCATGCTCCATCCCTGACCTACGGAGCCTTTCTTGACGAGGTCGAAGGCGGCAACGTGGCAGCCGTCACCTTCCGCGGCACCGAGATCGATGTGCAGCTGAGGCACGCCATCGCTGGGACGCCGACGGCAACGCCGTCCAAGGATTTCACGAGTCGCATGCCGGATTTCGGCGATCCGTCGCTCATCCCCCTGCTGCGCCGCGGCCACGTGGCGATCGATGTCGCCGCCCCGTCGTCGTGGGCCTGGTTGCTCGCCCGCGTGCCCTGGCCGATGCTGCTGTTCATCGTCGCGCTGCTGGTTGCCGCGGTGCTGCGCCTCGCGCGCGGCGCGCATGGCGCGAGTCCGGGATTTCCGGCCGGCGGCCCGATGATGGGGCTGATGGCGGCGTTGGCGGCGAAGCAGCGCAGCGCGGGCAGCGCGCGAGGCGATGAAGGAGAAACCCAGGACCCACCCTCGCGAGCATGACCCGCGCACCGCCCGTGCGGTGGATCAAGGTCCTTCGGCAGGGGGATGTCTACGATCGAATGGGTCATGCATCCGGGATCCTCTCTCGGGGCCTTCGATGATCATCCGTTCACCGCGATCGCAGCACGTTGCGAAGCCCTCTGCACGCGGCGGAAAGCTGCGCGCCTTCGCCGCCGCGGCGTTCACGGGGGCGCTGCTCGCGGGTTGCCAGGTGGGTCCCGACTTTGTGCGACCGCCGCCGCCCGCCGTGGGCGTGTACACGCCTCGAAAGATGCCGACGAGGCTCGACGCCGGGCCCGGTGAGGCGGTTCAGCGTGTGATCGGCGGACAGGCGATCCCAGCTGCGTGGTGGCAGTTGTTCCATTCGCAGGCGCTCGATCGGACGGTCCGCCTGGCGCTCGCCGACAACCCGGGTATCGACTCGGCGCGCGCCACGCTGGCCCAGGCGCAGCAGGCGGTGCTGCTGGCGCGGGGCGCCGGCTTGCCGCAGCTCGACCTTGCAGCCACGGCTGAGCGCCAGCAGGGCCCGGCATCGATACTCGGCCAGCAGCCTGGGCGTTCACTGCCGCTGTACAACCTGTACACGGTCGGCCCCATCGCCAGCTTCTCGCCCGACGTGTTCGGCGCGACCGCCCGTCGTGTCGAAGAGCAGGCATCGCTGGCGCAGTACCGTGCATTCGAGCTGGCCGCCGCGCAACTCAGCGTCGCCGGCGACGTGGTCACCGAAGCCGTGACCGCCGCGTCGCTACGCGCGCAGCTCGACGCAGCGCAGGAGATCGTCGCTGGCGACGACCAGAATGCCGCACTGGTTCAGCGCAAGTACGCCGCCGGCCGGACGGCACGCTCGGACGTGCTGCTTGCTCGCAGCCAGCTCAGCAACGATCGGGCGCTGTTACCGCCGCTGCGCCAGCAACTCGCCGCCGCCGAGGACGCCCTGGCCGTCCTGGTCGGACGCTTTCCGGCGCAAGGCACGCCCCCGGCTTTCGCGCTGGCCGACTTCCAGCTGCCTGCCGAGCTGCCGCTTGCCGTGCCCTCGGCGCTGGTGCGCCAGCGCCCCGACATTCTCGCCGCCGAGGCCCAGCTTCACGCCGCAAGCGCCGCGGTTGGCGTGGCCAGCGCGCAGTTGTACCCGGATATCACGTTGTCGGCGACCCTCGGGACTTCGGCACTGACCCCCGGCGCTCTATTCGGCAGCTCGGGGACCGTGTGGTCGGTGCTCGGCGGGATCACGGCACCGATCTTCCACGGCGGGGCGCTGCGAGCACAGAAGCGGGAAGCGATCGAAGCCCTGCGCGCTGCCGAGGCCACCTACCGGCAGACGGTGCTGCAGGCCTTCGGGCAGGTCGCCGACATTCTGCGCGCTCTCGACCACGACGCCCACCTGGTCGCGGATGAACACGAGGCGCTCGATGCCGCGCGCGCCTCGCTCGAATTGCAGCGCGCAAGCTACGCCGCGGGCAGGAGCGACGTGCTGCACCTGCTCGACGCGCAGCGCGGCGACCAACAGGCGCGCATGGGCTACGCCCGCGCGGTGGCCCAGCGCGACCTGGATTCGGCCCAGTTGCTGGTCGCCATGGGCGGCGGCTGGACCGAGGCTCGCGCGCTGTGCGCCGGCTGCGAGGATGCCGGGCCCCGGTCCCACTGACGCGAGGTGTGCATGATGACGACCACGAACTCCGCGCCGAAGACGCGCAGGCGCACGTACCTGCTGGTTGCTGCGGCCCTGGTCCTTTTCTCGGCTGTTGTCTTGCTCGCCTGGCGAGCCCTGCTGCGGCCGCTGACGGTCGAGGCCGCGCCACTGCGCACCGAGGTGCGCGAGCAGATCTTCGGCCTCGGCGTGACCGGTGCGCGGGTGCAGTCCGCAGTCGGCTTCAAGGTGCCGGGGGTGCTGGTGGCCCTCGACGCCGACGAAGGCGACCGCATCCATGCCGGGCAGATCCTCGCCCGACTGGATTCGCGCGACGTACGGGCGCAGGTGGCCGTGGCGAGGGCTGCCGTGGTGCAGGCGCGCGAGAACATCGCCAAGGCGCAGGCCGACGTGCTCAGCACCTCGGCCAGCCTGACCAACGTCCGTCGCATCGCGCAGCGCGATGCCGGTCTGCTCGACACCGGGGTGGTCTCGCGGGAGCAGGCGCAGACCGACGAGGCCGCGGTGCGCGTCGCCTCGGCCAACCGCGCCGTGGCGCGCAGCGAGGTGGCCGTGGCGCGGGCGGCGCTGCGCTCGGCCGAGGCCCAGCAG
>JAKBBQ010000392.1 GCA_021808405.1 Pseudomonadota bacterium | reverse complement strand
CGCCGAGATGAACCACGACAGCGAGCCCTGCACCTGGCCGAAGGCGTTGGTGGTCTGGGTCAGTCCGCCGAGCTGGATCTGCCCGGCGAAGTAGCGCGGCGCGGCGACCAGGATGGGGAAGATGATCGCCAGCTGGGCGTAGAAGGAGCTGTACCAGGTGAACAGCTTCTGGCGCTTCATGATGCCCCACCAGTTGTCCCACACCCGCGCGAAACGCTGGCGGTGCGCCTCGATCTCCCGCGCTTCGCCGCGGTACAGCGCGATGCCTTCGTTGTGCTCGCGGGTGCGCGCCAGCCCGAAGCGGAAATCCGCCTCGTAGCGCTGCTGGTCGAAGTTCAGGCGGATCAGCGGCCTGCCGACGCGATGCGCCAGATAACTGCCGACCCCCGAATACAGCAGCGCAGCCCACACCATGTAGCCGGGAATGTGCAGCCCCCACAGCGTGAAGGCCCCCGACAGCTGCCACAGCACGAACAGGAAGGACACCAGCGTGACCACCGAGGACACCAGTCCGAAGAACAGGTTCAGCGTGGTGTTGACCAGCGCGCGGATGTCGTCGGCGATCCGCTGGTCGGGGTTGTCCTCCTGGCCGCGGCGCAGGGCCATGCGGTAATGGGTACCGCCGCCCAGCCAGTCGCGCAGGAACACCTCGGTGACCCAGCGCCGCCAGCGGATCTCCAGCATCTGCTGCAGGTACTGGGAATACACGGCGAGCACGATATAGGCGAAGGCCAGCACGGTGAACACCAGCAGCAGGTGCTTGAAGCGCGGGTAGGCATGCGCCTGCAGGGCGTTGAAAAAGTCGCGGTTCCAGAAGTTCAGGCGGACGTTGATCCAGATCAGCGCCAGGTTCATCCCCAGCACGCTGAGCAATAACAGCCAGCCCATGCGCTTGTCGTCCGACACCCAGTAGGGCTTGGCGATTTCCAGGAACTGGCGCATCGAGAAGCGGTAGGGCCGGCTGGCGGGAGTGGGGCTGGACATGACTCGAACAGGAGGAAAATGCGCCGGGCACAGGCTGCCGCGGCAAGCCGCCATTGTGCCCGCAACCGACCGGGGTGGGCGCGGCTCGCCGCGCTCCTTAAAATGCAGTCTTTGCTACCCGAATCCTGGAGACCTTCATGGCCTTGCCGACTCCCGCGTCCATGTCCGACCGCGACGGGAAAATCTGGATGGACGGTCAGCTCGTCGAATGGCGTGATGCCAAGATCCACGTGCTGACCCATACCCTGCACTACGGCTGCGGCGCCTTCGAAGGCGTTCGAGCGTACGAGACCAGCCAGGGCACGGCGATCTTCCGGCTGCACGACCACACGCGCAGGCTGTACGACAGCGCGAAGATCCTGCGCATGGAGATTCCCTTCAGCTTCGAGCAGGCGATGCAGGCCCAGCTCGAGGTCGTGCGGGCCAACGGCTTCGCCTCCTGCTACATCCGTCCGCTGGTGTGGATCGGCGACCGCCGGCTCGGCGTCTCGCCGCGCGGCAACACCATCCACCTGATGGTCGCCGCCTGGCCCTGGGGCGCGTACCTGGGCGAGGAAGGCCTGGCCAAGGGCATCCGGGTGAAGACCAGCAGCTACACGCGGCACCATGTGAACATCACCATGTGCAACGCGAAGACGGTCAGCAACTACACCAACAGCATCCTCGCCAACCTGGAGGTCACCTCCGACGGCTATGACGAGGCCCTGCTGCTCGACCCGCAGGGTTTCGTCAGCGAAGGCGCCGGGGAGAACATCTTCGTCGTGCGCGACGGCGTGCTCTACACCCCGGACGCCTCCTCCGGGGCGCTCAACGGAATCACCCGCCGCACGGTCTTCGCGATCTGCGAGGACCTGGGGCTGCAGGTGGTGACCAAACGCATTCCGCGCGACGAGATCTACATTTCCGACGAGGCCTTCTTCAGCGGCACCGCGGCCGAGGTCACGCCGATCCGCGAGCTCGACGGCGTGAGCATCGGCGCCGGCCGGCGCGGCCCGATCACCGAGCGCATCCAGCAGGCCTTTTTCGACATCGTCGGCGGCCGCAACCCCAAGTATTCCGACTGGCTGAGCCGCGTCTGAACCCCGCCCCGGCGGTTTGCCCGAGAGTCCCGATATGAGCGCCATTCCCAAGCCCGAGATGCCGGTGGTCGAACTCAAGGCCGCCGACCTGCCCGCCTTCTGCCCCAACCCGGCGATGCCGGTGTGGAGCGCCCACCCGCGCGTGTTCCTCGACATCCGCCACGGCGAAGCGGCATGCCCGTACTGCGGCACCCGCTACCGCCTGGCCGAGGGCGAAGTCGCGCACGGTCATTGAAGGCCGCGCAATCGCCGGCGCCGCGCCAGCGCAGCCTGCTGGTCGCGCCGCAGTGGATCGGCGACGCCGTGATGGCGCAGCCGCTGGTGGCGCTGCTGGCGGCGCGCGGCGAGCGCCTGAGCGCCATCGCGCTGCCAGCGGTGGCGCCGGTGCTGCGGGCCATGCCCGGGATCGAGGAGGTGATCGAGGCGCCTTTCGCGCATCGTCGGCTCGACCTCGGCGCGCGGCTGCGGCTGGCCGCGCGGTTGCGCGGCCGTGACTTCGACC
>JAKBBQ010000081.1:12312-13500 GCA_021808405.1 Pseudomonadota bacterium | reverse complement strand
TGCCAGCAACCCACCCTGCCGATGCCGCCGCGCGCGCGGCACCTGCCCGCAACGGCCGCGGCAGCGTTGCCGAACCCCTGAATCGCCGGAGATTGCCGCCATGTTGAACAACCCCCAGACCAAATACCGACCGATGCCCCCGGTGGGCCTGAAGGACCGCACCTGGCCCGACCGGGTGATCACCCACCCGCCGATCTGGATGAGCACCGACCTGCGCGACGGCAACCAGGCGCTGTTCGAGCCGATGGACGCGGCGCGCAAGATGCGCATGTTCCAGACGGTGTGCGCGATCGGCATCAAGCAGATCGAGGTCGCGTTCCCGTCGGCATCGCAGACCGACTTCGATTTCGTGCGCCAGCTGATCGAGGGCGGGCACATCCCCGACGACGTCACGATCGAAGTGCTGACCCAGGCGCGGGAGGACCTGATCCGCCGCACCTTCGATTCGCTCGAAGGCGCCAGGCGGGCGATCGTCCATGTGTACAACGCAACCGCGCCGAATTTCCGGCGAATCGTCTTCAACGTCGACGTGGCCGGCTGCCGGCGCATCGCGGTCGAGGCCGCGACGCTGATCCGCGAACTGGCCGCCGAACGGCCGCAGACCGAGTGGACCTTCCAGTACAGCCCCGAGGTGTTCAGCGGCACCGAGCTCGAGGTGGCGGTGCAGGTGTGCAACGCGGTGTCCGAGGTCTGGCAGCCGACTCCGCAGCGCAAGGTGATCTACAACCTGCCGGCGACGGTGGAGATGAGCACCCCGAACATCTACGCCGACCAGATCGAGTGGATGCACCGCCATCTCGAGCGGCGCGACGGCGTCGTGCTGTCGGTGCACCCCCACAACGACCGCGGCTGCGCGGTGGCGGCGGCCGAGCTGGCGGTGATGGCCGGCGCCGATCGCGTCGAGGGCTGCCTGTTCGGCAACGGCGAGCGCACCGGCAACGTCGACCTGGTGACCCTGGCGCTGAACCTGTACTCGCAGGGCGTCGACCCCGGGCTGGACTTTTCCAACATCAACGCCATCGCGCGCACGGTCGAGGACTGCAACCAGTTGCCGATCCACCCCCGCCACCCCTACGTCGGCGACCTGGTGTTCACCGCGTTCTCCGGCTCGCACCAGGACGCGATCAAGAAGGGCCTGGCGGTGCAAAAGCCCACGGCGATCTGGGAAGTGCCGTACCTGCCGGTGGA
>JAKBBQ010000081.1:0-12302 GCA_021808405.1 Pseudomonadota bacterium | reverse complement strand
TCGGGCAAGGGAGGCATCGCCTACCTGCTGGAATCGAGCTACGGCCTGGTGATGCCCCGTCGCATGCAGGTGGAATTCAGCGGCGTGGTGCAGCGCTACACCGACGCCTCGGGCAGCGAGGTCACCGCGCAGCAGCTGTGGAGCATGTTCAACGAGGAATACACCGCGGCCGACGAGCCGCTGCGCTACCTCGCCCACCACCTGAACGAACACGGCCAGGAACAGGGCATCCGGCTGGAGCTCGAGGTCGACGGACGCGGCCTGAGCCTGCGCGGCGAGGGCAATGGCCCGATCGACGCGGCGGTGCATGCGCTGCACCTGCCGCTGGTGGTGCACAGCTACGAGGAGCGGGCGCTTGGCCTCGGAGCCAACGCGCGGGCGGTGGCGATGGTCGAAATGGCCCTCGAAGGCACGACCGCGACCACCTTCGGCGTCGGCATCGACCCGAACATCGTGACCGCGTCGATCCGCGCCATCGTCTCCGGTGCCAACCGGCTGCTGGCGCGCCTGGACGACGCCGAGCGCGCGCAGCTGCTCAAGGCGATCCAGGCCAAGCTCAAGGCCGTGGCCTGAAGGCGGCCGCGCGGGCTCCCGCTCGCGGGGGCCCGCGCGCGCCCGTTCAGAAGCCTTCGGTCGAGGTGAACAGCCCGACCCGCAGGTCCTTGGCGCTGTAGATCTCGCGCCCGTCGACGCACATCACCCCGTCGCCGATCCCCATGACCAGGCGATGGTTGATGACCCGCTTGAGGTCGATCTGGTAGCTGACCAGCCGCGCCGTGGGCAGCACCTGCCCGGTGAACTTGACCTCGCCGACCCCCAGCGCGCGGCCGCGCCCGGGCGCTCCCATCCAGCCGAGGTAGAAACCGACCAGCTGCCACATCGCGTCCAGCCCCAGGCAACCGGGCATCACCGGATCGTTCTCGAAATGGCAGCCGAAGAACCACAACTCGGGACGGATGTCGAGCTCGGCCCGCAGTTCGCCCTTGCCGTACTTGCCGCCATGGTCGGCGATGCGGGTGATGCGGTCCATCATCAGCATCTGCCCCAGCGGCAGCTGGGCGTTGCCGGGTCCGAACAACTGGCCGTGGCCGCAGGCCACGAGCTCTTCATGGGTATATGAGGATTGGGCTTTCATGGGGAGCCTGTGGGTGCGCCCGACAGTGTAGCGGGCGCTGCGCCGGCGCCCGGGCCGGCCTGCTACAGTGCCGTCCATGATCGGACGCATCCACGGCACCCTGCTCGACAAGACCCCGCCGCAGGTCCTGGTCGACTGCGCCGGCGTCGGCTACGAGATCGACGTGCCGATGAGCACCCTGTACGGGCTGCCCGCGGCCGGGCAGCAGGTCACGCTGCTCACCCACCTGCTGGTGCGCGAGGACGCCCACCAGCTCTACGGCTTCGCGACCGCTTCCGAACGCCAGGCCTTTCGCGCGCTGATCCGCATCACCGGAGTGGGCGCGCGCATCGCGCTGGCGGTGCTGTCGGGGCTGAGCGTGGGTGAACTCGCGCAGGCTGTGACCACCCAGGACGGCGCGCGCCTGACGCGGGTGCCGGGAATCGGCAAGAAGACCGCCGAGAGGCTGCTGCTGGAGCTGCGCGGCAAGCTCGGGCCCGACCTCGCGCGTCCGGCAGGCGCGGCGGCCTCCCACGGCGACGTGCTGCAGGCGCTGCTGGCGCTGGGCTATTCGGAGCGCGAGGCCTCGGCGGTGGTGGGCAAGCTGGCCCCCGAGCTCGGGGTCGACGACGGCATACGCCAGGCGCTCAAGGCGCTGGCCAGGGCGTGAGGGCGCGATGACCATCCAGCCCGACAGGTTGCAGCCGGCGCGGGTGGTCGCGCCGGCCGCGGCCTCGCCGCAGGAGGAGGCGGCCGAGCGCGCGCTGCGCCCGCAGCGCCTGGCCGACTACATCGGCCAGGCCAGGGTGCGCGAGCAGCTGGACATCTTCATGGGAGCCGCGCGCCGGCGCGGCGAGGCGCTGGACCACGTGCTGCTGTTCGGCCCTCCCGGGCTGGGCAAGACCACGCTGGCGCACATCATCGCCCGCGAAATGGGGGTGAACCTGCGCTCGACCTCCGGCCCGGTGCTCGAGCGCGCGGGCGACCTGGCCGCGCTGTTGACCAACCTGGAGCGCAACGACGTCCTGTTCATCGACGAGATCCACAGGCTGTCCCCGGTGGTCGAGGAAATCCTCTACCCCGCTCTCGAGGACTACCAGATCGACATCATGATCGGCGAGGGGCCGGGGGCGCGCAGCGTGAAGATCGACCTGCAGCCCTTCACCCTGGTGGGCGCGACCACCCGCGCCGGCATGCTGACCAACCCGCTGCGCGACCGCTTCGGCATCGTCTCCCGGCTGGAGTTCTACACCGCCGACGAGCTGACGACCATTGTCGAGCGCTCGGCGCAGCTGCTGCAGGCGGAGATCGACACCCAGGGCGCGCGCGAGATCGCCCGCCGCTCGCGCGGCACCCCGCGCATCGCCAACCGGCTGCTGCGCCGGGTGCGCGACTATGCCCAGGTGCGAGCCGACGGCCGCATCGGGCTCGAGGTCGCCGACCAGGGACTGCGGCTGCTCGACGTCGATCCGCTGGGCTTCGACATCATGGACCGCAAGCTGCTCGAGGCCATCGTCCATCGCTTCGGCGGCGGCCCGGTGGGCCTGGACAACCTGGCGGCGGCCATCGGCGAGGAGCGCGACACCATCGAGGATGTCATCGAGCCCTTCCTGATCCAGCACGGCTACGTCCAGCGTACCCCGCGCGGGCGCATCGCCACCGCGTCGACCTACGCCCACCTGGGGCTGGCCGCTCCGCGCGCGGCCGGCGAGCTGTTCGGCGGCTGAGCCCGGGACGCGAGCGGCGGGCTCGCGCTGCGGCAGCGCCGGCTCAGTCGGCCGCTTCGTCCGCGGCGGCTTCCAGATGGCTGCAGTCGTTCCAGCCGATCAGGCTGACGCGGTCCTCGCTGAGCAGCAGGCGGTTGATCGCGGCGTTGCGCAGCTCCCAGCTGCGCGGCGCCTGTATCGGCTGGCCGGTGGCCAGCCGATACAGGCAATCGAGCACTCCGCCGTGGCTGACCAGCGCCACGCTGTGCCCGCGATGGCGCGACGCGATGTCGCGCAGCGCGGCGACGACGCGGCCTTGCACTTGCTCCAGCGCCTCGCCCCCGCCGGGAGCGGCCCACTGGGGGTCGCGCCGGCGCCAGCGCTCGCAGTCGAGCGGGTGCAGCGCCTGCAAGTCGGCGAATCTGTGCCCCTCGAAGTCGCCGAAGGCGCGCTCGCGCAGCCGTGCATCGGTGCGCAGCGGCAGGCCGCGCTGGCGCGCGAGTTCGGCGGCGGTCTGCCTCGCACGCTGCAGGTCGCTGCTGTAGACCGCCTGGAGTTCCTGCCCGGCGAGGGCTGCGGCCAGCGCGGCCGCCTGCCCCAGGCCGCGCTCGTTGAGAGCGATGTCGGTATGCCCCTGGATGCGCTGCAGGGCGTTCCACGCGGTCTCGCCATGGCGCACGCACAGCAGCAGGGTCGCCTGGTCGTGCAGCATCGACGGCGCCGCGCGGCGGCCCTCAGTGCGCGCCGCCGGCATCGACCGCGGCACCGTTGGGCACCGGCTTGATCAGCCACACCAGCACGATCATGCCGAGGAAGGCCCAGGCGCTGAGGCGGAACATCTCGTCGACCGCGATGGTGTAGGCCTGGCCCTGGATCAGTCCGTCGATCAGCCCCAGCGCCTGCTGGTGCCCCAGTCCCAGGCGCTGCGCCAGCGCCAGCGTCGAGTCGGCCACCGGGTTGCCCTGGTAGATCCGCTCGGCCAGCTGGGAATGGTGCAGGATCGCGCGGTTGACCCACCAGGTGGTGTAGATCGAGGTGCCGAACGAGCCCGCGGTGATGCGGGCGAAGTTGGACAGTCCGGAAGCCGCGGCGATGCGCTGCGGCGGCAGGCCGCCGAGCACGATGGCCAGCAGGGGGATGAAGAACAGCGCGGTGGCGATGCCCTGCACCAGCGTGGGCATCGCGTACTGCCAGTAGGTGTCGCCCAGCGTGAAGCGCGAGCGCATGTAGAACACCACGGCGAACACCGCGAAGGACATGGTGGTCAGCCAGCGGGTGTCGACCCGATGCACGTAGCGCCCGACAAAGGGCGACAGCGCCAGGGCGAACAACCCCACCCAGGCCAGCACCTCGCCGGCGTTGGTCGCCGTGTAGCCGACGAACTCCTGCAGCCACAGCGGCAGCAGCACCAGCGAGCCGAAGAACATCGCGTAGGCCAGCGCCAGCATGATCGTCCCCAGCGTGAAGGTGGGGATCTTGAACAGGCTGAGGTCGACCACCGGATGGTCATCGTGCAATTCCCAGATCAGGAACAGCACGAATCCGATGAAGGCGGCAACCGCCAGGCCGAGGATGACCTTGGAGCCGAACCAGTCGAGTTCCTGGCCCTTGTCCAGCATGACCTGCAACGATCCGACCCAGATCACCAGCAGGCCCAACCCGGTCCAGTCGATCGGCAGCTTGCGCGTCGGCGTCTCGCGCTCGCGATAGATGCTCGAGGTGATCGCGGCGCAGATGATGCCCACCGGCACGTTGATGTAGAAGATCCAGGGCCAGGAGATGTTGTCGGTGATCCAGCCACCGAGCAGCGGCCCGGTGATCGGCGCCACCAGGGTGGTCATCGACCACATCGCCAGCGCGGTGCCCGAACGCTGCTGCGGATAGCTCGACAGCAGCAGGGTCTGCGACAGCGGGATCATCGGGCCGGCCGACGCCCCCTGCAGCACGCGGAACAGGATGAGCACCGACAGGCTCGGCGCCTGCCCGCAGAGAAAGGAAAACAGGGTGAACAGCAGGATGCTGGTGATGAACACCTTCACCGCGCCGAAGCGCTGGGTCACGAAGCCGGTCAGCGGCACCGCGATGGCGTTGGCCACGCCGAACGAGGTGATGACCCAGGTCCCCTGCGAGGAGCTCACCCCGAGGTCGCCGGCGATCGCCGGCAGCGACACGTTGGCGATCGAGGTGTCGAGCACGTTCATGAAGGTCGCCAGGCTCAGCGCCAGGGTTCCCAGCACCAGCGCGCTGCCGGCCAGCGGGCGCAGGTGCACCGGCTGGTCGGGCTGCGGAGTGGCCCCGGCCGCGGCTTCCTCGACGACCACCGTGTCGGTCATGATCGCTCCCCGGCTGCCGCGGGCTCAGCGCCGAGCCGGCCTGCGATGCGGCGCCGCTCGGTGCAGGCCGACCTCGGCCGCCGGCATGCCGTCGACGTTGGCGGCGATGATGCGCGCCACCAGCGCGTCGGCCTTGGCCCAGTTGGCCGCGTACATGTCGGTGCTGGCCACCGGCTTGCTCGGCGCCAGGCCGACCACCGGGGTTCCCGAATGGTCGCGAATGTCCACCGTGGCCTCGGTCGACAGCCCCACGCGCAGCGGATGGGCGCGCAACTGCGCCGACTGCAGGCGGATGCGCACCGCCAGCCGCTGCACGACCTTGATCCAGTTGCCGGTGGCGTTTTGCGCGGGCAACAGCGCGAAGGCCGAACCGCTGCCGGCGGAAATGCCCACCACCCGGCCCTGGTAGACCACATGGCTGCCGTAGATGTCGGCGACCACGCTGGCCTTCTGGCCGATGCGAAGGTTGCGCAACTGGGTTTCCTTGAAGTTCGCATCCACCCAGACGTGGCTCAGCGGCACCACGGTCATCAGCGGCATGCCGGGGCCGACGCGCTGGCCCAGTTGCACGCTGCGCCGCGCGACCACCCCGCTGACCGGGGCCACGATGCGGGTGCGCTCCAGCGCCAGGTAGGCCTGGCGCACCCGCGCGGCGGCCAGCCGTACGGTCGGATTGCGCGCCAGCACGCTGCCGGCGGTCTGCGCCTCGTTGGCGGCCACCGCGGCGCGCGCCGCCTGCACGGCGCTTTGCGCGGTGCGCACGGCGCTTTGCGCGGCCTGCACGGCGATCTGCGCCTGGCGCAACTCCTCGGCCCCCACCGCGCCGGTGCCTTGCAGCGCGCGCCGGCGGCGCAGCGCATCCTCGGCCTTGGCCAGGTTGGCGCGGGCCGTGGCGACGTCGGTCCGGCGCACCTCGACCTGCGAGCGCAACGCGGCGGTCTGCGCATAGGTGACTCGGATGCCCCGCACCGCCTGGCCGAGCTGCGCCTGCGCCTGCTGCAGCGCGACGCGCGCGTCGGCACCGTCCAGGCGCACCAGCGTCTGGCCGGCATGCACCACCTGGGTGTCGTCGGCGTCGATCGAAGTCACGGTACCGCCCACCTGCGGGGTGACCTGCACCAGGTCGCCGCTGACGTAGGCGTCGTCGGTGTTGACCTCGCGCTGCGACAGCCAGTATTCGTAGCCGCCGTAGATCAAGCCGATGACCATGAAGGTACCGATCGCGCCGAGCATCAGCTTGCGACGCCGGGCGGCGCGGGCATCCGCCTCGGCGGTGACTTGTGGGTTCTGGTCTGGCAGTTGGGCGCTCATGCAAAGCTCCGGATCATGCGAGTTCTTGTGTGTTCGTTCGGTGCGGGCAGTGGGCTCAGCGGCCGGCTCCAGGCGCGGCGGCCACCGCAGCCGGGGATGCGCCCGCGTAGCCGCCGCCCAGCGCCCGCGTCAGCGCCACGTCGTCGAGCAGGGCCCGGGTCTTGAGCTCCGCGCCGAGCTGCTGCAGTTGCAGCACCGGCTCCTGCGCCTGCAGCACGATCAATTCGTTGCCCAGGCCGGCCCGGTAACGCCCGCGCGCGAGCTGGTGCGCCTGGCTGGCCAGCCGCAGCGCGCGCCGCTGCTGGCGCATCTGTCGCTGCACCGAGCGGCGCTGCGCGACGGCGTCGGCGACCTCGCGCACCGCGCCCACCAGCGTGGCGTTGTACTGGTCGATCGCAGCGTCGGCCGCGGCATCGCTGGCGCGCAGTTGGGCGCGCAGCGCGCCGCCCTCGAAAATCGGCAGGTCCAGCGCAGGTCCCACGCCCCAGGCGCGGCTGCCGGCGGCCAGGAACTGGCTGAACCCCAGGGCCTGGAACCCCACGAAGGCGCTGAGGTTGATGTCGGGGTAGAAACTGGCGCGCGCCTCGCGCACCGAGGCCAGCGCGCTTTGCACCTGCCAGCGCGCTGCCGCCACGTCCGGACGGCGACCGATCAGGCTGGCCGGCAATTGCCGCGGCAGTTGCGGCAGCGGAACCTGTCGCAGCCGCGGGCTCAGGCCCGCGGTGGCCTGCGGGCCGCGCCCGATCAGCGCCGCCAGCGCATCGCGGGCCTGCTGCTGGGTCTCGCGATTGGCCTCGACCTTGAGCTGCAGCTGGGGAATCTGCGCCTGCGCCTCGCGCTGCTGCAGGGTGTTGTCCAGCCCGGCGCGAGCGCGCTCGCCGACCAGGCGGGCGATGGCCTGGCGCTGGCGCAGGTTGCGCTCGAGCACCCGCCCCTGGGCGACCAGGCCGGCCAGGCGGAAATACGCGGCGGCGACGTCGGAGGTGATGAGCACCCGGGCCGCCTGGGTCTGCGCCTGGGCCGCGCGCGCCTGGCCGATCGCGGCCTGCAGGCGGGCGCGATGGCGTCCGAAGAAATCGAAGTCGTAGCGACCCTGAAGCGCGAGCTGGTTCTCGGTGTAGACACTGCCTCCGAGCGGCGGGGGATAGATGTCGTTCTCGCTGAAGCGCTCGCGGGTGGACGACAACGCCGCGTTCACCTGCGGCCGCAGCGCGCTGCGCGCCAGCCCGGTGGCGGCCTGCGCCTGGCGCTCGCGCGCCCGCGCCTGCTGCAGCCCGGGATTGCCCTGCAGCGCGAGTTGTTCCAGGTGGTCGAGCCGGGGGTCGCCGAAGCCCTTCCACCACTGCTCGACGGGGAACACCGCGGCGCCGGCACCCAGTCCGAGCTGCGCGGGTTGCACCAGCCGCGCGCGTGGCGCGCTGGCGCCCGGCCAGGCGCAGCCGCCGAGGCTGGCCGCGGCGACGGCCCAGGCGGCCAGGCGCCAGGCCGTACGCCGCGGCCCCGCTGCCGGCCGCGCAGGGGGGCGAAACAATTGCATGGGGTTCATGGTCGGGGAGGGTCGGAATGCGCGCCGCAAGCTGAGTCGGCACAGCCCGCGGCTGCGCCATTGCGTACGAATCGTTGCAACAAATCCAGCAGTTGACGCACCTCGTCGTGGCCGAAACCACGCAACTGGCGGTTCAGCACCCGCACGACGCAGGACGGAATGCGGTCGGCGACGTCGCGCCCGCGCTCGGTCAGGTGCACATGCACCACCCGTCGGTCCTGCACGCTGCGGGTGCGCTCGAGCAGGCCCTTGGCCTCCAGCCGGTCGAGCATGCGGGTCATCGCGCCGGTGTCGATCCCCGCCTCGCGGGCGCAGGCGGCCACGGTGTCGGCGCGACAACGCCGGATCAGCCACAGCGGCCCCCACTGCATGCCGGTGAGGTCGAGTTCCTGCATGTCCATGTCCAGCTGGCGCTGCAGGGTCATGTAGGCTTGCTTGATCCAGTAACCCACCGACTGGTCGCTGGAATAGTTGGCAACCTGGTAGTAGTCCTCGCGCTGCGGCTGCGCAGCCGCAGAGTCGCCAGGGTCGTTCGGGTTTTCCATGACGCCATAATATTTGCCCATGCAAACTTTGCATACGCAGACATAGAGCCCATGGTATTTGTGTGGTTTTCTTCCGACGCGTCGCGCAGCGCCCGCGGCGCTGGCGCGGCCGCTACCAGTCGTGCACCGAGAACAGCTTGCGGTGCTCGCGGATGGCGTAGCGATCGGTCATGCCGGCGATGTAGTCGGCGATCGAACGCAACTGGCGCTGGCTGCGTTGGTATTCGACCGGCAGCAGGCGGGGATCGTCGGCGTAGGCGTCGAACAACTCGCGCAGCACCCGCGACGCCTTGGTCGTCGAACGCAGCACCTGCGGGTGGCGGTACAGCTGGCGGTACAGCAACTGCTGCAATTGCCGCAGTTGTTCGCGCACCGGTGCGCTGAACGCGGCCAGCGCGGCAGCCGCGCGCACGTCCTCGGGGCTCGCGACGGCGCTGTCGCGTATGCGCGAGGCGGTCTGCTCGACCAGGTCGGCGATCAGCGCCGAAATCATGCGCCGGATGGTCTCGGCCAGCACCCGCTTGGCGCCCAGCCCGGGGTAGGCGGCGCGTACCGCGTGCAGGTGGCCGCCGAAGAACGGCACCTCCTCGAGCTGTTCCAGGCTCAGCAGGCCGGAGCGTATGCCGTCGTCGATGTCGTGGTTGTTGTAGGCGATCTCATCGGCCAGGTTGGCGACCTGGGCCTCCAGGCTGGGTTGGCGCCCCAGCAGGAAGCGCTCGCCCACGTCCCCCAGACGCTCGGCGTTGCGCCGCGAGCAGTGCTTGAGCACGCCCTCGCGGGTCTCGAAGCACAGGTTCAGCCCGTCGAAGGCCGCGTAGCGCTCCTCCAGCCGGTCGACCACGCGCAGGCTCTGCAGGTTGTGCTCGAAGCCTCCGCCGGCCGGGTCGCGGCTGCGCATGCAGCCGGCCAGCGCGTCCTGGCCGGCGTGGCCGAACGGGGTATGGCCGAGGTCGTGGGCCAGTGCGATCGCCTCGGTCAGGTCTTCGTCGAGCGCGAGCGCGCGGGCGATCGAGCGCGCGATCTGCGCGACCTCCAGGCTGTGGGTCAACCGGGTGCGGAACAGGTCGCCCTCGTGGTTGAGAAAGACCTGGGTCTTGTATTCCAGCCGCCTGAAGGCGCCGCAATGCACGATGCGGTCGCGATCGCGCTGGTAGTCGTTGCGGTCGCGCGGCGGCGGCTCGGCATGCCGGCGCCCGCGCGAGCGCCGCGCATCGCTGGCATAGCGCGCCTTCGCCGGCGCCGCGGGGATTGCGCTGTCCGGCGACACGGTCACTCAGGCATCGGCAAGCGCCGCCGGGGCCTGGGCGCCGTGCGCCAGCAGCGCGCGCGCGGCCTGCTCGTCGCCGGCCGGGCTCAAGCGAGCCGCTCCCAGTCCTTCGAGCAGCACGTAGCGCACGGCCCCGGCCTCGGCCTTCTTGTCCACCCGCATGAGATCGAGGTAGCGCGAGACCGGCAACGCCGGCACCGCGACCGGCAGCCCGGCCCGGCGCAGCAAGTCGAGCAGCCGCCGCAGCGGCTCGCGCTCCAGCAGTCCCAGCGCCACCGACAGCTCGGCGGCCACGACCATTCCCGCCGCCACCGCCTCGCCGTGCAGCCAGCTGCCCCAGCCCATCGCGGCCTCGATCGCATGACCGAAGGTGTGGCCGAAATTGAGCAGCGCGCGGGCGCCGCCTTCGGTTTCGTCGCGCGCCACGACCGCCGCCTTGATCTGGCAGCAGCGCCGCACCGCGTGTTCGACGGCCTGGGGGTCGAGTTCGAGCAGCGATTCGACGTGCTCCTCGAGCCACTCGAAGAACCCGGAGTCGGCGATCGCGCCATGCTTGATCACCTCGGCCAGCCCGGCCTGGAGCTCGCGCCGCGGCAGGCTGCGCAGGGTGTCGGTGTCGGCCACCACCAGACGCGGCTGGTGGAAGGCGCCGATCATGTTCTTGCCCGCAGGATGGTTGATTCCGGTCTTGCCTCCGACCGACGAATCGACCTGCGCGAGCAGGGTCGTGGGGACCTGCACGAAGTCCACCCCCCGCATGTAGCAGGCGGCGGCAAAGCCGGTGGTATCGCCGATCACCCCGCCGCCGAGCGCGAACAGCACGCTGCGGCGGTCGAAATGCTGCTCGAGCAGGGTGTCGAACACCCGGTTCAGGGTCTGCCAGTCCTTGTACTGCTCGCCGTCGGGAAGCACGCACCGCAGCACCCGCGCGAAATGCGGCAGCAGGCTGTCGTGCAGCGCCTGGGCGTACAGCGGCGCCACCGTGGTGTTGCTGACGATCAGCGCGCTGGCGCGCGGGCTGGCCACCGCGGCGAAGCTCGGCGGCCGGCGCAGCAGGCCGCCGCCGATCAGGATGTCATACGAACGCGAACCGAGTTCGACCCGGACACTGCTCATGGGCGCGGCCCGTGCGCGGGCTGTGGCATGGAAAGCGCTCCATTGTAGGAGCGCGGCCGCGTCGGCGGGTCAGCGTGGCGGCCCGGCGCGGGCGACGACCACTCCGGCCAGCTCGAGTTGCGCCAGCACCAATTGGCTGAGCATCGCCGGCGACGGCCGTCCGGTCTCGATGACGAAATGCGCGACCTCGCGATACAGCGGATCGCGTTGGCGGTACAGCTCGCGCAGGCGGGCGCGCGGGTCGACCCCGCGCAGCAAGGGCCGCACGCGGTCGTTGCGCATGCGGTGGGCCAGTTCGTCGGGAGCCGCGCGCAGGTAGACCACGGTGCCGCGCTCGTGCAGAGCGCGTCGGTTCGCCTCGCGCAGCACCGCGCCGCCGCCGGTGGCCAGCACCACGCCGTCCTGCCGGGTCAGCTCGTCGATCACCTGCTGCTCGCGGTCGCGGAACGCCGCCTCGCCCTCGGCGGCGAACACCTCGCTGACAGTCATCGAGCAGCGGCGCTCGATCTCCTGGTCGCTGTCGACAAAGGACAGCCCGGTGCGCTGTGCCAGCGAGCGCCCGACCGTGGTCTTGCCCGCGCCCATCAGGCCGACGAGGAAAATGCGTGGCGATGCACTCACGGTCTTCCCCGTCGGCAGCCGCGGCGGGCTCGCGCCGCCGCGCCCCGGCTCAGTGGGTGAGGTCGGCGCTGTTGACGATGCGCGGGGTCAGAAAGATCATCAACTCGTCCTTCTGCATGCTCTTGCTCTTGGTCTTGAACAGATAGCCCAGCACCGGGATGTCGCCGAGCAGCGGCACCTTGTCGGTCTGTTCGGACTCCTGCGAGGTGTAGATGCCCCCGAGCACCACGGTGCCGCCGTTCTCCACCTGCACCTGGGTGCTGACGGTGTTGGTGTTGATCGCCGGGCCGTTGTTGGTGTTCTGGCCCACGCTGTCCTTGTGCACCGCGACGTTCATGATCACGTTGCCGTCCGGGGTGATCTGCGGCGTGACGTCCAGGCTGAGCACGGCCTTGGCGAACTGCACCGCGGTGGCGCCGCTGGAGGTCGCCTGCTGGTAGGGGATCTCGGTGCCCTGCTCGATATGCGCCTGCTGCATGTCGGCGGTGATCACCCGCGGCGCCGAGATCACCTTGCCCTGGCCGTCGGCCTCCAGAGCCGACAGCTCCAGGTTGATGAACCGGTTGGCCCCGGCGTTGAACAGGCTGATCGCCAGCGTGCCGGGATTGACCCCGGCGAGCACGGTGTTCGCGATGGTCGTCGCCGGCAGGTTGACGAACTGGCTGTCGGTCAGGGTCGCGCCGGTGGCCAGGGTCTGCCCGGTGGCCTGCCCGACGCCCAGGTAGTCGCCGCCCACCGCGGCG
>JAKBBQ010000080.1 GCA_021808405.1 Pseudomonadota bacterium | reverse complement strand
CGGATGCGCCCGGAGTCGAAACGCTCCAGCAGCCACTGCAACTGGCGCGCGTCCTCCGAACTCTCGACGCGCACTCCCAGGCGTACCCAGAACGGGTCGCCGGCCGATGTGGTCATGATCACTCGTTTCCCCCTGCTCGCGGCCCTTGCGGATGCGCCACGGCGACTGCCAGTCTACGCTGCATCGCAGCATGTATCCATAGGGCCGCACCGCGTCGGCCGCAGGCGCTACCGCCCAGGCGAAGGCGCTGCCGCGTTGTTGGCCGAGATGCCGTAGGGCGGCCAGACATAGCGAGCGGGCGTCAGTGCAGCCACGCGGGTGTCCCAGCTGGCCGCGCCCGCGCCGATCGCCACCGGCACGATGCGCCTGGCCGCCACCGCCGCGAGCAGCTCCCGCCAAGGCGGCCTGCCCGGGACCTCGCCCGGGTGATGGGCTCGGAAGCGCGCCAGCGCGCCGACCGCACGCGTGGCCAGGCTCTGCGTCGAGGGGTAGTCGCCCACCGGCGACGACACGCTGACGTACAGCCGACCGTCCCGGCTGCCGATCAGCACGGGCTGGTCGATCACTCGCACCGGCGTGCCCACCGGCAGTCGGGGGTACAGGTAGGCGGCATCTTCCGGATACAGGTGCACGCAGCCGTGGCTGACCTGCATGCCGACGCCCCAGGGCCTGTCGGTGCCATGGATGAAGATCCCCGGAAACCCGGTCTGCATCGCCAGCATGCCCATCGGATTCCCGGGCCCCGGAGGAAAATACGAAGGGAAATCGACGTCGCCTTCCGCCTGGTGTTCCTGCTGGATATCCTTCGGAACGATCCACGACGGATCCTTGTACTTGGCGATGATGCGGGTCGCACCCAAAGGCGTCGGCCAACCCGGACGCGCGATGCCCACCGGGAAGGTGACCACCCGGGCGCGCTGCCCCGGCCGCGGCACCGGGAAGTAGTACAACCTGCGGCGCGGAACGTCGATCACGACGCCGGTCCACGGCTTGGGCGGGAGGATGAATTCGGTGGGAACGACAACGCGGGTTCCGGCGCCGGGCAGCCACACCGGAACCCCAGGATTGGCGGCGGTGATTTCGTGGTAACCGAGGTCGTAGTGGCGAGCGATGTCCAGCAGGGTGTTGCGGGAATTGGCCACGCGCACGACCCGCAGGTGGCCCACCATGTTGCTCCCGCCATCGGGAAGCACGAAGGTGGCTGCGGCGGCGGGCATCGCGAGGGCGCAGGCCAGGCTGGCCAGCAGCGCAGCGCACAGGCGCGCCGCGACACCGGCGATCGAGGTCGCCGGCGCAGCCCGCTGCTGCGGGCGGCCGGTCTGGTCTGCATGCTGCTTGCCGGCACGCCGCTGGCCTGCGCGCACACCCATCCCTGGGTCGTCGTCGATACGCATCGCCTCACCCTGAGCGTGCTGTCGCCACGCCACCGGGTGCTGGCCCGCTTCGCCGATATCGCCATCGGCAGCGGCGGAGTCGCCGCGCTGCATTGGCGAGGCGACCAGACCACACCATCGGGGCGCTTCCGCGTCGCCTGGATCGACCGGCACAGCCGCTTCGGGCTGTTTTTCGGCCTCGACTACCCGACTCCGCGCATCGCCCGCCGCGCCTACCGCGAAGGCCGGCTCGGGCTGCCGGCCCTGCAGGCCATCGTCCGCGCCTTCGAACAAGGCCGGCTGCCTCCCCAGCACACCGCGCTCGGCGGCGACCTGGGAATCCACGGACTGGGCAGCGACCCGGTGGCGATCCAGCGCCTGGTCAACTGGACCGACGGCTGCGTGGCCCTGACCAACCGCCAGGTGCTGCTGCTCGCGCAGTGGGTGCACGTCGGCACCCTGGTGCTGATCCGCTGAGGCCGCCGCGCGGCGGCCATGCAGCCACCGCGGGCCCCCGTCGGCCGAGCGCCCGCGCCCGCGCAGGTCCCGGCGCATGCCCCCTCGCATGCCCCTTTACTTCTGCATGGTCTTCTTGAACATGCGGTCGACCTCCTGCTTCAGGCGATCGACCTCGCTCATCGCCCGATCGGCGGTCGACGAAGCCTGGTCGGCCTTTTGCATCGCGGCGTTGGCGGTCTGGTTGGCCTGGTCGGCCGTCTGGTTGGCCTGGGCGGCGTGGGACTGCGCGGCATCGGCGGCCTGCTGCGCCGAGTTGGCCGTGGCGTTGGTCTTCGCCAGGTCGCCGGTGGAGGCGCAACCGCCGAGCAGCCCTGCGGCCAGCGCGAGGCTGAGCACGAGCAATCTGGATTTCAACGCGGATGACGCCATGGCAGTACTCCCTGGGTTGAGGACAACCTCAGCAGTCTAGGAACAATGCCCCGCGCAGAGTGCAACGTGATGAAGCCCAACCATGGCCTGGGTCATATCCGGTCACACCCCGTGCAAGCCGGCGCCCGGTCGCGCGCGATCGCGGCTGCGCAGCGCCGGCCGCGATCCCCGCGCCGTCGAACGGGTTCGCAGTGCGAACGGCAATTGGGGTATACGGAAGGATCGCGCACCGGGCCGGCCACGTACACTCGACGCACGCTCCCGGCTGCCGCGCGCGCAGACTCATGCGCAACTCCGGCGGGCGCTTGCCCTCTCCCTTCCATGCACGTCTTCTCCAGCAGACGCGCCGGCTTGCAGTGCTCGACCGGCCCGATGCCGTGCCACGGCAAGCGCAGCAGGACCCCGGCGAGAGTGACCAATCATGACAAATGCAACCAGGCGAGTGCGCCGCGGCAGTCGCCGGGCAGCGCCATCGCCGACGAAGGCATTCACCCCGGAGACGCTGCATGACATCGGAGGTCCACGCCGAAAGGGACGCGCATACCCACAGGATCCGCAGCCATGCCGGCGCGTTGCCCGCGACCCGCCCCGGCGCCGCGGCGCCCGAGTTTCTCGTCGCTTCGTGGCGCCGCTGCATCGAGGACTACGGGCTGCAACCCCAGCAACCCTTCGCCGCGCCAGCGCTGGCGGGCGATGCACTCGGGCAGGCGCGCGAAGCCAGCCAGCGCCTGCTGCGCATCGCGCGTCCGGAGATGAGCAGCCTGCACGCCCAGATCGGCGGCAGCCACGGCGCCTTGCTGCTGGCCGACGCCGACGGGGTGCTGCTCGACAGGGTCTGCGATCCGCTGCAACAAGACCTGCTCGACAGGCTGGGGCTGGCGCCCGGCTTCCTGTGCGACGAGCGACACGCCGGTACCGCCGGCCCCGGCACCTGCCTGCACGAGGGCCGCGCGCTCACCGTCTACCGCGACGAGCATTTCTTCTGGGACCTGGCCGGCCTGAGCTGCTCGGCGGCACCGATCCGCGCGCCCGACGGCAGCATGCTGGGCGTGCTCGACGCCTGCAGCGTCCAATGCAGGGACAGCCGGGAAAGCCAGCGTCACACCACGCTGCTGGTGGGCATGTCGGCGCGGCTGATCGAGCGGGTGTACTTCACCGGCAGCTTCCAGCAGCACTGGCTGGTGCGCCTGCACGAGCGCGCCGAACTGGTCGGAACGATGCGCGACGGGGTGCTGGCCATCGACGGCGATTGCCGCATCCGCGGCGCCGATGCCCAGGCGGCTGCACTGCTGGGCTCGCGCGGCGCGGCGGACCTGGTCGGACGCGACATCGGCGAACTCCTGGACATCGGCCGCGCCGGCTTCTGCTCGCGCGCGACCCGCATGCCCTGCCGGGTCTGGCCGGTGCAGGGGCAGCGAGCGGGCAGCCGCTACTTCCTTTCGGTGCGCCCGCCGCAGCGCGCCGCGCTGGCGTCGGCCGGCCGCGACGATGGCGCCGAGTCGGCCGCCTGCGCCAGCCTGCGCGCGCTGGCCGCCGACGCGCCGGCCGGGGAAGTCCAGCCGGCGGCTGCGATGGACCCGGTGATGGCGCACAACCTGTGGTGCGCCGAGCAGATCATGGACAAGGACATCAACATCCTGCTGCAGGGCGCCACCGGCACCGGCAAGGGCACGCTGGCCAAGGACATCCACCTGCGCAGCGCTCGCCGCGGCAAGCCCTTCATCGCGATGTGCTGCGCGGCGATCCCCGAGGCGCTGGCGGAAAGCGAACTGTTCGGCTACGAGTCGGGCGCCTTCACCGGGGCCCGCTCCGGCGGCATGCGGGGCAAGATCGTGGCCTCCGACGGCGGCACGCTGTTCCTGGATGAAATCGGCGACATGCCGCTGAGCCTGCAGGCGCGGCTGCTGCACGTGCTCGAAGAACGCGAGGTCACGCCGCTGGGAAGCACGCGACCGATTCCGGTCGACCTGCATGTGGTCAGCGCCAGCAACCACGACCTGCCGGATCTGATCGAGCGCGGACTGTTTCGCCAGGACCTGTACTACCGGCTCAACGGAATCACCCTGAGCCTGCCGGCGCTGCGCGAGCGCCAGGACCTGCGCGCGCTGGTCGTCGAGGCCTGCCGCAGCGAGGGTGGCGCGCGCCCGCTGCGCATCGAGCCCGACGCGCTGGCCTGCCTGCTGCACTACGCCTGGCCCGGCAACATGCGCGAACTGCGCAATGTCGTGCGCACCGCCCACGCGCTGTCGCCGGACGGCGTGCTGCGCGTCGAGCACCTGCCGGCCGCGCTGCGCGGTCCCTTTGGCCCGACGGGCGCGACGCGCGCGGGCCTGCGCGCGCCGTCAGCGCAGGCGGCGCTGGCCGCGGAGTCCGGCGCACGCAGCGCACAGCACGGCTACCACGACATGACCGCGCTGCTGCAGCGCCACCGCTGGAACATCAGCCACGCGGCGGCCGACCTGGGGGTCAGCCGCAACACCTTGTACCGCCACATGCACCGGCTGGGCATCCGGACCACGCGCGAGAGCTGAGCGACACGGGCGCGCATCGCCGCGGCGCGGTGCCGCAGGGCACCGCGCCGCGCGACCTCACTTGGCGGTCTGCAGGCCCCACTGCCTCCACACGCCGAGCGCGTACTTCGATCGGTAGAAGGCGGCGAGCTGGTCGTTGTCGGCCTTGCGGCGCGGGCCGACGAAGTGGAAGCGCACGCTGTTGAGCACGCCCACCGTGAAGGGAACCCTGGCATAGTGGCCGGAAGCCAGCGCGATCGTGCGCAGGCAAAGGCCCTGCGCCTTGTACTCGGTGGTCTGCGACGCGTACATCATGCCCACGCGCTTGCTGCCGTACTTCAACGCGTCGGCGACCTGGTCCGTTCCCAGCACGCGGGCGACGCCCGCCTCGGCCTTCGGGTCCGACTTGGCCAGTCCGTTGAACAGGGCCGTCGACTGCTGGCCCAGCGAGCTGAGGTCCGCGTTGGGCATGACCACCTGGCCCTGCATCGAGCGCAGGTAGGCCGCGTCGAGCTTGCCCGCCAGCGCCTGCGCGTCGCCGCAACGAGCGACCGCGGCGATATGGTCGTAGGCGACGGTCTGGTACAGGTTGACGAGTCCTCCGTCGGTCAGCTTGTTCTGGTAGGCCTCGCCTGCGGTGAGCACGATATCGGGAGGCACGCCCTGGACGATGCCGGCATAGAAGACGCCCGACGGCGCGAACTCGTAGGTGATGCGGACGTTCGGATGCAAGGTCTCGAACTCATAACCGATTTCCCGCACCGCCCCGCGCAGCGCTTCGGGCGCCCAGACGCGAACGGTCTTCGCCGCGGGCCCGGCAGGCATCTGCGCCTGCGCCTGCACGCAAAACACGCCGGCCAGCGCCAGCGCGGAACATGCCACCTTGGCGGCGGCTGCAACTTGAGTCGACTTCATGATCTTTCCCTGTGGGTATGGATTCGGATGACGTGTCGCGAAAACGGCCGGTGTGCGGTAGGCGCCCGCTGCGCAAGTGCCATGCCGGCCCGTGCCGGCACCTCGCAGGCCGTAGCCGCGTCGCGCTCGATCAGCGCTGCGGCCGGTCAAGGCAGGGTGTAGTAGACGTAGCCCTTCGCTTCATATTTGAAGATCGTCGTCACACCGCTGGGATGTGCGACCCCGACGTAAGGAAAGAACTGGCTTTGCTTGACATGGAACGCCAGCATCGCGGCGTGGCACGCATACATCTTGACGCCGAGTTCATGCAAGCGCTCCAGCAGCTTGCCGGCGGTCGGGTTCTTCTTCTGTTCGAAGAACGCGATCGCCGGGCCGGGCGCGACCAGCACGACCTTGATCGGGATGCCGTGTCCGATCAGGGAGACGAGGTTGTGGGTGATGACCAGCGGAACCGCCGGCCACCGTGCAGGGTCGCTCGGCACCTCGATCACCGCCTTGACCGGGTGATGCTGGTTGAAATACGGAAAGGCGTAGTCATTGCCGACCGTCGCGCTCGACCCGGCGCCGTTCGTCGACGCCCGGGCAGCGGGCAACGCGACGCCGATGACACCCAGCGTCAAGGCCAGGGCGCGAACCCATGCATAGCTCATGTTCTCTCCTCGTATGGAAATTTCCGTTGTGATCGATCCCGTAGCGCCTCGGCCTGCGCGGGCCGCAACGCGGCACGCGCCGCCGGGCGTCGGCCGCAGCCTGTTAGCAATCGACGTGCCTGCGATCGCAACCGGATGCAACACCAGGAAAAGTCCATATACTCAAATACTTATGTATTGAGTGGATGCTCCCGGGGGGCTGGACGCCCGGGTTGCGCTGCGCCAGTAGGTGACACTGTGTCGCGGGGCATGGGACAAACTGTCACCCACCCGGCCCGTGCCGATCGGCCCGCCACGCTCGCCAGGCCGGCTGCGCCGAACCGGCGCCAGCCCTCAGAGCTGGCGAAACGGTTCGAGGCTTCGATGCCGCAGCGCGTAGCGCAGCTTCTTGAACCAGATGCTCAGGTACATCCTTTTCCACAGCCTGAGCCGGTTGCGCAGCGGCTCCGCCGGCGACGGGTCCTCCACCGGGATGTACCAGCCGTTGCGGTTGAGCCGGCGCACCAGCTTGTATCCGCGGCTGCGCAGCAGGCGGTGCTTGGCCAGGTACAGGTGCTTGTCTTCCAGCAGGATCAGGCGCGGGCGGTAGCGCGCCAAGTCCAGGCCCTGCAGCACCTCGAGTTCGGCCCCCTCGACGTCGATCGACAGCAGCTCGATGTGCCCCGCGCCGGCCTGCTCGAGCACCGCGGTCAGCGTCGAGGTACGCACCGCGATGCGCTGGAACTGCCGGTAGTTGTGCTCGTCGATGTTGGCGCGCAGGCTGGCGTGCCCGGTCACCGGCGCCTCGCCCCGCAGCGGGATGAGCAGGGTCATCTGCCGGCGCTCGTCGCTTTCCACGCAGGCGCACTCGACGACCGTCGATCGCGGGCGCAGTCGGCGCGCGCTTTGCGCAAGCTCGGGTATGGGCTCGATGAGCACGCCGCGCCAGCCGATCTGCTCCAGGTGCCAGGTCTGCGATTCCGGCGAGGTCGGCTCGTTGGCCCCGACCTCGACGAAGAACCCGCTGCGCCTGTGGCCGAAGTACTGCCGTATGGCCTGCTTTTCCTGCTCTTCGTCGCGCAGCAGCTCAGCCTGATCTTTCATGCGCCTGGTGTCCTTTCCCACGGCCCGCGGGGATTGTGTGACACCGATGGTAGTGTGCCCTCGCGCCGACATCCGCGCCGGCCTCAGGCACGCTGCCAACGCCCGCGGCCGGCGCGGCGAGCGATGCCCTCCCGCGCATCGATGCGCATCAGGTGCAGCCAGCCGTTGTCGACCAGCCGGGTCAGCAGCGGCTGGCGCTCGAGCACGCCTTCGATCGTCTGCGCCGCCGCCTCGATCAGCACCGTCAGGCGCAAGGGCTCGTGGATCCAGCGCGACCCGTCGTGCAGCGACTGCAACGCCAGGCCGATGCGCAGGTCCCCGCCGTTGCCTTCGAACACCCCGATGTCGCCGCCCACCACGTTGTGCAGCAGCTTGTTGCCGCTGCCCAGGCGCTGCGGGTCGCAACTGGAGGCGTGGTATTGCCAGTTGATCCAGTGCGCCACCAGCAGCGGCGCGGTCATCAGCGCCTCCAGCCGGCTGCCGTCGGCGTCGTCCGCCGGGTCGTAGTCGTGCAGGAAGCAGCGCCCGTCGAGCACCGCTCCGACGCTGCGCCGGCGCGGCGCCAGGATCAACGCGGCGTTGCCCGCCAGGCCCCATTCGGGGCGCGTCTGCGCGCCATCGTTGGCGCGCTTGCGCAGTTGCCGCAACAGCCGCGGGGCCGGCAGCCTGGGGTCGAGGCCCAGGTGCGGCGCGCGCTCGCGCCGCACCTGGTCGCAGGCCTGCTCCAGCACGCCGTGCAGGCGCCGCCAGCGCGCGCGCGCGGCCTCGGGCAACAGGTCGAGGTCGAGGGCCTGCACTTCATCGGTGGTCGTGTTGTGCAGCGCGGCGACGAACACCGTCGCCCGCGGGATGTCGATTCCCTCCTCGCGCAGCCCGGCGCGCACCTCCGGCCGGTTGAGCAACCGCGCCAGCGCGCGCGCGTTGACCTCGCCGCTGTTGCCGCAGCAGGCACCGCAGTCGAGCGCCGCGGCATGCGGGTTGTTGCTGCTCTGGCTGGCGTGCGCGACCAGCAGCACCAGCGGCGCCAGATCGCGTGCCAGGCCCATCGCGCGCAGCACCCCGGCGGCCAGCGCGACCTCGGCGGCCGGCTCCAGGCCCGACAAGCGGGGCCGGCACAGCGGCCGGTAGCGCGCCGGCAGCCCGACCAGGTCGTCGCTGGCGCGCGCTCGCGTCGACGGCAGCAGCCAGCGCGCCAGCTCCGGCAGGTGGGCCGCTCCGGCGGCCTCGACGTAGCTGAACGCGGCCGCCGGCCAGCGACTCGCGCCGCCGCGTTGCTGCGCGCCGGCGAGTCGGCGCAGGCGCGCCGCCGCGGCGTCCTCGGTATCCGGCGCAGCAGACCCGTCGGCCGTCCGCACGACTTCGTCGCGCAGTTCCAGCGCGGGCGCCAGCAGCCCGGGCAGCTGCGGCCGCCGCGCCGCGGTAGCCAGCGGGGTGTAGGCGGCGGGCAGTCCGAAGAACCCCGCGAAACCCAGGGTCCGCACCGCCGGCCAGACGGCCTCGATGGCGCGCCGCAGCGGCTCGCTGCGCACATCGATGCAGAACACCGCCTGCACCTCGGCGTGCGGCGGCGCCGGCCGCGCCGCGCCGTCCAGCCGGGCGACGAGCTCTCGCTGGTAGCTCAGGTCCAGCGCGAGCTGCCAGATCTCATCGGGCCACAGCGCATCCTCGGCCTGACGCAGCGACTCGGCCGCTCCGGCCCACGCGGCCTGCACTGCGGCGAAGGCTGCATGGGCCGCGGCATCGTCCTTGCACTCCAGCAGGATCGCTCCCCATGCCATGCGGATCGCCAGCAGGTCGCGCAGGTGGCTGTCCTCACGCCCTTCCAGCCGCGCCTGCCAGCCCAGGTAGGCGCACCAGGAGGCCCACCCCTGCACGGTCAGCAGCACGGACTCCAGGTAGTCGGCCCAGTGCTGCCGCGGCAGGCCCAGTCGCTGCAGCACCCATTGCTGGGCCTGCTCGCGGGTCGGCGGCAACGCCGCCAGGCCGCGCCGCAGCCCCGGCAGGCCCATCAGCAGCCCGATGCCATGGTCATGGCCGATGCTGTCGCGCCAGAAGGCGTACAGGCCCTGGCCGCGCTCGGGCTGCCAGTCCGCCTGCCGGCGATCGAAGTAGGCGGCGCAGGCCTGGCTGACCTGATGGGTGATGGCCTGGCGCCACGACAGCCGTTGCTGGCGCCGCGGGTCGTCGTCCAACGCGTCGATCAGCAGCGGCAACCTCGGCAGCCGCGGCTCCTCGCCCAAGGCCTCGATGCAGCGCGCCTCGCTCCAGCCGCCTTCGCGCGCGCCCGGGGTCGCGCGCAGCGCGGCCTTGAGCGCGTCCGGCGCGATGCGCCCCTGCTCCCAGGCGCTGCGGATCCGCTGACGCGGCGCGAACACCTGGATTGCGCCCAGCACCGCCATGCGCGCGGCCACTTCGCGCACGCTGCGCCCGACGCGCTGCCAGTGGGGATTGACCGCGATCGCGCGGTCCAGCGGCCACGCCGGCGCGATCTGCCCGCACGCCTGCTCGCAGGCCGCCTCGATGCTCGCGCGCAACTCGTTCTGGCGGCCATCGGCCCGCGCCGCGGCCACGCTCGCCGCAGCGCCCGCAACCTGCAGCGGGTTCATTTCGCCCCCCATGCGACGGCCCGCGCGGCGGCCCCGGGATCGCGCCGGCTGCCGACGGGAACCCAGCTCGCGGGCCACAACCTCAGCGCCACGCGGGTGTAGGCCTCGTCGAGATAGAAGCCGGCATAGCTCCAGCGCCGGAACGCCGACAGCAGGCACGGACGCAGGCGCAGCGCCGCCAGCGCCAGGTAGGCCAGCGCCATGCCGGCCAGCGCCAGCGCGCCGGCCGCCGGCCACGGCGCATCGTGCACCCCCAGCGCCAGCCTGTGCATCAGCTGCGCGGCCACGGCCAGCGCGAGCAGCCAGGCAAGCCCGGCCGCGGCGCGGCTCGCGGTCGCGACGCGCCGCCCGGCCGCCCGCGCGGGAAGCCACAGCAGCGGCGCCCAGCCCAGCGCGAGCAAGCAGGTCCACCACCACGGCCAGGCATCGCCGCCGCAGGCGCGCTGCACCGCGGCCAGCACGGCGGCGGCCAGCCAGGGTGCGGCCAGCACACTGCCGAGGCCCACCGGCGGCTGCTCCTGCAGGGCCTGCAGCCTGGACTCACGCACCGCGCCGGGTGCCGACAGGAAGGCCTGCGCCTTGTAGAGCGAATGGCCGATCAGGTGCAGCGCCGCCAGCTGGTACAGCCCGAGCCCGCACTCCAGCACCATGAAGCCCATTTGCGCGACCGTGGACCATGCCAGGCGCACCTTGATGCTCACCCGCGTCAGGCTGACCATCCCGGCGAGGGTCGCGCTGGCCAGTCCGCTGACAACCAGCAGCCAACGCGCCGCGGTCGACGTGGCCAGCAGCGGCGCGAACACGATGAGCACGTAGCCCCCCAGGTTCACCACCCCGGCATGCAGCAGCGCCGACACCGGGGTCGGCGCCTCCATGACCTGGATCAGCCAGCCATGCACCGGCAGCAGCGCCGTGCGCAGCAGCACGGCCAGCGCCAGCAGCAGCGCGCCGGCCTGCAGCGCAGCCGATGCCGGGGCGTGCTGCAGCCGCTGTGCCAGCGCGGGCAGCGAACCGCTCCCCGACTGCCACCAGACCAGCCCGGCGGCGCCCAGCAGCAGCAGGTCGGCGAGCCTGTCGGCGATGCGCTTCTTGTGCGCCGCCAGCAAGGCGAAAGGCCGTTCGCGATAAAAGCACAGCAACCCGTGCAGCGCCGCCGCGACACCGGCCCAGGCGGCGATGAGCACCAGCCAATGGCCGGCCAGCAGCAGCCACTGCACGCCCGCCAGCACGCCGGCGAGACCCGCGGCGTAGCGGCGCTGCCCCGGCTCGCCCTGCAGGTAGCGCGACGAAAAGCTGCCGATCACCGTGCCCAGGAACTGCACCAGCACCGCGACCCAGGCGCCCAGCGGCCACAGCGCCAGGCCACCGGCCAGCGGCGCGGCGGGCGCGCCGTGCAGCCAGCGCGGGTGCAGCCACTGCCATGCCAGCGCCGCGGCGGCACCGAGCAGCGCGGCGGCGCACGAGGCCAGCAGCCAGCGCCAGGCCAGCGCGTCGCTGGCGCGGCGTGCCAGGCGGATCGCCAGCGCGCTGCAGGACATGAGGACGGCGGGGGCCAGCGCGGCCGCGGCCAGCAGGTGAGGTACGGGCATGTCGGATACGGGTTGGTGGTCGTGCCGATATGGTGCCCGCGGCCGATCATTCTGTAAAATTCATTGATACGAACCATTTGTTCTGTAAAAACGAATCATGGAACTGGACCGCTTGAACTTCCGCCACCTGCTGTATTTCTGGCGGGTGGCCGGCACCGGGCACCTCACGCGTGCCGCGCAGGAACTGCACGTGTCGCAGTCGGCGCTGTCGACCCAGATCCGCCAGCTCGAGCAGCGGCTGGGCGAGCCGCTGTTCGAGCGCGACGGCCGACGCCTGGTGCTGACCGCCACCGGCCAGATGGTGCAGTCGTATGCCGAGAACATCTTCGGCCTCGGGCAGGAACTGCTGGGCCGCCTCGACGGCCAGGGCCAGGGCTCGCTCAGGCTGCGCGTCGGCAGCGTGGCCACGCTGTCGCGCAACTACCAGGAAAACTGGATCCGCCCGCTGCTGGCCGACCCGGCGGTGACCTTGAGCCTGGAGTCGGGAATGCTCGGCGAACTGCTCGAGCGCCTGCTGCAGCATCGGCTGGACGTCGTGCTTTCCAACGAGGCGGTCGCAGCCGACTCCGAGCGGCCGTTCCACTGCCGCTTCCTGGGCAGCCAGGCGATCTCGCTGGTCGGGCCTGCGGCCGCCTGGAAGCACCGTCGCCTGCGCGTCCCCGAGGAGCTGCACGACAAGGACCTGGCGCTGCCCGGTCCGCGCCACGCGCTGCGCGCCCAGTTCGATGCGCTGTGCATGGCCGCCGAAGTCAAGCCCCGCTGTCGCGCCGAGGTCGACGACATGGCGATGCTGCGGCTGATCGCCCGCGACAGCGGCTGGCTGACCGTGCTGCCCGAGGTGGTGGTGCAGGACGAACTGCGCACCGGCAGACTGGTCGAGGTCGGCCGCTCCGAGCAACTGCAGGAACACTTCTACGCCATCACGACCAGCCACCGGCATCGGCTCGAGCGCCTGGAGGCGCTGCTCGAGGGCTCGTCGCGCGCGCTGCGGCCGATGCGCCCGCGGCAAGCCCTACACTCGCCGCCCAGCAGCTGAACGCCATCCCCGACCGCCGCCTGGGCGCCCGCCGGGCGCACAGCCTCCTCTGCCCGACCCGCGATGACCGACCTCGAAGCCCTGCGCCTACGCGCCGTTGCCTACCAGACCCGATCCGCCGCTGCCGCGGTCGAAGTTGCATTCGCCTCCCAGCCGCAGATCGTCCAGACGCTCGAAGGGCCGGTTCGATGCCAGGCCGGCGACGCCATCCTGAGCGGAGTCCAACGCGAACGCTGGCCGGTCGCGCGCGAGCTGTTCGAGCGCAAGTACGAGCCCGCTGCCGGCCAGGCCGCCGGCCTGCCGGGACCTTACCGCAAGCGCTTCGCGCGCGTCCAGGCGACGCGACTGCGGACGCGCCTGGAGTTGAGCTTGTCCGGCGACCGCGGTCGCCTCTCCGGCCAGCCTGGCGACTGGTGCGTGTGGTACGCGCCGGACGATGCGGCGATCGTCGCGGCCGACGTGTTCCCCAAGACCTACGAACTCTCGCGCGTTCCGGTGTACGTCGGCCTCGCCGAACTGCCGCAGGCGGCGCGCGCGCAGGCCGCCGCCGCATGCGCCGCGCTGCAGGCGATGCTGCCCTGCACCCCGCTGGTGTGCGTCGACCACCCCGACGAGCGCGGCGACGCCGAGCCGATCTGGTTCCGGGTGATCGACGGTGCGAGCCGCCACGAGCCGCATGCGATCGCGCCGAGCCTGGAAGTCCGGCTCGCCGACCTGGCGGGTGGGCGCGTGGCCACGGCGCTGCGCGAGGCGCTGCGGCGCCGCAGCCTGCTGGGCTTCAGCCGCGAGCGCATCCGCGATCTGTGCTCGGCACGGCCCGCCGAGCCGCAGCCGGCGCTGGGCATGCTCGATACGGTGGTCGCCCAGTTGGCCGCGGTGGACCGCTTCAACGGCTGGCTGGCCGCCGACGACGCCGATCAGGATGCCGCCCGCCGAGCCGAAGCTGCCTGGACCGTCGAGCCCTCGAACTTCAT
>JAKBBQ010000079.1 GCA_021808405.1 Pseudomonadota bacterium | reverse complement strand
CGGGCTGCACCTGCTGTGAGACGGAGCATTCCATGTCGCGACTCCTTCGCCCCGCGCTGACGCTGTTCGTCGGCTTCACGCTGCTGCTGGGCCTGGCGTACCCGTTGCTGGTCACCGCGATCGCACAAGCGGTGTTTCCGTGGCAGGCCAACGGCTCGGTGCTGGCCGTGGGCGGCAGGCCGATCGGCTCGGCGTGGATCGGGCAGTCCTTCTCCGCGCCGAAGTACTTCTGGGGCCGACCGTCGGCGACCTCGCCGCAGCCCTACGACGGCCTGGCCTCGGGCGGCTCCAACCTCGGGCCGACGAACCCCGCGGAGCTGGCGGCGGTCAAGGCCCAGGTCGAGGCGCTTCGCAGTGCCGACCCGGCCGAGGCCGGCAAGCCGGTCCCGGTCGACCTGGTCACCGCTTCGGGCTCCGGGCTCGACCCCGACATCAGCCTGGCCGCCGCCGACTACCAGGTGCGGCGCGTGGCCAGCGTCCGCGGCCTGCAGGTGAGCCAGGTGCGCAAGCTGGTCGCGCGCCATGCGCGCAGGCCGTGGCTGGGGGTGTTCGGCGAGCCGCGGGTCGATGTGCTGCGACTGAACCTGGCGCTCGACGGGCTCCACCCGGTGCGCGTGCGATGATGCGGGCGAGCCGCCGCTGGCGCGGCGGCGGCCCGCGCTTGCGGGTCCCCGCGATGCGCTTCCCCTCCACCCGCACCCTGCGATGACCGAGGAGCAACGCCCCGACCCCGACGCCCTGCTGCGCGAGGTCGAGCGACAGGAGCACCCGGCCGGCGAAGGCCGGTTGAGGATCTTCTTCGGCGCGTCGCCGGGTGTGGGCAAGACCTACGCGATGCTCGGCGCGGCGCAGCAGCTGCGCGCCAAGGGAGTCGACGTCGTGTGCGGAGTCGTCGAGACCCACGGGCGCGCCGAGACCGAGGCGCTGCTCGACGGACTGGAAGTGTTGCCGCGGCTGCGCCCGCAGGGCGCGGCGCGCGGCGCCGGCGAGTTCGACCTGGCCGCCGCGCTGCAGCGACGCCCCGCGGTGCTGCTGGTCGACGAGCTGGCGCACAGCAACGCCGCCGGCACTCGCCACCCCAAGCGCTGGCAGGACGTGGAGGAACTGCTGGCCGCCGGAATCGACGTCTACACCACCCTCAACGTGCAGCACCTGGACAGCGTCAGCCACATCGTCGCCAGCATCGCCGAGGTGCCGGTGCGCGAGACGGTTCCCGACAGCCTGTTCCAGCAGGCAGCCGACGTGGTGCTGGTCGACCTGACTCCCGACGAACTGCTGCAGCGCCTGCGCGAGGGCAAGGTCTACGTCGCCGCGCAGGCGGCGCGCGCGCTGCAGAACTTCTTCCGCAAGGGCAACCTGCTCGCGCTGCGCCAGCTCGCGCTGCGACTGACCGCCGAGCGCGTCGACAGCCAGATGCGCAGCTACCGCAGCAGCCAGGTCGGCGGCGAGGTGTGGAGCGCATCCGAGGCTCTGCTGGTGTGCGTGGGCCCGGACAACGGGCCGAGCCTGCTGCGCGCGGCGGCGCGCCTGGCCGAGGCGCTGCACGCGCGCTGGCATGTCGTGTACGCCGAGACACCGCCGCTGCAGCAGCTCCCGGAGGGCAGGCGCTCGTCGATCCTCGCGCTGCTGCAACTCGGGCGCGACCTCGGCGCGCACACCGCGGTGCTCGCCGGTCAGCACGCGCCCACCGAGGTGCTGGCCTATGCGCGCGCGCACAACCTCAACCGCGTCGTGATGGCGCGCCGCCGCGCCCGCGCTTGGTGGCGCGACGCGGGGCGCCGGTCCTTCGCCAGGGACCTGGGGATGCTGGCGCCCGACCTCGACCTGGTGCTGCTCGCCCCCGAGGCCGATTCCCGGAGCGCGTCGAGCCCGCCTGCCGACGCCGCCGCGGCAGGTCGCGTCGTGCCGTGGCGCGACTACGCCGAGGCGCTGGCCGGAAGCGCAGCGCTGACCCTGCTGGCGGTACCGCTGAGCTGGTACTTCCATCTCTCGAACATCGTCATGCTGTTCCTCGTCGGGGTCGTGCTGGTGGCCTGGCGGCTGGGCCGCGGGCCGGCGGTGCTGGCGGCCTTCGTCAACGTGCTGGCGTTCGACTACTTCTTCGTGCCGCCGCGATTCTCCTTCGCGGTCAGCGACGTGCAGTACCTGTTCACCTTCGGTGTCATGCTGGGCGTGGGGCTGCTGGTCGGGCGCCTGACCGCCGGACTGCGCTACCAGGTGCGCGTGGCCAACCAGCGCGAGCGCCGCACCCGCGACCTGTACGCGCTGTCGCGCGACCTTTCGGGGGCGTTGACCGTCGAACAGGTGGTGGACTTCGGGCTGCAGTCGGTGCGCAACGGTTTCCGGGCGCGCGCAGCGCTGCTGCTGCTGGGCGACGACCAGGCCGTGCGCGAGGCCCAAGCGCCCGATCCGCGCGGAGCCGTCGAGGCCATCGACATCGACCTGGCGCGCTGGTGCATCGAGCACGAGGAGGCGGCGGGGATCGGCACCAACACCCTGCCGGCGCTGCCGTTGCTGTACCTGCCGCTGAAGGCGCCGATGCGGGTGCGCGGGGTGCTCGTGGTCGCCCCGGCAGATCGGCGCAGCGTGCTGATCCCCGAGCAGCGCAGGCTGCTCGACACCATCGCCACGCAGATCGCCATCGCGCTGGAGCGGGTGCACTTCGTCGACGTGGCGCAGCAGACCCTGCTGGCGATGGAGGCCGAGCGCCTGCGCAATTCGGTGCTGTCGGCCCTTTCGCACGACCTGCGCACCCCGCTGACCTCGCTGATCGGAGCGGCCGAGGTGTTGCGCATGCGCGCTGCGGGCGCTGCGCCTGCGCTGGCCGAGCAGGTCGCATCGATCGGCAGGCAGGCGCGCAGGCTCGCCAAGATGGTCGACGACATGCTGGAGATGGCGCGACTGCAGTCGGGCAAGGTGACCTTGCGCAAGGACTGGCAGTCGCTGGAGGAAGTGTTGGGCAGCGCGCTGCGCGCGCTCGACGACGAGCAGCTCGCCCAGCATCCGCTGGAACTCGACCTGCCGGCGGAGCTTCCGCTGGTGCACGCCGACGCGCGGCTGCTCGAGCGGGTGTTCGTCAACCTGCTCGACAACGCGTTGAAGTACACCCCGCCGGGCACCCGGATCGGCGTGCAGGCGCGTTCGCAAGGGCGCTTCCTGCAGGTGGCGGTGTGGGACGAGGGGCCGGGGCTGCCGCGCGGGCGCGAGCAGGAACTGTTCGACAAGTTTGCCCGCGGCCACGCCGAGTCCGGCGTTCCCGGGATGGGCCTCGGGCTGGCGATCTGCCGCTCGGTGATCGAGGCGCACGGGGGGCGCATCGGCGCGTCGAACCGGCCGCAGGGCGGCGCTGGCTTCAGCTTCACTCTACCCTTGCAGGCGTCGCCTCCCGGCGCCGCGGATGGCCTCGATGAAACCCCAGCCATTGATCCTGTTGGTCGAGGATGAGCCCGGGATCCGGGGCTTCGTGCGCTCGGCGCTGCAGGCCGAGGGCTATCGGGTGCACGAGGCGCAGCAGTGCGCGCGCGGACTGGTCGACGCGGCGGAGCGCCACCCCGAACTGGTGTTGCTCGACCTAGGGCTGCCCGATGCCGACGGCACGCAGTTCCTGCGGCGCTTTCGCGGCTGGAGCCAGGCGCCGGTGATCGTGCTGTCGGCGCGAAACGACGAAGGCGCGAAGGTCGGCGCGCTCGACCTGGGCGCAGACGACTACCTGACCAAGCCTTTCGGGGTCGCCGAACTGCTGGCGCGGGTGCGCGCGGCGCTGCGCCGCCGCGGCACCACCGAACAGGGCAGTACGCTGCGCTTCGGCGACGTGGTGGTCGACCTGGCCAGGCAGGCGGTCGCCAGGCAGGGCGTGCCGGTGCGGCTGACCCCGGTGGAGTATCGGTTGCTCGAAGTACTGGCGCGCCATGCCGGAGCGCTGCTGACCCATCGACGCCTGCTGCGCGAGGTCTGGGGACCCCATGCGGTGGAGAGCCCGCACTACGTGCGGGTGTACATGGGCCGGCTCAGGCACAAGCTGGAGCAGGAGCCGGCCAGGCCGCGTCATCTGCTGACCGAAAGCGGAGCGGGCTACCGCCTGGTGCCCTGACGCGGGCTCGCGGCCCGCGCGAAACGCGCGGTCGTGGTACCATCGCTGGGATAGATTCGCGCAAGACTGCTCTTCCAAGGTTTCGTCTGCAGCCCCGCCGGCCTTCCCGAAGGTTCCCCGAAGGTCCTCCTTTCGCGGGCGGCACGCTTCAGCTTCACCCCCCCGCTGATGGTTCTTGGGTGTTTCTGTCTCCGAACGCGATGGGCGCGTCCGGAGTTCATTGGCTTTGATTTTGTATTTCCAAGGAAACACCATGGCTACTCAGACCGGTATCGTCAAGTGGTTCAACGACGGCAAGGGCTTCGGCTTCATCGCCCCCAGCGACGGCGGCAAGGACCTGTTCGCGCACCATAGCGAGATCCGCAACAACGGCGGCTTCCGTACCCTCGCCGAGGGCGCGAAGGTCGAGTTCGAGGTCAAGGACGGCCCGAAGGGCCCGCAGGCGACCAACATCCGCGCGCTGTAAAGCAAGCGGTGCGCACGCCGTCGCGATGCGACGGCAGCGATCAAGGCCCCGCAGCGTGAGCTGCGGGGCCTTGATGCTTGTGGGGCCTGCCGTAGTGCTTGTGGGGCCTGCCGTGGGGCCGGCTCAAGTCTGCGGCTGGCGGATCTGAGCGACCAGCCAACCGACCCATCGCGACCTGTCGAGGTCGCTGGCGAGCGGGCCGGCGGCGGGCCGCGAATCCGCAGCATCCGGGTCGGCGGCCGGCGCGCGGCTCGCCGCCAGGAAGGCCTCGACCTGCCCGCTGCCGGGCGAGTTGCCGTGGTTCGCCGGGTCGGCGAAGCGCAACGCCGCGAGCGCCCCCAGGTGGGTCTGGATCGCGCCTCGATCGACCGGCAGCCGGAACTTCGCGCGCCAGCCCGCGAACTCGGCCATGGGCATCGGGCGCGCGATGCCGTAGCCCTGCACCAGCTGGGCGCCCAGCAGCCACGCGGCCTCGATCGCACCGAGGTCCTCGACCCCCTCGACCACCACCAGGCGCCTGAGGTCGCGCGCCAGCTGGATGACGGCCCGCACCAGGCTCAAGGTCTCCAGCGGCGCGCTGCGCAGTTGCAGGGTCAGGCTGCGGTCCACCTTGACGGTGTCGAAAGGCAGCGACGACAGGCGCTGCAGGCTGCTGTAGCCCGAGCCCAGGTCGTCCATCGCCAGCGCCACCCCCAGGCGCTTGAGCTCGCGCAGCGCGGCGCCCTGCGCGACGCGGTCCACGTCCTGGTTTTCCAGCAGTTCCAGGGTCACGCGCGCCGGCTCGATGCCGTGCTCGCGCAGGACCTCGGCGATCCAGCCCGGGCACTGCGGATCGAGCAGGGTGCTGGGAGGCAGGTTCAGCGAGACGTCGATCAGCAGGCCCGCATCCCGCCAGGCCCGCATCTGCCGGCAGGCGTGCTCGAGGCCGAGGCGGAACAGCTGGTCGAGTTCGGCGTCGCCCAGCGTGGGCAGGAAAACCCCCGGGGAAATCAGCGCTCCGTCCTCGGTGCGCAGCCTGGCCAGCGCCTCGACCTTGCGGCAGCTGCCGTCGCGCAGGTCGACGATCGGCTGCACGTGCATCTCCAGCCCGCCGGAGAACAGCCGATCGCGGTACGCATGCGCGAGGGCCTGCGGCAGCACCGGATCGGTCGCCGCGGCCCTGCAGATCTGCCACACGCGGCTGGCCCGCTGCTGCAGCGCGAGGGCGAACTGCCGCACCCACAGCGACGAGAACTGGTTGGGGTAGGCGCCGAACAGCACGACCACGAAGCAGGGCTTGCCCAGCCCGTCCAGGATGGGCACGGCCATCAGGCTGTGCACGCCGATGCGCGAGATCGGCTGGTGCCACAGCCCCAGGCGCGGGTCGCCGGAGTAGTTGGCCGTGGCATGGATCTCGCGGCTGCGCCAGGCCAGTGCCGACAGCCCGCCGCTGGTCGGGCGGCCGGGGTCGAGGTGCACCGTGTAGGGGGGCTCGCGCAACAAAGCCGCGATTTCGGCGCCGCAGGTTCCTGCGGCGCCTTCGACCTGGAAGCGGCTCTGCGCGTCCGGGCGAGTGACGCAGCAGGCGAGGATGCCTGGAAGGCCTGCGATCGGATCGATGAGATCGCGCAGCGCATCGGCCCAGCGGGTGGTGGTCGCGCCCGCTGCGAGCGGCGCGCCCAGCGCGGCGAAGTAGGCCTGCCGGGTGTGCGCCAGTGCGCGGGCCTGTTCGCGCAGGTCGGTCTGCAGCCTGTCCTCGACCACCCGCAACACCTCCTGGCGCGCCCGCGCCGGCAGGTGCGAGGTGCTCAGCACCTCGGCGGCCAGCCGCCGGAACTCGCCGCTGGGCTGGATCAGGTGCCAGGGCTCGACGCCGACCAGCGCGTGGACCAGGCCCGCGCGGGCCGATCGCCGGCTGGCGGCCTCGGCGCCCATGTCGGGCGCGAACAACGCGCGCAGGTGCTCGGCGTGGAGTTCCTGCAGTCGGTCGACGCCGCAGGAGCTCAGCGCATCCAGCACCCCGGCCGTCTCCGGGTCGCGCTGGGTGGACGCGTAGAACTCGCCGACGAAGCGTTCGACCACCTGCCCCAGCACCGGAGCGCATTCCCCGAGCAGCTGGCGCGCGGCGGGGGCGTAGGGGTCGGGGTTCAGCGGTTCGCGCGGCTCGTCGCTCGCGGTGACTCCGATCTGCCACCAGTGCTCGCGCACGGCCTTGCGCGCCTTGACCTGGTAGAGCGCGGCGTCGGCCTGGCGCAGCAGGGTGTCGAGGTCGGCTCCGTGGTAGGGCGACAGCGCCAGTCCCAGGCTCATGCCGACGCTGGTCGCGAGGTCGCCACCCAGCGCGAACGGGGTTTGCACCGCGCCGTGCAGGCGCTGCAGGATCTTGCGCAGCTGGCGCGCCGAGCGGTCGGCGGCCAGGCCCTCGACCACGATGACGAACTCGTCGCCGCCCAGGCGCGCGAGGAAGTCCGAGGTGCGCAACTGGTGGCGCAGTCGCAGCGCGAACGCGCGCAGCAGGTTGTCGCCGGCCTCGTGGCCGTAGCGGTCGTTCACCGGCTTGAAGTCGTCGAGGTCGATGATGCCCACGCCCACCACCGAGCCCGCGCGGTCGGCTCGCGCCAGCGCCTGCGGCAGGTGCTCGTCGAGGGCGCGGCGGTTCGGCAGCAGGCTCAGCGGATCGTGCAGGGACTCGAAGCGCAACTGCGCCTGCAGCCTCGCGCGGGCAGTCACGTCCTGCACGGTCCACACGGCCAGGCGCGACTTGCCCTGGGTGGCCACGCCGCCGGAGATGTCGCAGATGAACTCCTCGCCGTCGCTTCGTGCGAGCCGCACGTCCATCGCCGACGCATGCCCGTGGCGGAACAGCGTGCTGTACAGCCCTCCGATGCGATGGAACTCCGCTTCCGACGCGTAGATGGTCGACGCCGGCTTGCCGAGCAGATCCTGCGGGTCGTCCAAGCCCAGCATGCGGGCGAAGCTGGCGTTGGCGCTGACGATGCGCCGCCGCTTGACCACCACGATGCCGGCCAGGGCATTGTCCAGCAGCGTGCTCTGCAGGGTCATCAGCCTGTGTTCCTGCCGGGATCGTTCCAGGCGCTCGAGGCCGCGGCCGACCACCATCGCGAATTCCTCCAGCAGCTCGCGCACCGCCCGGTCCGCGGCGTCGGCAGGCGACAGCGACAGGCACAGCACGGCCCACGACGCGGCACCGCGCAGGATCGGCAGCACCAGCGCCGATGCGGCCTGGCCCGCCGGCGCGCCCGACGCCAGTCCGCGCAGGCACAAAGCCGAGGACTCGCGCCTGCGCCACGCCCGCTCGACGTGTACGCGCAGCAGCGGGTCGTCGAGCAGGCTGGCGCGCTGCGGCTGGTCGGCGGCGTGGTCGGAGGCGACGACCCGCAGGCGCGCGCCGCGAGCCGGGCGGACGACGCAGGCGCAGGCCACGCCGGTGGAGTCGACCGCGTTCGCGCAGGCCTGCTGCAGCAAGTGCGTCTCGTTGGCGGCGGTGGCCGCGGCCTGTCCGGCGCGCGCCAGCATCGCGTTGAGCGCGGCGATCCTCTGGGCGTGGCGGCGGGCGGCGTCGAGCTGCCAGGCGGCGCGATGGGTCTGCAGCAGGTGCGCCGCCAGTCCGGCCAGCCGCGCCAGGCTCTGGCGTTGCGGCGGTTCCAGGCGGCGCGGCTTGCGGTCGAGTATGCACAGCGTGCCGACCTTGCAGCCCCCCGGCGTGCGCAGCGGGACTCCGGCGTAGAAGCGTATGCGCGGGTCGCCGAGCACCAGGGGATTGAGCCGGAAACGAGGGTCCTCGGCTGCGTCGGGGATTTCGAACAAGTCGTCCTGCTCGATCGCCCGCGAACAGAACGACCAGACCCTGGGGGTCTGGCTGACGCTGACGCCGACCCGGCTCTTGAACCATTGCCGCTCCTCGTCCACCAGCGACACCAGGGACATCGGCACGCCGAAGATCTCGGTCGCCAGCGCCGTCAAGGCGTCGAAGGGAGCTTGCGGCTCGGTGTCCAGGATCGCGAGTTCGCGCAGTTCGCTCAGCCTTCGCTGCTCGGCGCCGGTGTCGCGGGCCGCCGGCGCCCGCGATGTCGCGTCGCCGTTCGTCGAACCGCCGCTCGCAGCGGCGACCAGCTCTTGCATGCCCATTGCATCCATACCACGCAGCCTGTCATGCCGCAGTCCACGAATCCTCGGGCACATCCTCTGCACGCTCCAGCGCAGCCGCGGGGGGCGGCGTCGGGTCGCGAAAACGGTGAGCTTGACCCGGGCGCGATGCGCCCTGTCGCCTCAAGACGAGGAACCACAGCGGAGTGATTCGATTCCTTCCGGTCGCAGTGACGGCCGGTCCGCACCGACCCGCGCCGCCGGGATGGCATCTGGCCGGGCGAGGCGAGTGTCGATAGAATTAGATTTTTGCATATATTTATGTTTACGCATATCTAATCCACATGAGACCTAGGGATACCGAGGCGGCGTGGGGGGACCCGGACGGCCAGCGCAGCGGGACGCCGGAAGCGGCGCCGCAGGGCTGCGCGCCGTCGGCTGCGCGAGCCATTCCCCCGCGCGTGCGCAGGGGCAACCAGGAGGATCATCGGCGCCTGCAGGAAGCGATCGTCGCGGCTGCGCTGGAACTCTTCCGGCAGGGAGGCACCGAGGCGGTGACCATGCAGGCGCTGGCGAGGTTGCTGGGTCGCAGCGCGATGTCGCTGTATCGCTATTTCGACGGCAAGAACGCCGTGCTGCAGGAACTCTGGCGGGTGGTGTTCGGCGAACTGCTGCTGGTGCTGCGGGGCTGTCTCGACCCGCGATCGTCGGCGCAGCAGCGCCACCGCGCTCTGGTCGAGGGTTTCGTCGGCTTCTGGGAGCAGCGCCCCGACTATTACCGGCTGGTCTACCTGACTTCCAGCCCGAGTGGCCAGCCCGGCCAGGTCCAGCCGCAGGCGCTGATGCCGGTGTACGGCGACATCCTGGCGTTGTTCGCCCGCATCACTCGTGCGCTGGCCGACGAACTGGGCAGCGGACACGATCGCCTGGCGCTGGCCGACGAGTTGCGGCTGGCGCTGGCGCTGGGCTACCTGCAGGCGCGCTTGGCCAACCCCCGCTATCCCTGGGGCGACTTCGCCCGCTTGCGCGAGGCCTGCGTGGAGGCCATCGTCGGCGCAGTCGCGCGCTGCCTGGCGCCCGACGCGCCGCGCGCCGCCTGACCGTAACATTCCCGCAACGGCCGCGGCCCGGCGCGCCGCGCGCGCTGCATGGCGGCGGCCGGGCCGAGTCGGCCCCCGGACCTGTGGAGAGGACGCTTCGATGAACACTCGACCCCCGGCCCTGCAGGGCATTTCGTCGATGGCCACGCGGGCGATGCTCGCGCAGCTGGCGCAGGCCTGCCTGCGCGAGCGAGGCGTGGACTTGCATTTCGAGTCGGTGGGCGGGGTCGATGCGGCGCGCCGAGTCCGCGACGGCGAGTCCTTCGACCTCGTGGTGCTCGCATCCGACGCGATCGACCAGTTGATCGCCGGCGGCAGCGTGCTGGCCGGCAGCCGCGTCGACCTGGTGGTGTCGAAGACCGTGGTGGCGGTCCCCGAAGGCGCGCCGGCGCTCGACGTCGGCAGCGAGGACGCGCTGCGCCGGGCCGTGCTCGACGCGCAGGCGATCGGCCATTCGACCGGGCCGAGCGGCACCGCGGTGCAGGCGCTGTTGCGGCGCTGGGGGGTGTTCGATGCGGTGCGCGAGCGGCTGGTGCAGGCGCCCGCCGGAGTGCCGGTCGGTCGCTTGCTGGCGCAGGGCCAGGCGTCGCTGGGATTCCAGCAGACCAGCGAACTCGTCGGCCTGGCCGGCGTGCGGGTGCTGGGCGAACTGCCGCCGGGCTGCGAGATCGTGACCCGCTTCAGCGCCGGCATCTGCGGCGCGTCGCGCCAGCCGCAGGCCGCGCGCGCGGCGATCGACTGTCTGGCCTCGCCGCAATTCGCCGCGATCAAGCGCGAGCACGGGCTGGAGCCGGCCTGACGCGGCGCGGCCGCGCCGGCTGCCCCGGGGCCGTTCGCGCTTGGGTCTATCGTCGGGAGATCAGCGGTCGCCATAGACGAATGTGTCATGCATCCGCAGATTTCGTGAAATCTTGCGCAGCTGTTGTCGTCTTGCGCCTGCTACCTTTCGATACCAGTCCGCTGCCCGCCGACTCGCGCCTGGAACTTGCGCCGGGCCGCGTCGGGAAGGCAGAATCGATCGCAAGGACGACAAATGATGACGGGGGATCGTGCAGGCGCGGGGGCGCCGGCCGTCGCGCTGCAGGCGCCGGCCGCGGAGGCCTTGCGGGTCTTGCTGGTCGAGGACGGCGAGCCGGCCGACCTGGCTGAGCGCCTCGCCGCCGCGGCGCTCACGCCGCGGCGCGTCGTGCTGGCCGAGGCCCTTGCGCCCGGGTCGTCGCCGCTGGAGGAGCCTTGCGACCTGGTCATCGCCTGCCTGCCGGCGGCGCATGGCGCCGAGGCCCTGCTGATGCGCCTGCGGCGGCTGCTGCCTGCGCCCGCGGTGCTGCTGCTGGCCGACGGGGTCGATGCGCAGCGCGAACTCGCGCTGCTGCGCGCCGGCTGCACCCAGGTGCTGGGCGCGGCGCGCTCGACGCGCTCGCGCGCGATCCGGCGCCCGAGGCGCGCTGGCGCATCGTGCAGCCGCCCGGCGACGCCGACTGCGGGCAGCGGCCGAGCTGACGCGCGTCGCCGGGCGATCCCGAGACCGGCGATGGTTGTGCTGTAATCGCCGCATGGCCGACGAGGCTGGATGCGCAGCGCCCGACGCTCCGCGGTGCGACCGGGTACGACCGTGGTTCCCTCGTCGAGTCGGCCGCCGATCCGCGGAGGCATCGACGTGAACGAACCCGGCTCGACAGCCCGGGCCGATGGCGCGGCCGGCAAGTGGCTCAACCGCACGGTGCTCGGGGCCGGGCTGACCAGCGCGCTCGGGGACCTGTGCTACGAAACCGCCACCGTGCTGCTGCCCGGCCTGCTGGCGGTGCTCGGGCTGCCTGCGAGCGCACTCGGGCTGATCGAGGGCAGCGCCGATGCGCTGGCCAGTTTCACCCGGATGCTCGCGGGCCATGCCGCCGACAGGCTGGGCCACCGCAAGCTGCTGGTGGTGCTGGGCTATGCGCTGACGCCGCTGGGCCAGGCGCTGATCGCGCTGGCCGGCGGCTGGCCGTTGCTGCTGCTGGGCCGGCTGACGTCGTGGTTCGGCAAGGGGCTGCGCGGGCCGTTGCGCGACGCCATCGTGGTGCAGTCGGTGACCCCGCAGACCAAGGGGCGCGCCTTCGGCTTCCACCGCGCGGCCGACACCGTCGGCGCGGTGCTCGGGCCGCTGCTCGGAGTCGCGCTGCTGGGTTGGGCGCACGGGCTGGCGTGGCGCGATCCCGCGACGCCGTTCCGGCTGGTCCTCTGGCTGTCGCTGATTCCCGGCGCGCTGGCCGCGCTGGCCTTTGTCGCGCTGGTGCGCGACCCGCGGCGCTCGCCCAACCCCGACGCTCGGCTGCTGCGCTCGCTGCGCGGACTGCCGGCGCGCTTCGGGCGCTACCTGGGCGCGGTCGCGCTGTTCGGCATGGGCGATTTCTCGGCCTCGCTGCTGATCCTCGCCGCGACCAGGCTGCTCGCGCCCTCGCTGGGCCTGGTCGAGGCGGCGCAGTTCGCCGGCCTGCTTTTCGTCTGGCGCAACGTGGTGCAGGTGGTGATGTCCTATCCGATCGGCGCGCTGGCCGATCGCGTCGGCCACCTGCCGCTGCTGGTCGGCGGCTATGCGCTGGGCGCGCTGACCGCCGCGCTGACCGCCTGGGCCTTCGTGGCGGCAAGGGCCGGCCTGCCGCTGCTGGCGACCATTTTCCTGTGCGCCGGGCTGTACGTCGCGGTCGAGGAGGCGCTGGAGCCCACGGTCAGCGCGGAGATGATCGATTCCCGCGATCTGGGCCTGGGCTACGGGGCGCTGGGCACGGTCAACGGCGTCGCCCGGTTCGTCTCCAGCGCCGCGGTCGGCTTGCTGTGGAGCGCCGTGTCGCCGGTCATGGGCTTCGGCCTGGCCGCCGTGCTGATGGCCTGCGGCACCGTCGCGTTGCTGGGGGTCGCGCGCTCGGGCGCGCGCTGAGCGCGTGGCGGCCAGGCCGCCACGCGATTTCCGGGACTCAGGCGCCCGTCGTGGCCTCGATCGGCTTGCTCCGGTGCAGCGAATGCCAGTCCTCCTGGTCCTTGGCGAAGGTGCCGGTCGCGTCCCTCACGCCGCGCAGGTCCTGGCTGCGCTGGGCCTGGGTCAACGCGTGGAGCACGACTTCGGCGCGCACCACTTCCTGCTCCAGTCCCAGCACGTCGATGGTCTTGCGCATGGCTCCCCAGAAGGCCAGCGACACCAGCTGGGTGATCGCCAGCACGTGCCCGGGCCAGCCGGCGTCGCGGTGCAGCGCCACGCACACGATCTCCCACGCCACCAGCGCGAGCAGGGTGCCGAGGAACAAGCGGGCACCGAGCCGCGCGCCGAACGACAGCACGTCGATGGCTTTCTCGCGGCGGGTGATCAGCGTGCCCTTGTGGTAGTCGACCTGCGCATCGACAAAGCGCCGGCGCACCCACGCCAGTCCGTGCGGGTCGGCGGCCGCGGCCACCGGCTGAGCCTGCAGCAGCGAGCGCAGCGCCAGGCGCACCCAGCCCGAGTCGGCATGCTGGCGCACCTGCAGGCAGTCGAGCACCGAGACGGGGTCGTCGGCCACCAGGCGCGCGTGCGCCACGCGCAGCCATTCGGCGAGCAGTCGAAGGTCCTGGTGGGTGCCTTCCCAACGCTCCGACTTGGCGCGGGCGTAGCGCCACCAGGCGAGGACGAGGGCCGCGACGTACAGCAACAGGAACGGCAGCGAGCCACCAGCGACCCACTGCTGCCCGGCCAGTTCCGGGGCGGCCGCCAGCATCAGCGCGGCGAACACGCCCAGCGCGACCAGCGACAGCGGGTGGCGCAGCAGCAGCGTGCCCAGTGCGACGCCCTTGCCGAGGACCGTGGCCTTCGCAGCCGAGGCGATTTCCTTGGTCGTCGCCAGCACGAGTTGCTGCCATCGGGTCTGGTAATGCACCGCCACGGCGTCGGCGACCGCGCCGATGCGCACCAGTCGATCCAGGCCATCGGGCTCGGCGAGGTCCTGCCTGGAA
>JAKBBQ010000391.1 GCA_021808405.1 Pseudomonadota bacterium | reverse complement strand
CGCGCCTACAAGGTGGGCAGCTTTCCTTTCCTGGCCAACGGCCGCGCGCGTGCGCTGGGCGACACCACCGGCTTCGTCAAGCTGCTCAGCGATGCCGCCAGCGACGCGATCCTGGGCGTGCACATCATCGGTCCGCTGGCCTCGGAGCTCATCGCCGAGGCGGCGGTGGCGATGGAGTTCAAGGCCAGCGCCGAGGATATCGCGCGCATCTGCCACGCCCATCCCACGCTGTCGGAGGCGATGAAGGAAGCCGCGCTGGCCAGCGACTCGCGGGCCCTGAACTTCTGAAGCGGTCCGCGGTGCCGCGGCACGCCGTGGCACCGCGACCGACGCGCCCGATGAACTTCACCGAATACGCCCTGCGGCACCTGGGCGAGCGCGGCTTCGTGGCCGACTCCGCGCAGCGCGCGGCGATCGCGCGGCTGCAGCAAGCGCAGGACGAGTGGATCGACTACAAGTCGCGGCGCTCCAGCGCGGTGCGGCGGCTGCTCGTGCATCCCGAACTTCCGCGCGGGGTGTACATGTGGGGCGGCGTGGGGCGAGGCAAGAGCTTCCTGATGGACGCCTTCCACGCCAGTGTTCCGGTGGTGCGCAAGACGCGGCTGCATTTCCACGAATTCATGCGCGAGGTGCAGCGCGAACTGGCCGGGCTGCAGGGCACGCAGAATCCGCTGCAGGAACTCTCGCGCCGCATCGCGCGCAGGTTCCGGCTGATCTGCTTCGATGAATTTCATATCAGCGACGTCACCGACGCGATGATCCTCGACCGGCTGCTGCAAGGGCTGTTCGACGACGGCGTGGTATTGATGGCGACCAGCAACTTCCACCCCGACCAGCTCTACCCCGATGGGCTGCACCGCGACCGCATCCTGCCTGCGATCGAGCGGCTGAAGCAGCACCTCGACGTGGTGCAGGTCGATGCCGGGGTCGACTATCGGCAGCAGGCGCTGCGCCAGATGACCCTGTACCATCAACCGCTGGACGCCGCTGCCGAGGCTGCGATGCGCGAGTGTTTCCAGCGCCTGGTCGACGGCCCCGACGAAGACCCGCTGCTGTCGGTGGAGGGGCGGGCGCTGCCCGCGCTGCGCCGGGCGGGCGGCGTCGCCTGGTTCGACTTCCAGACCCTGTGCAACACCCCGCGTTCGCAAAACGACTACCTGGAGTTGAGCAGCCGCTTCCACACCCTGTTGCTCAGCGGCGTGCCGCGCATGGGGCCGGAGCTGGCCACCGCGGCGCGCCGCTTCACCCTGCTGGTCGACGTGCTGTACGACCGCGGGATCAAGCTGGTCGTGTCCGCGGCGACGTCTGCGCAGGCGCTGTACCTCTCGGGGCCGCTGGCCTACGAATTCGAGCGCACGGTCTCGCGCCTGCTCGAGATGCAGACCCCCGCGTACTTGCAGCAGCAGCGGCGTGAAGTGCACACCGCGCTGACCTAGTGAGCCTGCTCGTGAGTCTGCTTGTGCGTCTGCTTGTGAGCCCGCCGTTGAGCCTGTTCGCGGCCCTCGCGCCCTTGCGCGGCTTCGCGAGCAGCCTTGCCGGCCGCTGGCGTGCCTGGCTGCTCGCGCTGTCGCTGGCTTGCGCGGCGAGTGCCGTCGCGGCGCAGCCGGCACCGCTTGCCAGCCAGCCGGCGTCGGCGCCCGCTGCGGCGCGCGCGCAGCGCCAGATCGAGCGTGCCCGCCTGGAGCAGCAGAGGCGGCAGATCGACCGCGACTACGCTGCCGAGCGCGCCGCTTGCATGGGGCGTTTCCTGGTCTTTTCCTGCCTGGACCACGCCGCGCAGCGTCACCGCCGCCTGCGCGACGCCGTGCGCGCCCGCCAGCAGCGCCTCGACCTGCTCGACCGCGAGCAACGCGCGAGCGAGCAGCGCGCGGCCATCCGCCGCAGGCTCGCCGAACATGCGGGCGGGGATGCGACGCAGGTGCTGTTGCAGCGCCAGCAGCGCCAGCAGCAGGCCCAGCGCGAGCAGCGGCAGCGCGCGCAGGCGCGGGCGGCCTCGGCGCCGGCGCCTGCGCGCCGCGTCCCGGGCCATGGCGCGCGCGCGGTGCTGCCCGGTCCCCAGCAGGCCCCCGGCTTGCGCACCTCGGCTTCGCAGGCGCAGGCGGCTCGCGCCAGCCAGCGCGAGCGCATGCTGGACTACCTGCGGCTGCAGCAGCGGGTTCGCCAGCAGCAACAAAGCCCGCCCGCGCCGCCGCTTCCCGTTCCGCCCGCCTCCGGGCCCTTGCCGGTGCCGCGCTGAAGGCCGGGCCGGCCCCCGCTCAGCGCCGCGGACCCTTGACCGGCTGGGTGGGCGGCTGCGGCTCGATCCATTCGGGGAATTCGATCCTGGGCGGGGCCGGGCGTGGCGTCGCCGGCGGCTCGCTGAGCTTGAGCACCGCCAGCGACAGATTGTCGCCGTGGCCCGCGGCCCGCAGCCGGGCCTTGTTGACCAGGGCCTCGCAGGCCTCGCGGGGTTCCATCGCATCGAGGGTTGCGCCGAGCTCGGGGTCGAGAAAATAGTGCCAGACCCCGTCGCTGCAGAGCAGCAGGCAGTCGCCCGCCTGCAACTGCAGGCTCTCGAAGCTGAACGGCGGATCCTCGGCCGTGCCCAGGCTCGCCGTCAGCACATTG
>JAKBBQ010000078.1:8992-13796 GCA_021808405.1 Pseudomonadota bacterium | reverse complement strand
GCAAGCGCGATCTCGACTGGAGGCGCGCAGGAGGTTCGACCATGGGTTCACTGAGCATCTGGCATTGGCTGATCGTGCTGGTCATCGTCATGATGGTCTTCGGCACGAAAAAGCTGAAGAACATCGGCAGCGACCTCGGCTCGGCGGTCAAGGGCTTCAAGGAAGGCATGCGCGAGGGCGACACCCCGCAGGCGCCGGCAGCACCCGACAAGCAACTCGCCGCGCAGGCGCCCGAGGCCGCTGCGCACAAGGACGCGATCGACGTCGAGGCGAAGGAAAAGTCCTGAACTCCCTGCCTGCCGGCGGTGTCGCGCGCGCCGGGCGCGCCCGCCGGTCCTGAGCCATGTTCGACATCGGTTTTTCCGAACTCGGAGTGATCGGGGTGGTCGCGCTGATCGTGCTCGGCCCCGAGAAGCTGCCGCGGGTCGCGCGCACCGTGGGCAACCTGATGGGGCGCGCCCAACGCTACATGGCCGACGTCAAGGCCGAAGTCAACCGGCAGATCGAACTCGACGATCTGCGCGGAGTCAAGTCCAGCGTCGAGTCGTCGCTGCAGGACATTCGCAGCACGGTCTCGAAAAACCTCAGCGAAGTGCGCCAGGACTTCGACAGCGCGTGGAAGGAAGCCACCTCAGGCCTGCCCGGCATGGGCTCCGCCGGCGACGCCGCCGAAGCGCTGGCGGCGCCGGACGATGCGCCGGCGGGGCCGTACCTGGCAGCGCCCGGGCGGCCCAAGCGCCTCAAGCGCATCGGCTCGAATTCGGTCCCGTTGTGGTATCGCCGGCATTCCCGCCTGCGCGGCCAGGCGTTGTCGGGTGCGGCGCGCATGGCCCGCTTTCGCGAGCGTTCGCGCAATTGAGCGGCATGGGCGCGATGCCTGTGCAGCCAGACCGGCCCGGCGCGACGCGCGCGGGTCGCAACCCCCTACGCCCTGAGCCCGTGCAGTGAGCGAAACTCCGACCTCCGAGACCGATCCGCTGGGCGAGCAGCCTTTCATTTCCCACCTCATCGAGTTGCGCAATCGCCTGATCCGTGCCTTGATCGCGGTGGGGGTGGTGTTCGCGGTGCTGGTGGTCTACCCGGGCCCCTCGGGGCTGTTCGACCTGCTCGCGCGGCCGCTGATCTCCCACTTGCCGCATGGCTCGAGCATGATCGCCATCGGGGTCATCACGCCGTTCCTGGTCCCGCTGAAGCTGACCATGCTGGCGGCGCTGCTGGTGGCGCTGCCGGCGGTGCTCTACCAGGTCTGGGCCTTCGTCGCCCCCGGCCTGTATTCCCACGAGAAGCGCCTGGTGGTGCCGCTGGTCGTGCTGAGCACCATCCTGTTCTACCTCGGCGTGGCCTTCGCCTATTTCATCGTGCTCGGCCGGCTGTTCACCTTCATCCAGGCAGTGGCTCCGAAGGTCATCACCGCGGCTCCGGACATCGAGTCCTACCTGAGCTTCGTGCTGACCCTGTTCCTGGCTTTCGGCACCGCGTTCGAGGTCCCGGTGGTGCTGATGCTGCTGGTGCGGTTCGACGTGCTGAGCATCGCCCAGCTCAAGGCGTGGCGCTCGTATTTCATCGTCGCCGCGTTTGCCATCGCGGCGGTGATCACCCCTCCCGACGTGTTCTCCCAGACCTCGCTGGCGATCTCGATGATCCTGCTCTACGAGGTGGGGATCATCGGCGCGCGCATCCTCGGCACCTATTCGGCGTCGCCCGACGAGGCCGGCGAGGGCAAGGCCGAGGCGGACAAGGCGGTGGTCCGCTCCGGCGATCGCGGCGGCGCGGCGGGCGACGCCGACTGAGTCCCCGGGCCATGCCGACGCTGTCGCGCGACGAACTCGAGCGCTACCTGCACGAGTTGCTGCAGGTCGACGCCTTCGACGACCATGCCCCCAACGGCCTGCAGGTGCAGGGTCGCCCGACCCTCCGCCGACTGGTCAGCGGCGTCACCGCCAGCCTGGAGCTGGTGCAGCGTGCGGCGCAGCTCGACGCCTGCGCGATCCTGGTGCATCACGGCTGGTTCTGGCGCGGGGAGGACCCGCGCGTGGTCGGCCAGCGCCACAAGCGCCTGCATGCGCTGTTGCAGGCCGGGATCAACCTGTACGCCTACCACCTGCCGCTGGATGCCCACCCCGAGCTCGGCAACAACGCCCAGCTCGCAGCGCGCCTGGGCTGGCAGCCGCAGTCGCGCTTCGGCAAGCAGCAACTCGGGGTTCTCGGGCGCGCCCCGCAGGCCACGCGGGCCGAGCTCGCCGAGGCGCTCGAGCGCCTGCTCGGCCGCGCGCCGCTGCTCGTCGGCGACGCGCAGGCGCCGGTGGGGCGCCTGGCCTGGTGCACCGGCGCCGCGCAGGGCTGGATCGAGCAGGCGCAGCAGGCTGGCGCGGACACCTATGTCAGCGGGGAGATTTCCGAGCCCACCGCGCATTTCGCGCGGGAGATGGGGATCGCCTACCTGGCCTGCGGCCACCACGCCACCGAGCGCTACGGCGTGCAGGCGCTGGGAGCCCACCTGGCCGGGCGGTTCGGGCTGGAGCACCGGTTCATCGACCTGGACAACCCGGCATGAACGACCTCGCCGAGCCGCCGCTGCTGGCCCTCACGCTGGGCGACGTCGCCGGAATCGGCCCGGAGATCGTGGTCAAGGCCTGCATGGCCGGCCAGGCGCGAGCTTGCGTGGTCTACGGCTGCCCCGAGGCCGTGGCGCGCGCCGCGCAGCAACTGGCCGGTCCGTGCGGACACCCGGTGGTGGCCGAGATCGACGCGCCCGCGGCGTGGCGCGAACTGCCCGCGGGCGTGATCCCGGTGGTGCGCCCGGCCGGTGTGGACAGCGCCAGCCTGCGCGATATCGTCTCCGGGAGGGTCGATGCGCGCGCCGGCGCCGCGGCCCATCGCAGCATTGTCGCGGCCGCGCAGGCGGCGCTGCGCGGCGAGGTCGCCGGGCTGGTGACCGCGCCGATCCACAAGGAGGCGCTGCATGCGGCGGGAGTGGACTTTCCCGGGCACACCGAACTCCTGCAGCACCTGTGCGGCGGGGTCGAGGTGCGCATGATGCTGGCCAACCGGGAACTGCGCACCGTGCTGGTGACCATCCACCTGAGCGTGCGGCGCGCGCTGCAGGCCGTCACCGAGCAGGCCGTGCTGCAGACCCTGCGCATCACCGATGCTGCGGCGCGCGCGTGGGGGCAGCAGCGGCCGCGCATCGCGGTGGCCGGGTTGAATCCCCATGCCGGAGAAGGCGGCTTGTTCGGCGACGAGGAACTGCGCATCATCGCCCCGGCGATCGCGCAGGCGCGCGCCGAGGGAATCGACGCCAGCGGCCCCCACCCGCCGGATACCGTGTTCATGCGCGCGCGTGCCGGCGCCTTCGACGTGGTGGTCGCGATGCTGCACGACCACGCGCTGATCCCGGTGAAATACCTCGGCCTCGAGCAGGGAGTGAACATCACCCTCGGGCTGCCGTTCGTGCGAACCAGCCCCGACCACGGGACGGCATTCGACATCGCCGGCCGCGGCATCGCCGACCCGGCGAGCCTGTGCTCGGCGATCGCCATGGCAAGGCGGCTGGCCGGCGCGCCCGCCTGAGCCGTTCGCGGCGGCTGGCCGGCAGCGAGCGCAGCGGCTCAGCCCTTGCTCAGCAGGTCGCGGATCTCCCGCAACAACTGCACGTCCTCGGGCACCGGGGGCGCAGCCGCCGGCGTTTCGGGCGGCGCATGCTTGAGCTTGGAGATGACCCGGACCATGAGGAAGATCACGAAGGCCAGGATCAGGAAGTTCAGCGCGATGGTGATGAAGTCCCCGTAGGCGAGGACCGGCACGTTGGCCTTCTTCAGCGCCTCCAGGGTGCGCGCCGTGCCCGGCGGCGCGCTGCCCAGCACGATGAACAGATTGGTGAAGTCGATCTTGCCCACCACCACGCCGGCCAGGGGCATGATGACGTCGGCGACCAGCGCCGAGACGATCTTGCCGAAGGCGCCGCCGATGATCACCGCCACCGCCAGGTCGATCACGTTGCCCTTGACCGCGAAATCCTTGAAATCCTTCAACAGACTCATCGGGTCCCTCTCCGTCGTTGGAAGATTTGTTGTTTGCCAATTGTTGCATGGTTAAGCCTCCGTGGGTTGGGGGGAGGGCCTCAGCTTGTGCGGGATGGCTTCGCGCCGGGCGCTCGCCTTCGCCGGCGGGCCGGTCGCCGCCCCGGCCGTCCCTTGCCGGGACGAGGTATCATTTGCAAATTGCCGATCCTGTGGCCTGCGTGGCCGCGGCGAGCAAGCGAACGGCGTCCGCGGGGGTGAGCCAACTCACTCCCTTTGCTTTTTCAGGAGTCGCATTCCATGATGGTCCTTTATTCCGGCACGACCTGTCCGTTTTCCCAGCGCTGCCGCTTCGTGCTGTTCGAAAAGGGCATGGACTTCGAGATCCGCGACGTGGATCTGTTCAACAAGCCGGAGGACGTGAATGTGATGAACCCCTACGGCCAGGTCCCGATCCTGGTCGAGCGGGATCTGATCCTGTACGAGTCCAACATCATCAACGAGTACATCGACGAACGCTTCCCCCACCCCCAGCTGATGCCCGGCGATCCGGTGGCGCGTGCGCGCGTGCGCCTGTTCCTGTTCAATTTCGAGAAGGAACTGTTCGTCCACGTCGGCGTGCTGGAATCGCGCACCACCAAGGCCAACGAAAAGGCGATGGAAAAGGCGCGCGCCGCGATCCGCGACCGCCTGACCCAGCTGGCGCCGGTGTTCACCAAGAACCGCTACATGCTGGGGGACGATTTCTCGATGCTCGACGTGTCGATCGCGCCGCTGCTGTGGCG
>JAKBBQ010000078.1:0-8982 GCA_021808405.1 Pseudomonadota bacterium | reverse complement strand
ATTACGGAATCGACCTTCCGAAATCGGCGGCGCCGCTGGCCAAGTACGCCGAGCGCATCTTCCAGCGGCCGGCCTACATCGAAGCGCTGACGCCATCGGAAAAGGTCATGCGCAAGTAAGGCTCGCGATGAGCGACTCCGCCCCGCAACCGACCTCGACCAAGCCCTACCTGCTGCGCGCCCTCTACGAGTGGTGCTGCGACAACGGCTACACGCCGTACCTGGCGGTGCGGGTCGACTCCAGCGTGCGCGTGCCGCGCGAACATGTGCGCAACGGCGAGATCGTGCTGAACATCAGTTTCGGCGCCACCAGCGGGCTCAACCTGGGCAACGACGACATCCAGTTCAAGGCGCGCTTCGGCGGCGTGGCGCGGGAGATCGTCGTGCCGATCAGCCACGTGACCGCGATCTACGCGCGGGAGAACGGCCAGGGCATGGCTTTCCCGCCGCCGCAGGTCGAGACCGACTCCGAGGACGCAGCGGGCCAGAGCGCTTCGCCGCCCGCGACCCCACCGCGGCTGCACTCGGTGCCGCAGCCGGGCGAGGCGGACAGGCCGGAAGGCGACCACGAACCGGAGCCGCCGCCGCGCGCGCCGGCCGGCGGCCACCTCAAGCGGGTCAAGTAGGCGCCGCGGCGCCCGGGCTGGCTCCAGTCCCTATAATCCGCCGGCTTGCTGGAACGATGCCGGGTTAGCTCAGCTGGTAGAGCAACCGCCTTGATGTGAACGAGTGCCCTGCCGGAAACGGCGGGTGCAGAACCCCTCAAACTCGGGGAACGCTAAAGCCCAGACGGCCATGCCAATCCCGAGCCAAGCCCACGCGGTGGGAAGGTGTAGAGACTAGACGGGGGGGGCCTAACGCGTCGATCGCCATGGCCAAGGGATAGTCCAGACCACGAACCCAGCGGCGGCGAAAGCCGAAGTGGTACGGTAAGCGGTAGGTCGTCCGTTCGAGTCGGACACTCGGCACCAGCACACCCAGGGCACCAGCACACCCAGCGCCGGCAGTGCCGCGTGGTCGCCTCGCCGATGCGTCGCCCGGGGTTTACCCGGACCAGATGTACCAAGTTTGGTACATCTGGTATGGTGCCGAGGCTGCAAGGCGCACGCGGGGGTAGCGGGGGATGAGCGAGGGCACGCTGTTCGACACCATCTGGGAGCGGCACCTGGTCGACGTGCTGCCCGACGGCGATTCGCTGCTGCACGTCGACCGGCATTTCATCCACGATCTCGAAGCCGCGCCGCGGCTGCGGCGGTTGCAGCAGCGCGGCTTGCGGGTGCGCCGGCCCGACCTGAGTTTCGCCACCCCGGACCATGCGGTGTCCACTCTGGCCGGGCGCGATGCCGACACCAGCGAGGTCGGCGCCAGGCTGCTGCACGACATGCGTCGGCTGAGCGCAGCGCAGGCAATCCGCCTGTTCGACCTCGACCGCAGCGGCAGCGGAATCGTGCATGTGATCGGCCCCGAACTCGGGCTGAGCCTGCCGGGCACGCTGATCGTCTGCGGCGACAGCCACACCTGCACCCATGGCGGGCTGGGCGCGCTGGCCTTCGGAATCGGCTCGAGCGAAGTCGAGCACGTGCTGGCCACGCAGACCATCCGCCAGCGCCGGCCGCGGGTCCTGCAGCTGGCCTTCGACGGCCGGCTGGCGCCGGGGGTGTACGCCAAGGACATGATCCTGCACGCCATCGGGCGCTTCGGCACCGCCGCCGCGCAGGGCTTCGCGATCGAGTACTGCGGGCCGGCGGTGCAGGCGCTGGAGGTCGAGCAGCGGCTGACCCTGTGCAACCTGTCGATCGAGATGGGGGCCAAGTTCGGCATGATCGCGCCCGACCACAAGACCTTCGCCTGGATCGAGGGCCGGCGCTTCGCTCCGCGCGGCGGCGCGTGGAGCCGGGCGCTGGCCGATTGGCAGCGGCTGCGCTCGCCGCCGCAAGCGGTGTTCGACCAGCAGCTGCGAATCGACTGCGAGCGCATCGGTCCGCAGGTCACCTGGGGCACCAGCCCCGAGCAGGTGATCGACATCGACGGCCGCATTCCCGATCCGGCCGCCGCGCCGACCCCGCAGCGCCGCCGGGCGATCGAGGATGCGCTGGCCTACATGGGGCTGCGCGCCGGCCAGCCGATCCGCGGCACCCGCATCGATCGCGTGTTCATCGGCTCCTGCGCCAACGCCCGGCTGTCCGACCTGCGCGCCGCGGCGGCGGTGGTCGCCGGCCAGCGCGTCGCCCCGCATGTGCGGGCGTGGGTCGTCGCCGGCTCGCACGATACCCGGTTGCAGGCCGAGGCCGAGGGCCTGGACCAGGTGTTCCGCGACGCAGGATTCGACTGGCGAATGCCCGGCTGCTCGATGTGCCTGGCGGCCAACGGCGAGACCGTCGAGCCCGGCGCGCGCTGCGTGTCGACCTCCAACCGCAACTTCGTCGGCCGCCAGGGCCCGGGTGCGCGTACCCATCTGGCCAGCCCCGCGCTGGCCGCGGCCTCGGCGATCGCCGGCGCCATCGAAGCACCACCCGCCCGATGACACCGTTCACCACGCTGGATGCCCTGGCCGCGCCGCTGCTCAAGGACCACATCGATACGGACGTCATCATCCCGATCGACAGGCTGATCGCCTACGCGCCGGACGAACTCGGGCCGTTTTGTTTCGAGGCCTGGCGGCGCGACGCGGGCGGCGGCATCGACCCGGGCTTCGTGCTGCACCAGCCCCGCTACCAGGGCGCCGGGATCCTGGTCACCGGACGCAATTTCGGCTGCGGAAGCTCGCGCGAGCACGCGGTGTGGGCGCTGCTGGCGGCCGGCATCCGCTGTGTCATCGCGCCGAGCTTCGGCGACATCTTCCGCTCCAACTGCTGCCAGAACGGCCTGCTGCCGCTGCAACTGGCCGGCGACGCCTACCAGGCTGTCTGCCGCCATGTCTGCGACAGCGCCGAGCCGCGGCTGCGGGTGGACCTGGCGGCCCGCACCTTGCAGGGCGACGGACTGGGCCCGCTGCACTTCGACATCGACCCGCAGCAGCAGCAGGCGCTGCTGCGCGGGCGCGACCGCATTGCCATGACCCTCGAGCACATCACGATGATCCAGACTTTCGAGAACGAGAGCCAGGCGCGGCAGCCCTGGCTGCTGCCGGGCGACGGCGACGAGCCGCGCAAGCTGCTGATGCTGCCGGGCGACGGCATCGGTCCGGAGATCATGCCCCAGGCGCGGCGGGTGGTCGAGTGGTTCGCCAAGCGGCGCGGCGTGCCGCTGCAGCTCGACGAGGAGCCCTACGGCATCGCCGCGTGGAAGGCCCATGGCGACCTGATGCCCGACCATCTGTGGCGCAAGATCCTCGACGCCGACGCCATCCTGTTCGGCGCCACCGGCTCGCCCGAGTACGACCGCATCCCCTACGAGGCGCGCAAGCACGACCAGTTGATCCGCATGCGCAAGGAACTCGACCTGTTCACCAACCTGCGGCCGGTGAGGGCGCTGGCCGCGCTGCGCGATGCGTCGACGCTGCGCCCCGAGGTGCTCGAGGGTTGCGACATGGTGCTGGTCAGGGAGCTGACCGGAGGCATCTACTTCGGCGAGCCGCGGGGCATCTTCGATCTGCCCGACGGTCAGCGCAGGGGGGTCAACACCTGCAGCTACACGACCTCGGAAATCCAGCGCATCGCCCGCGCCGCCTTCGAGCTGGCGCGGCAACGGCGCGGCAAGGTCTGCTCGGTGGACAAGAGCAACGTGCTGGAGGGCGGGCTGCTGTGGCGCGAGACGGTCATCGAACTGCAGCAGCGCGACTACCCCGACATCGAGCTGTCGCACCTGTACGTCGACAACTGCGCGATGCAACTGGTGCGCCGACCTTCGCAATTCGACGTGCTGCTGACCGAGAACCTGTTCGGCGACATCCTGTCGGACTGCGCCGCGATGGTCGCCGGCTCGCTCGGGCTGTTGCCTTCGGCGTCGCTGAGCGCGCCCGATCCGCGGGGCCGGCGCAAGGCGCTGTACGAACCCATCCACGGCAGCGCGCCCGACATCGCGGGGCGCGGCATCGCCAATCCGCTGGGGGCGATCCTGAGCTTTGCGATGTGCCTGCGCTTCACCTTCGAGCGCGAGGCCGACGCGCTGCTGCTCGAGCAGGCGGTCGAGCAGGTGCTCGAGCAGGGCGTGCGCACCGCCGACATCGCCGCCCCGGGCGGCCCCAGCGTGGGCACCGCGCAGATGGGCGATGCGGTGATCGCCGAGCTCGAGCGGCTGGCCGCCCGCGCCTGAGGCGACGGGCTGCGGCGGCCAGCCGGGTGCAGCCGCCGCGTCAGCGCGGCGCTGCGGGCCAGCACACCGGCTGCTGCAGCGGCGCCATCGCGCTGTCCCACCACGCCAGCGCAGCGGTCGCGTCCAGGTGGATCGCGGCGCATCCGAGGAACTTGTCGCGCAGCGCGCCGTCGTCCAGCGGGCGGCTGGCATGGCCGAGCGGGCGCTGCACCGCCGCGCACAGGGGCGGCGAGCCGTCGTGCAGTCGCACCCGCACCCGGTCCTCGGGGGAGAACAGCGGCTCCAGCGGGTCGCGCGCGGCCAGCGTCACCACCCGCACCTTGCCGAGCAGTGCCTGCACGTCGGCCTGCCGCACGGCCTGCTCGTGCAGGTCGCGCAGTTCGACGCGTCCGCGCGCCAGCGCGCAGGCCACCGCGTACTGCGCGCTGAAACGGGCTTCCAGCGCGTTCGTCGGGTTCGGGTGGCGCAGCATCGCCGCCTGCAGTTCGCCGATTTCCACCACCACCTCGTCGATGTCGCGCAGGCGGCCGCGCAGCCGGGGCTGCAGCGACAGCGCGGCGTCGATGGCGCGGTGCCCGGCGTAGCAGGTCGGGTAGCGCTTGATGCTCAGCGACTCGCGCACGATCCGCCACTCGCGCCCGACTCGACAGTCGTCGTCCAGCCGCACCCGGCCGGCGGGCGACAGCGCGGCCAGCAGGCCGCGCGGGCTCTCCAGCGCATCGGCCGCGGCGTCCACGCCGCGCTCGGCCAGCGTGGCGGCGAGCACCGCATTGCGCGCCGCCAGCCCGAGTTGCAGCGGCTTGGTCATGCTGCCGAAGTTGGCCACCAGGCCGGCGGCCATCGACGCCGCGATTCCCAGCGCGTGCGCCGTCGCCTCGGCGGGAAGCCCGCGCAGCCGGGCCGCCGCGGCGGCGCCGGCGACGACCCCGAACACCGCCGACGGGTGCCAGCCCTTGGCGTGGTGCGGGTCGAGGTCGCGCCCGATGAGCTCGGCCCAGGTCTCGTAGCCGGCGACATAGCCGACCACCGCGTCGCGCCAGCACAGCCCGAGGGCTTGCGCCTGCGCCAGCACCACCGGCGCGAGCACCGCGCTGGGGTGCCCGCGCAGTCCGGTGTCGTCGAAGTCCAGCGCATGCGCGGCGGTGGCGTTGACCAGCGCGACGTCGGCGCAGGCCGCGTGCAGCGGGCGCGTCCAGATGCGCGACGGCCCGCCCGCCGCGGCAGCGCCGAGCAGGGCCAGAGCATGGCCGACCACGGGCTCGGCGGCCGCGGCCAGCGCGACGCCGATGGCGTCGGCGATGCCCCGGCGCACGCTGGGCCAGCACGCGTCGGGCAGCGCGCCGGCGTCCACGCCTGCGACGAACTCCGCGAGTTGCCGGGTCAGCCCCATCGCCTCGCCTTCAGTACGAGCGGGGCAGGCCGAGCACGTGCTCGGCGATATAGGACAGGATCAGGTTGGTCGAGATCGGCGCCGTGCGCTGCACGCGCGCCTCGCGCCACTTGCGTTCGATGTCGTATTCGCAGGCGTAGGCGAAGCCGCCGTGGGTCTGCATGCATGCTTCGGCGGCCTCCCACGCGGCCTCGGCGGTGAGCAGCTTGGACAGGTTGGCCTGCTCGCCGCAGGGTTGCGCCGCGTCGAACAGCGCCGCGGCCTGGCGCAGCATCAGCTCGGCCGCCTGGGTCTGCGCGTAGGCGCGCGCCAGCGGGAACTGGATGCCCTGATTCTTGCCGATCGGGCGGTCGAACACCACGCGTTCGTTGGCATAGCGCACCGCGGTCCGGATGAACCACCTGGCGTCGCCCAGCGACTCGTGGGAGATCAGGATGCGCTCGGCGTTCATGCCGTCCAGGATGCAGCGCAGGCCGGCGCCCTCGGCGCCGATCAGGTTGGCCGCGGGGACCCGCAGGTTGTCGATGAATACCTCGGTGGTGTTGTGGTTGACCATCGCCTTGATCGGGCGGATGGTCATGCCGTGCCCCACCGCGTCGCGCATGTCGACCAGCAGCACCGAAAGCCCCTCGGTACGCCTGGTCACCTGCTCCAGCGGGGTGGTGCGCACCAGCAGCAGCATGAGGTCCGAATGCAGCGCGCGCGAGGTCCAGATCTTCTGCCCGTTGACCACGTAGCTGTCGCCGTCGCGCACCGCGCGGGTACGCAGCCGGGTGGTGTCGGTGCCCGATACCGGCTCGGTGACCCCGAAGGCCTGCAGGCGCAGCTGCCCGCTGGCGATGGCCGGCAGGTAGCGGCGCTTCTGCTCGGCGCTGCCGTGGCGCAGCAGCGTGCCCATGGTGTACATCTGGGCATGCGCGGCCGCGGCGTTGCCGCCCGAGGCGTGGATTTCCTCCAGCACCACGCCGGCCGCGCGCAGCGGCAGGCCGCTGCCGCCGTACTCCTCGGGAATCAGCGCCGACAGGAAGCCGGCGGCGGTCAGCGCCTGCACGAACTCGCTCGGGTAGCCGCGGCGCTCGTCGAGCTCGCGCCAGTAGCTGCCCGGGAAGTCGACGCAGATGCGTCGCACGCTGTCGCGGATCTCGGGATAGTCCTCGCCCAGCGCCAGGCTGGGGCTCGCGGGGTGCTCGTTCATCGGCGAAGGCGCTCAGTGAAGGCGGCCGCCGCTGCGGGCGGCCTGGTAGTGGAGGGGCAGGCCGGCGCGGGCCAGCGCTCCGTGCATCTGGCCGGCGCCCAGGTGTTGCGCTGCCTGCTCGCGTACCGCGAGCAGGCGCTCGATGTCGATTCCGGTGCGCAGGCCCATGGAGTCGAGCATGAACACCAGATCCTCGGTGACGATGTTGCCGCTGGCGCCGGGGGCGTAGGGACAGCCGCCCAGACCGCCCAGGCTGGCATCGAAGCGACGGATGCCGCATTCCAGCGCGGCCAGCACGTTGGCCAGGCCGAGGCCGCGGGTGTCGTGGAAATGCGCTGCCACCGGGATGCCGGCGGTCTCGGCGAGCACCGCGCGGAACACTTCGCGCACCTGCCCGGGGTCGCCGTAGCCGACGGTGTCGGCGACGAGGATTTCCTGCGCCCCGGCTTCGGCCAGGAAGGCGGCGCAGCGTCGCACCTCGTCGACCGCGATGCGGCCCTCGTAGCTGCAGCCCAGCGCGGTGGACAGGCCGGCGGCCAGCGTGGTCGTCTGCCGGCGTCCGGCGGCGTCGCGCGCCTGGACGATGCCGCGGAAGTCCTCCAGCGAGGCCTCGCGCTCGCGGCGCACGTTCTTCAGGTTGTGGGTGCGGCTGACCGACACCACGTAGTCGAGCTTGGGCACTCCCAGCGCGAGCGCGCGCTGCGCACCGCGCAGGTTGGGAACCAGCGCGACCACCTGCAGGCCGGGCACCAGCAGCGACTGCTCGACGACTTGCTCGGCGTCGGCGAACTGGGGCAACAGCTTCGCCGGCACGAAGGAGGTGACCTCGATCTCGCGCACTCCCGCGGCGGCCTCGGCGCGGATCCACGCCAGCTTGGCGGACGTGGGCAACGGGGTCGGCAGGCTCTGCAGCCCGTCGCGCAGCCCGACCTCGCGCACCAGCACGTCGAGCGCGGGCTGCATGCTCAGCGCCCCTGGAAGCGCGGCGGGCGCTTTTCGTGGAAGGCGCGGACTCCCTCGTGGCGGTCGGCCGAGCCGACCAGCCGGTTGTAGGCCTCGATTTCCAGCCGGCAACCGGTGCGCAGGTCGGACTGCAGCCCGTAATGGATCGACTTCTTCGCCTGTCGCACCGCCAGCGGGCCGTTGGCGGCGATGTCCGCCGCGGCGGCCAGCGCGTCGTCGAGCACCCGGCCGGGCTCGCTGACATGGTTCACCAGTCCCCAGCGCAGCGCCTGTTCGCAATCGAAGGCCTGGGCGCGCAGGATCAGCTCCTTGGCGCGCCGCTCCCCCAGCGCGCGCGCCAGGGTCTGCGTTCCGCCGCTTCCCGGCATGATCCCCAGGCGCACCTCGGAGAGGGCGAAGCGGGCGTTGCGCGACGCGTAGATGAAGTCGCAGGCCAGAGCGGTCTCCAGGCCGCCGCCGTAGGCGTGGCCGTTGACCGCTGCGATCACCGGCAGCGGCAGGTCGAGCAGCGCGAAAAAGGCCCGTTCGAAGATTTCGTGCTGGCCACGCCAGGCCTCGTCGGTCATGCCGTGGCGCTCCTTGAGGTCGCCACCGGCGCAGAACGCTCGCTCGCCGGCGCCGGTGAGCACCGCGCAGCGCAGTTCCCCCGCATCCTCGGCCAGGCGGGTCCACAGGTCGAGCAACTCGCGGCCCATGCAGGTGTCGATGGCGTTGAGCACCTGCGGCCGGTCGAGCGTGACCACCAGCAGGTGGAGTTGCGGTCGCGCGACGCGAAGGGTCTGGTAGTCGGGAAGGTTCATGGCAGGTGGGGGTTCATTTCCCCCAGAGCGGGAGACGCGCTGCGCGGCGCCGGGCGCGCTGCGTCCAGGCGCAGCGGCAGGCCGACCAGCGCCACCGTGCTGCCGGGGGCTTGCTGCAGCAGCCCGAGCGCCGCGGTCTGCGGGTGCTCGAGCATGCCGCGCACGTCCTGCACCGGGGCGCAGGGGATGCCCGCGGCGTCGAGCCGCTCGATCCATTGCGCGTTGCCGCGGCTGGCGAAGTGCTGCTCCAGCATCGCGTACAGGACATCGGCGTGTACGACCCGCGCCGGGTTGTCGGCGAAGCGCGGGTCGTGCAGCCATTCGTCGCGGTCGAGCAGCCGGCACAGGCGAGCGAAGAGCTCGTTGTTGCCGGCGGCAACG
>JAKBBQ010000390.1 GCA_021808405.1 Pseudomonadota bacterium | reverse complement strand
CGCCAGCGCGTCGGCCAGACGATCGACCAGCTCCACCAGCACGCCCGCCGGCTCGGCCGCCGCCTCGCCATCGCGCGTCGGCCGCCGCAGCCCGTCGCGCAACGCCCGCAGGCCCGGCCCCGGACGTGGCCCGCGCAGCACGTCGCGGTCCAGCAGCCGGGCGCGGGCGCGACATTCCGCCGGCGACAGGCCCAGCGCGCAGAACGGATGTTTCAGCAGCGCCAGCAGCGGCACCGGCGCCAGCCCGTCCTCCCAGGCTGCCGCGATCAGCCGCAGAAACGCCGCCGGCGGGGTGTTGGCGAGCGGCACGCCGGCGCTGTCGTCGGCGATGATGCCAAAGCGCCGCAGCGCGGCCGCCACCCGCACCGCGAGGTCGCGGTCCGGCGTCACCAGCGCGGCCTGGTGGCCCGGCGTCTCGATTGCCTGGCGCAGCGCCAGCGCGATCGCCAGCGCCTCCTGCTGGGCATCGGCCGGGCTCAGCCGGAACAGGCCGGTGAGGGCCTCGTTGTCCATCGGGGTGTCGCGCCAGCCGGCCAGGTGCTCGGCCGGCAGCAGCGCCTGGCGCAGCAGCTCGGCGCGCCGGCCACGCCCTGGCGCGTCGTCCCACACCGCCGCCTCGCCGCGGCCCAGCCCCGCGCCGTTCAGCAGCCGGGCCAGCCCGTCCTGCGGGTGCGAGGCCAGCAGCGACTGGAACACCGGCTCCTCCATCGCGGTGTCGAGACCGGGCACCACCACCAGCCCGTCCGGCAGCCCGGCGACCACCCGCAGCAGCCCGAACAGGCCCGGCACACCGCCGGCGAACCCGGCCGCCCACACCCTTCCGGTGGGCGGGGCGGCGGTCCAGCGCGCCGCCTGGGCGGCCAGCAGCGCCACCAGCCGGGCGGCCGGGTTCATCAGCCCCTCGGCGGCGAGCACCTCCGGCCAGGCGGCGGTGACGATTTCCAGGAACCGCAGCGTGCGCTGCCAATGCACCGCATAGGCGGGGTCGGCGGCGGTGGGCAGGGCGGCGGCCAGATCGATCCCGGCCAGCTCCGCCTCGTCCATCAGCCGCGCCAGCTCGCCGGCCAGCGGCCAGGCCCGATCGAGCGTGCGCGGCTCGCCGGCGGAACCGTCCAGCGCCAGGATCAGCCGGCTGAGCAGCGCCAGCCGCCGGGGCGGGTCCATCGCCGGTGGCAGGTCCAGAACGCCGTCGAGCAGCAGCGGCGCCTCGTCCAGCGCGGCGATGCCCACGATGCGCGGCAGCAGCATCGGCCGGCCGCCGCCCACGCGCAGGAACGCATCGGCGAGCGCGCGCGCCGCGCGCCGGCTGGGCAGCAGCAGCAGCCCCTCGCCGGGGTCGAACGGGCCGTCCAGCCAGCGCCGCGCCAGAGTGTCGAGGAAGGGCAGGTGCGGCGGGATGGAGGCGAGCGCCACCGTGGCTACCTGGTGACGCCGAGGGCGCGGTCGCGCAGGCTGGTCTCGGCCTCCACCAGGTCGGCGGGGCGGGTCAGATGGAACCACAGCCCGTCATGCACCAGGGCGGCGATGCGCCCGGCCTCGATGGCGCGGTCCCAGGCCTGGTTCATCGAAAACCGCGCGCTGTCGGCGGCGGTCAGCAGGCCGGGTGCGAGCAACTGCACGCCGGCATAGATGTAGGGCACGATCTCGCGCTCGCCGCGCCGGCGCAGCCTGCCCTCGCGGTCGATGGCGAAATCGCCGGGCACGAAATCGCCGCTGACATGGCAGGTGCGATGGACCAGCAGCAGCGCGTCCATCCGGTCGGGCGCGAACGCCGCCGCCATCCGCGCCAGCGCCGGTGCCGGCCCGTCGAGCCAGAAGCTGTCGCCGTTGACGACGAAGAACGGGGCGGTGCCGAGCAGCCCCTCGGCCAGCGCCGCGCCGACCGCGCCGCCGGTGTCGAGCAGGCTGGTCTCGTGGCGCAGCACGGTGCGCGGCGGGCCGGTGCGCGCGCGCAGATGCGCGCCGACCAGATCGGCGTGCCAATGCGCGTTCACCACCACATCGCTCACCCCGGCGGCGGCCAGCCGGTCCAGCGCGTGGTCGATCAGCGGGCGGCCGGCGAGCGGCAGCAGCGGCTTGGCGGTGCGGTCGGTCAGCGGGCGCATGCGGGTGCCGAGCCCGGCGGCGAGCAGCATGGCGTGGGTGGGGCGGCTCATGCGTGCAACCCGCATGGGAGCAACCCGGGTCGATCGGCCCAGCCGTGGATGCGCGCGGTGCGGGCATCGTCGCTGTCGATGCTGAGCGCGAGGTGCAGCGCGTCGGGCGGCGCATGCGCGCCCAGCCGGTCCGGCCATTCCACGATCACCACGCCGGCGCGCGCCTCGTCCCAGCCGAGTTCGTCGAGTGCGGCCGGCCCGTCCAGCCGCCAGAGGTCGAAATGCACCACCGGGCCGACCGGCGTGTCGTAGGTCTGCGCCAGCGTGTAGCTCGGGCTGGGCACCTCCAGCGCGGGGTCGCCGGCGAGCTGGCGCAGGATGGCGCGCGCCAGGGTGGATTTGCCGGCGCCGAGCGGCCCGTGCAGCAGCACCGCGTCGCCCGGACGCAGCAGGGCGGCGACGGCAGCACCCAGCGCCTCGGTGGCGGCCTGGTTCGGCAGGGCGATGGTGCGGGCGGGGAGCGTGTCGTGA
>JAKBBQ010000389.1 GCA_021808405.1 Pseudomonadota bacterium | reverse complement strand
CCTTCATCAACATCGGGGTCAACCTGGGCCTGCTGCCCACCAAGGGGCTGACGCTGCCGCTGCTCAGCTACGGCGGCTCGGCGACCCTGGTCTCGCTGATCGCGCTGGCGCTGCTGTTGCGGGTGGACTTCGAGAACCGGGTGCTGATGCGCGGGGGGCACGCATGAGCCGCGCCGAGCACGCTTGCCGCGCGCTGATCATGGCCGGCGGGACCGGCGGCCATATCTTTCCCGGCCTGGCGGTCGGCGAAGGGCTGCGCGGCGCGGGCTGGGACGTGGCCTGGATGGGCGCGCCCGGCGGCATGGAGGCGCGCCTCGTGCCGCAGCACGGCTATCGCATGCGGTGGGTGGATTTCGGCGGCGTGCGCGGCAAGGGTATCGCGCGCTGGCTGCGCCTGCCGCCGCGCCTGCTGCGCGCGCTGGCGCAGGCGGCGCGCGCGCTGCGCAGCGAGCGCCCGCGCGTCGTGCTCGGCATGGGCGGCTACATCAGCGTGCCGGGCGGGCTGCTTGCCCGGCTGTTCGGCGCCAGCCTGGTGCTGCATGAACAAAATGCCGTGGCCGGGCTGAGCAACCGCCTGCTGGCGCGAATCGCATCGCGGGTGCTGTGCGCGTTTCCCGGCGCGCTGCCCGGGGCCGAATGGGTGGGCAATCCGGTGCGTCGGGCCATTCGCGAGCTCGCCGAGCCGCGCCAGCGATACGGCGCGCGCACTGGCCGGCTGCAACTGCTGGTCGTCGGCGGCAGCCTGGGCGCGCAGGCCCTCAACGACATGCTGCCGCGCGCGCTGGCGCTGATCGAGCCGGCGCAGCGGCCGCAGGTGGTGCACCAAAGCGGCCGCGGCCAGTTGCAGGCGCTGCGCCAGGCCTACGCCGAGGCCGGCGTCGAAGCCGACTGCCGCGAGTTCATCGAGGACATGGCCGAGGCCTATGCCGGCGCCGACCTCGTCGTCTGCCGGGCCGGCGCCTCGACGGTCAGCGAGGTCGCCTGCGCCGGGGTGGCCGCGCTGTTCGTTCCCTTCCCGCACGCCGTCGACGATCACCAGACGGCCAATGCCCGCTACCTCGTCGATGCCGGCGCCGCGCTGCTCGCGCAGCAGGCCGAGCTCGACCCGCAGCGCCTGGCCGAGCGCCTGCTGGCGCTGCGGCGCGACGCCCTGCAGCAGATGGCCTGCAAGGCGCGCAAGCTCTCGCGCAGCGACGCGGTGGAGCGCATGGTCGCGATCTGCCAGACCCTGTGTACCCCGAGATGAAACACGCCATCCACCACATCCATTTCGTCGGCATCGCGGGTGCCGGAATGAGCGGCATCGCCGAGGTGCTGCTCAACCTGGGCTACGCCATCAGCGGCAGCGACCTCAGCGACAGCGCGGTGGTGCAGCACCTGCGCTCCATCGGCGTGCAGGTGTCCATCGGGCATGACGCCGCGCACGTGGCCGGCGCCGACGCGGTGGTGGTGTCCACCGCGGTCGCCTCGGACAACCCCGAGGTGCGGGCGGCGCGCGCCCGCCACATCCCGGTGGTGCCGCGCGCGGTGATGCTGGCCGAGCTGATGCGCCTGCGCCGCGGCATCGCGATCGCCGGCACCCACGGCAAGACCACGACCACCAGCCTGGTGGCCAGCGTGCTGGCGCAGGCCGGGCTGGACCCGACCTTCGTCATCGGCGGGCGCCTGAACAGCGCCGGCACCCACGCCAAGCTCGGCGGCGGCGAGTACATCGTGGTCGAGGCCGACGAATCGGACGCGTCGTTCCTGAACCTGCTGCCGGTGATGGCCGTGGTCACCAACATCGACGCCGACCACATGGACACCTACGGCCACGACATGGCCCGGCTGCGCCAGACCTTCGTCGAGTTCATCAGCCGGCTGCCCTTCTACGGCGCGGCGATCCTGTGCATCGACGACCCCGGGGTGCGCGCCATCCTGCCGCTGGTGTCCAAGCCGATCACTCCCTACGGCCTGGACGAGCAGGCCCAGGTGCGCGCGGTGGACGTGCGCGCCGCCGGGACCGGCATGGAATTCACCGCGCTGCGGCGCAATGGGGTGGTGCTGCCGCCGCTGCAGGTGCGGCTGAACCTGCCGGGACTGCACAACGTGCGCAACGCGCTGGCCGCGATCGCGGTGGCGGCCGAGCTCGGCGTCGACGACGCCTCGGTGTGCACCGCGCTGGCCGAGTTCCGCGGCGTCGGCCGCAGGTTCCAGCGCTGGGGCGACATGCCGGCCGCCGGCGGCGGCCGTTTCACGCTGATCGACGACTACGGCCACCACCCGGTGGAAATGGCGGCGACCCTGGAGGCGGCGCGCGGCGCCTACCCCGGCCGGCGCATCGTGCTGGCCTTCCAGCCCCACCGCTATACCCGCACGCGCGACCTGTTCGAGGACTTCGTACGCGTGCTCGGCAGCGTCGACGCGCTGCTGCTGACCGAGGTCTATGCCGCGGGCGAGCCCCAGCTGGTGGCCGCCGACTCGCGCAGCCTGGCGCGCGCGCTGCGGCTGGCGGGCCGCACCGAGCCGCTGTTCGTCGAGGACGTGCAGGCGCTGCCGCAGGCGATCATCGACTTCGCCCGCGACGGCGATGTCGTGCTGTGCATGGGAGCCGGCTCGATCGGCGGCGTCGCCGGCCGCATCGCCGAGCG
>JAKBBQ010000077.1 GCA_021808405.1 Pseudomonadota bacterium | reverse complement strand
GCCCGGGGTGTCCAGGCTGGGAACGTAGGGCACGCCGCCCTGCAGGCTGATGGACCCCCAGCTGGGACGGATGCCGAACAGCCCGCAGTAGCTCGCCGGGATGCGTACCGAGCCGCCGGTGTCCGATCCCAGCCCGACCGCGGCCAGGCCGGCGCCCACGGCGCTGGCCGAGCCGCAGGACGAGCCGCCCGGCAGGCGGTCGGCAGCGGCCGGGTTCAGCGGCGTGCCGTACCAGTGGTTGCTGCCTTCCAGGCCGTAGGTGAACTCCACCGTCTTGGCCTTGCCGACGACCCGCGCCCCGGCCTCGCGCAGCCGGGCGACCACCGCGGCGTCGCTGCTGGCCGCGCTGTGCAGGCGCGCCCAGTCCGGGTTGCCGTAGCCGGTCACCGTGCCGGCGAGGTCGAACACGTCCTTGACCACCACGTCCAGCCCGGACAGCGGCCCGTCGGCGTGCCCCTCGAGCTGCAGCGGGGCCAGCAGCCCCTGGTCGAGTTGACTCGGTTGCATCGTTCGTCCCCCTTCAGGTTTCGCGACCGACCGAGCCCGCGGCGAGAGCGCCCGAGTATTGCGTCAGGTCGGTTCCGGTTTCCTCGATGCTGCGCCCCGAGGTCTGCGTGCCATAGCGCCAGATCGGAAGGATGCACAGCACGCTGAGCACCGCCAGCACGGTGAACAGCGTTGCGCTGCCCAGGCGCGCCGACAGGATGGGGAAGAAGTAGATGAGCACCACCCCGGTGAGGAAGCGGGTCACGCATTCGCCGAGCATCACTCCCGATGCCCGCAAGCGGGTCGGGAATTGTTCGGCCATGTACAGCTTGGACAGCGGGAAGGTCGCGTAGACCAGGCCCCAGGTCACCGCTGCGGCGAGCACCACGCCGGCCGTCGGCAGGTGCTGGCCCAGCGCGATGGCGCCCAGCGCGGTGCCGAGCATCAGCGCGACGATGCCCCGGCGGCGGCTGAACTTGTCGCCCACGCTGCCGGCGAGCGCGGTGGTCAGCACCGTGAGGAACAGCAGGCCCGAGGTGTAGTACAGCGCGCTGGACTTGCTCGCACCCATGCGGTGCAGGATGCTCGGGCCGTAGATGGTGATGACGTAGAACAGGATGAAGGGGGAGAGCAGCGCCAGGTACGACACCACCATGCGAGACAGGTAGGGCGGCTTGAACAGGTCGGCCAGCGACGCCCCGCCGCTGCGGCCGACCTGCAGCACCTGCAGCGCGGTCGGGTCGATCAGCTTGTCGTCATGCGCGACGCCGCTGCGGTCTTCCAGCATCTCGACCAGCTCGCGCACCTTGTGGATCTTCCCCACCCGCAGCAGGAAGCGCGGGGACTCGGGCAGGTAGATGAGGATCACCGGAACCAGCACGATGGCCGCGCCGCCGATCATCAGCAGCACCCGCCACGCCTGCGCGTCGGGGATCCTGCCGACGATCAGTGCCGCCGCCAGGGTGTTGAGTCCGTAGGCGAAGCCCAGCAGCGAGTTCGACAACCCGACCGCGGTGCCGCGCCAATGCTTGTTGACGAATTCCGACAACAACAGGTAGGGAACCGGGAACACCGCGCCCTGGCCGAGCCCGGCGATGAAACGCAGCAAGGCCAGGTCGGTCACGTTGCGCGAGAAGGCAGCGAGGAAGGTGAACACGCTGAACACCACGATCCCGCCGAGCAGCGTGGTCTTGCGGCCGTAGCGGTCGGCCAGCCGACCGGCCGGCAGAAGCCCGATCACGATTCCCAGGGTGCCGCTGCTGCCGATCAGGCCGATGTCATGCGGCTCGAGATGCCAGACTCCCTTGAGCAGCAGGATCACCGGCGCGATGATGCCGATGTCGAAGGCCTCCAGGATCCATACCAGCCCGAGCAGGGCGACGATGAGCAGGATGATGCGGTTGACCGGCAATCGGTCCAGCCGCGCCAGCAGGTTTTCCTGCTCGTACAACTCTTGCGTAGGCGTTGTCGCCATGGGTGTCTCCTCCCAGTGGATAAGGTGTGCTGCACGACGGGTCGATGTCGTCACGCCCCGGCAGCCGTGCGGGTCGCGACGGCTGCCGAGGTCGAGCTCCCCTGCGATGCCCCGTCGCAAGGCTCTCGCGGGAATTCGTGTAACCGATCGGGATGCGGCGCGCCGCGGTGCGCCGGTGCATCCCCTGCTGTATCGCGGAAGGATCTCCCCAGGTTTCGAAGTCGGCCCGCTGCGCCCGCGTCGGGTGCGCGGCGGGAATCAGACCATGTGCCAGCCGTGACTGACCACGATCGACTGCCCGGTCAACGCGTTGCTCGGGAAGGCGGCAAGGAACAAGGCTACCTCAGCGACGTCCTCCACGGTCGTGAATTCGCCGTCCACCGTCGTGGCCAGCATGACCTCCTGCACCACCTGGCGTTCACTGATTCCGCGTTCCTGCGCGAGCTGGGGAATCTGGCGTTCCACGAGTGGCGTGCGCACGAAGCCCGGGCAGATCAGGTTCGCGCGCACACCGTACGCCGCCCCTTCCTTGGCCACCACGCGGCACAGTCCCGCCAGTCCGTGCTTGGCGACCACGTAGGGCCCCTTGAGCACCGAAGCCTCGTGCGAGTGCACCGAACCCATCAGCAGCACGCTGCCGCCGCGACCCTGCGCGCGCATGTGGCGCAAGCAGGCGCGAGTGACCAGGAAGCCACCGTCCAGATGCACCGACACGATACGCCGCCAATCCGCATAGGACACGTCGGCGATCGCCTCCAGGTGCTGCACTCCGGCATTGCTGACCAGCACGTCGATGCCGCCCAGCGCTGCCGCGGCCTGGTCGACTGCCTGCGTCACCTGGTCCTCGCAGGCCACATCCATCGCCAGGGCGATCGCCCTGTCCGCCTGCAGCTGCAGCCCCTGGAGCACGCGCTGCGCGGCTTCCCGGTCCAGGTCGGCCAGGCACAGCCTGGCGCCGGCCTGGGCGAAGCGGCGCGCGATCGCCGAGCCGATTCCGCCCGCGGCGCCGGTGATCAAGGCCGTCTTTCCTGCTAGTTGCATACCCGCTCCCGTCGTTGGCCACAGGCGCCGAGCATGGGGCCTATTCCAGCACGCCGGCCATCGCCGCGGCCTCGCCTTCGGCGCCGGCATCCTGGTCCATGCTGGCCCCGATCGGCTCCCACTTGATGAGCAAGGCCGACGCCAGCCCCGTAGCGGGAACCAGCAGCAGCAGGCCGATCATGTTGTAGAAGCCGACACTGGCCTTGAGCAGGGGAAAGAAATAGAAGCCGAGGACGCTGCCCACCCGCACCATGCCTTGACCCCACCCGGTCCCGACACCCCGGATGCGCGTCGGATACGACAGCGCCGCCATGGTCATGCCCTGCGAGCCCGGGCCGAAGGAATGCCCGAGGATCATCAAGCCGACCAGCAGGCCGCGCAATTCAGGGGACAGCGCGGCATGCAGGCGATACAGGGCCAGCAGCGCGGCGAACACGACCGCATAGCCCAGGATGGCCATTCTCCGGGTACCCATTCGTCGCGTGACGGATACGTTGAGAACGGCGCCGACAATTCCGAACAGATTGAAGGCGATCGCACCCAGGATGGCATTGATGAACGCCGACCCGAAAAGCGTCTGCGAGATCGACGGCAGGTTGAACCCGATCGCAAAATATTCCATGCTCTGGGTGATGCAGATCGCCGAGATCAGCAAGGTGCGCTTGGCGTACAGCGGCTGGAAGATCTCGGCGAATGCCGGGCGCTGCGCCGGCGTGGAGGGCGCCCGCCCGCCTTCCCCAGCCACGTGAACCTTGATCTTGTAGGTGCTCTCGAGGATGCGCGCCGCTTCGTCCAGGCCGACGTTCTGGGCCGCCCAGGGCGCGCTCTCCTTCACGTAGATGAACCGAAGGACCAGGATGAGCAGTGCCGGAACCGCCCCGAAACCCACCGCCACGCGCCAGAGTTCGTCGCCAAAACCGGCGAAATAGAACGGAAGGATCACCAGGCCCGTGCACGAGGCGGCCAGGAACCACATCAGCTGCCACAGGTTGATGCCGCTGCCGCGCTTGTTCCGGTTGACGAATTCGGCGATGAAACTCAAGGCCACGGGGAAGTCCAGGCCGACGCCCAGGCCCATCAGGAAGCGAAAGACCAGCAGCATCGCCAGGTTGACCGACAAGGCCGCGCCCACCGCGGACACGACCAGCAGCACCAGGTCGACCAGGAACATCTTGTAGCGCCCGACCAGATCGGTGGCCTTGCCGCCCCAGATCGCGCCGATCAGCGCGCCGATGGCCATCATCGCCGTCACGCTGCCGATCTCGAAGGGCGTCAGCCCGAAGGTCTGCTTGAGTGCCGGAACGCCGATGCCCAGACTGGTGAAGTCATAGGCGTCGACGAACACCCCGCCGAGGGCGATCATCACGATGAGCGCGGTCGAGCGGGCTCCCGGATGTTCATCGACGAACTTCGAAACGTCGCTTGCGCTGCGGATGGTCAATTCCTGGGTCATCATGTCTCCCTCCTCGTGGTACCGCTGCCTGCGCAGCGGTGTGCCTGGTGCGCACGATCCGGCACGCCCGAACGCTCGGCCGCGCGCTGCGACATGGCGACGCGTGCGCGGTCGATCGCCCTGTGCCCGATTCCCCGTGGCGAATGCCTCCTCGAAAGATCGGTGAAAACCGGCGACGGCGCGCGCCGTCGGCCTGGCCAGCCGCGTGCGCGGGCCCGGCCGCGACGCGCGGCGGCTGGCCGCCTGGGCAGGCGATCGGCCACGATCAGCTGCCGATGGCCAGATCCACCCCGGCGAAGCGGATGCGGGCGCGCTGGATGTCCTTGCGCGACCCGAGGTAGCGGATCAATTCGTGCAACGCCGAGGTCCTCTCGGGATAGCGCCGCCCCCTGGGCTGCAGTTGCTCGACCAGCGACTTGTCGTAGAAGGCGCGCAGCAGCAGATCCTCGTCGCTGGCCTGGCCGCCGAGTTCGGCGCGCAGCCGCGGCAGCCAGCCCTGCAGGCGAGCGGCCGGCGGCTCGTCGCTGATCTCGCTGTCGCGGATGCGCGCGCGCTCGAGGAATTCGTCGCTGGGGCGCGCCGCCAGCCTGCCGTAGTACCCCAGCGCGTACTTGCGCACCTCGTCGGGAACGGTCCTGTAGCGCTCGCCCTGCACCACGTTGAGCACCGCCTGGGTGATGATGTACTGCGCGAAGGGACTGACCAGGATCGGGTAGCCGAGGTCCTGGCGCACCTGCGCGGCCTCGACCAGGATTTCCGGCAGGCGCGACTGCATCCCCATGGTCTGCAGCTGGGACTTGAGGTTGGAGATCATCCCTCCCGGAACCTGGTGCTCGTACAGCGCGGGGTCGTAGGTGGCGACCTCGCCGCGCGGCTTGCCCTCGCGCTCGGCCAGCCAGCCGAAGTACTCCGAGCTCTCGCGCAGCGCCGCGTGGTCCAGGCCGGTGCGGATTCCCAGGCGGCTGGCGCGGCGGTCGATCTCCTCGGCCGCCGGCAGCGAGGCGCCGTTGGCCAGCGGCTCCACCGCGGTGTCGCCCAGCGCGAAGCCGCTTTGCATCGCGATCTGGTAGACCTCGGGCGACAGCGCCGACTGGCAATGCGAATGCAGGCGCATGGGCACCGAACCCGCCGCGGCGACCACCGCGGGGAACAGCGTGCGCGCGCGCTGCGGGGTCAGCAGCCCGGTCGGATCCTTGACCGAAATGAAGTCGGCCTTCAGCGCGACCAGCTCGCGCGCCCGCTGCACGTAGTAGTCGTCGGTGTGCACCGGGCTCAGGGTGTAGGTCATCATCGCGTTGACCAGCATCCCGGCGTCGTGCGCCGAGCGCACCGAGGACTCGATGTTGCGGTTGTCGTTGAGGGCGTCGTAGGCGGTCAGCACCTTCAGGCCGCGCCTGGCCAGAGCCTGCGAGTTCAGCTCGACGATGTCGTCGGGAAAGAGCTCGAAGGTGTAGAGGCTCTGCCCGCGGGTCAGGCCGTCGCAGGGTGTGGCGAAGCGCTGGCACAGCAGGCCGACGCGCTCGAAGGGGTCCTCGCGCAGGTAGCGCACGCACACGTCGAACACCGCGCCGCCGAGGATGTTGATGTAGGCGTAGCCCACGCGATCGATGACCCCGACGATCGGCGCCATCATCTCGGTGGTCATGCGGGTGGACCAGAGGCACTGGTGGGCATCGCGCAGCGTGACGTCGACCAGGCGGAATTCCTGCTGCCGGGCGGCGTGACCTGCTTGCGGGGACGGATCGGACATGTTCGAGTCGCGGTGGTCTTGCGGGAACCTGGCCTGGGATCGGCGCAGGACTGGGGGGCGGGGCTGCGCGGCTCAGCGTGGAGCCACGACCATCAGCACCTGGCCGAATTCGACGGCGTCGCCGTCGCCGACCAGGATGTGGCTGACCGTGCCGGCGCCGCCGGCCGGGATGGAGTTCATCAGTTTCATCACTTCGATGATGCACACCGTGCTCTGCGCGTCCACCGCCTGCCCGACCTCGACGAAGGGCTTGGCTCCAGGCTCGGGAGCGCGATAGAAGGTGCCGACCATCGGTGACTTGATCAACAGCGATCCCGCCGGGAACGACGCCGCGCCGGGCGCAGCCGAGGGCTGGGCAGCGGGGGCATCGAGCAGCAGTTCGCCAGCGCCCACGTGGCCTTGGCGCTGCTGCGGCGCCGCTTGCTGCGTCGCCGTTGGCTGCGTCGCGGGCTGGCGCGCCGGGGCTGGCTGCGCCGGCGCGGCCTCGGCAGGGGTGGCAAGGGCCGTGGGCGGCGCGGCCGCGTCGACCCGCCTGAGGTCGACCTCGAGGTCGCCGAGCTTGAGATGGAATTCGCCGAACTCCGAGCACGACTTGATCAACTCGACTAGTTCCAGCAAATCCTTATAGGACATTTGGTGGTCGTTAGCGTTCACCAGTGGAATCTCCAAGAAAAACCGATCGACTTTTCAGCCCGTCTCTACTGTCGATGAGCCGGCCTTTGGGGCATAATTTCACTCAGTGGAATTTTCTATTTCTCTGAGTGCAATTCTTGCAGCCGCGGCGAGGCATTGCAATAATCAAATCGATCGCCGCCACTCTTTCCGACTCAGGAGATTCCCTATGCAGCCCGTCATCATCACCGTCGCCATCACCGGCGCATTGCCTCGCAAGAAGGACAGTCCGGCGGTACCCGTGACGCCGTCGGAGCAGATCGAGTCCACCCACGAGGCCTTCGAGGCGGGTGCCTCGCTGGTGCATATCCACGTGCGCAATCCCGACGAGTCGCCGAGTTCCGACCCCGAGCTCTACGGGCGGGTGCAGGAAGGCGTGCGCAAGCATTGCCCGGGAATGATCGTGCAGTTCTCCACCGGCGGCCGCGGACGCGACCAGGCCGCGCGCGGCGCCATGCTGTGCCTGCGGCCCGACATGGCCTCGCTGGCCACCGGGTCGGTGAACTTCCCTACGGGGATCTACGAGAACCCTCCCGACTTCGTCGAGGGCCTCGCGCGCTCGATGCAGGAAAACGACATCAAGCCCGAGATCGAGGTGTTCGACCTGGCGATGCTGTACAGCGCCGCCAAGCTGGTCAAGGCCGGGCTGCTCGACTCCCACGCCCACGTGCAGTTCGTCATGGGCGTGCCCAACGCGATGCCGGCCCGCCGTTCGATCTTCGATTTCCTGCGCTCGGAGTTGCAACAGGTGCTGCCCGATGCGACGTGGGTGGCGGCGGGAATCGGGCGCATGCAATGGGAAGTCAACCAGTGGTGCCTGGCGGCGGGCGGCCATTGCCGCACCGGGCTGGAGGACAACCTGCGCTTCGACGACAAGCGACTGGCGGCCAGCAACGCCGAGTTGGTGGGCAAGATCGTCGCTGCCTGCGAAAGCCATGGCCGGCGGCCGGCCACCGCGGCCGAGGCGCGGCAGATGCTCGGCCTGCGCGCCGCGGCCTGAGGGAGCGCGCGATGAACGCAGTCGAAGGTGTGCGGCCCGCGCAAGCGACAGCGACAGCGGCAGCGGCACCGCAGCGCTGGACGGTCGCCCAGGCGGTCGAGTTGTTCGAGCTGCCGTTTCCCGAACTCGTGTTTCGTGCCCAGCAGGCGCATCGCCAGTGCTTCGACCCCGGCGAGGTGCAGTTGTCCACCCTGTTGTCGATCAAGACCGGCGGCTGCCCGGAGGACTGCGCGTACTGCCCGCAGTCGGCCCACCACGACGCCGGCGTCAAGGGCAGCGCGCTGCTCGACGTGGACAGCGTGGTCGATGCCGCCCGGCGCGCCCGCGACGCCGGAGCGACACGCTTTTGCATGGGCGCCGCGTGGCGCTCGCCCAAGCCGCGCCAGCTCGAGCAGGTGGCCCGCATGGTCAGCGAGGTCAAGGCCCTGGGGCTGCAGACCTGCGTCACCCTGGGCATGCTGCATCCGGGCCAGGCCGAGCGACTGCGCGAAGCCGGACTGGATTACTACAACCACAACCTCGACACCGCTCCCGAGTTCTACGGCAACATCATCACCACCCGTTGCTACGAGGAGCGGCTCGACACCCTCGAGCAGGTGCGGTCCGCCGGCCTGAAGGTCTGTTGCGGAGGCATCGTCGGCATGGGCGAATCGCGCAGCCAGCGCGCCGGGCTGCTGGTGCAGCTGGCCAACCTCGACCCCTACCCCGAATCGGTGCCGATCAACAACCTGGTGCGGGTCGCCGGCACCCCGCTGGCCGACCAGCCCGAGCTCGATCCTCTGGAGTTCGTGCGCACAATCGCTGTCGCACGCATCCTGATGCCGCGCGCCAGGGTGCGGCTGTCGGCCGGACGCGAGAGCATGGACGACTCGCTGCAGGCGCTGTGCCTGGTCGCTGGGGCGAACTCGATCTTCTTCGGCGACACCCTGCTCACCACCCCCAATCCGCAGGCCGGGGCCGACCTGGCCCTGCTGCGGCGCATGGGCATGCGCGCCCAGTCGTCTGCGGAGGACGCCTGATGCAGCAGGACCTGCAAGGGCGGGTGGCACTGGTCACCGGCGCGGCGCGCGGCCTCGGACTGCACATCGCCGAGCGCCTGGTGCGCGCCGGCTGCCAGGTCGTGCTCGGCGACATCGATGCCCAGGGCGCGGCGCGCGCCGCCGCGGCCATCGGACCGGCCGCGCGCGCGCTGGCGATGGACGTGCGCGACCGCTCTCAGGTGCGCGCTTGCGTCGACACGGTGCTGGCCGCGCAGGGCGGCATCGACATCCTGGTCAACAACGCCGGGGTGCTCGGCCAGGGGCCCTTCGAGCAGACCGACGGCGCCGCGTGGGACGAACTGGTGGCGGTCAACCTCACCGGGATCTTCAACTGCGTGCAGGCGGTGGCCCCGTCGATGATCGCCAGGGGGCGAGGCAACATCATCAACCTCGCGTCGGTCTCGGCGGCGCGCGGCGGCGGCTCGGTGGGCAACATTTGGTACGGCACCACCAAGGCCGGAGTGGTCGCGATGACCCAGGGACTGGCGCGCGAGCTCGGCCCGCGGGGCGTGCGGGTCAACGCCATCTCCCCCGCCGTGGTCGATACCGACATGATGCGCCCCTACCTGACCGAGGCCGTGCGCGGCGCCATCACCGCGCGCATCCCGCTGCGGCGCCTCACGCTGCGCAGCGACGTCGGCGAAGTCGCCGCCTGGCTGGCCGGCGATGCCTCGGAGTTCGTCACCGGACAGACCATCGCCGTCGACGGCGGCCTGCTCTGCACCTGAGGCGGCTCCCGCGGCGCGGTCGGCCGGCGCTCAGCGGCCGGCCGGCGGCGAAGGGCGCAAGCTCTCGCCGCCGTCCGGGTACCAGCCGTGTTCGCGCCCCAGCGCATGCGCCTGCGCGCGCTGCAGCGAGGCCTGCTGCTCGCGCGGCCGCGAGCGGCGCTCCAGGCCGAGGGCGGCGATGACTGGCTGCGGGCGCGGCCGGCGCCGCGTGCTCAACTGCGCGGCGACCAGGCGTATCGCGCGCGCGTCGGCGTGTTCGACCAACCATCGCAGTTGTGCGGCGTCCCGCGAACTCTCGATGCGAATTCCCCAGTCGAACGTGGAATCCTCCGAATCGCTTCCAGGCATCTGCGACCCCCTGTAGTCGGCAACCCGGCGGCCCACCGGCAACGGCACGGCAGCCCGCGACAGGCGCTGCGCCGATGATAAGGGCAGTGCGCGCCGCGGCGGCTCAGCGCGCCAGCGGCAAAACCAGCGATTCCTTGATCTCCTCCATGACGATGCTGCTGCGCGACTCCGCGGCAACCGGCAGGCGCTTGAGCACACTGCCGAGCAGGCTTCGGTATTCCCTGATGTCGCGCAGTCGGAACTTCAGCAAGTAGTCGAAATCACCCGATATGAGGTGGCATTCCAGCACCTCGGGCATCTGCAGCAGTTCGTCGCGCACGGCGTCGAACACATCGGCCCCCTTCGCCGCCAGCTTGATTTCCACATAGACCAGCAGGGACTTGTCCACCGCGCTGGCGGACACCCGCGCGTGGTAGCCGGTGATCACCCCGCTGCGCTCCAGGCGCTTGACCCGCTCGGCGCAAGGCGAGGCGCTGAGGCCGACGCGGGTAGCCAGTTCGGTGATGGGCAGCCGCCCCTCGCGCTGCAGGAAGTCCAGGATGCGGCGGTCGATTCGATCAAGCTGGTGTTTTTCACCTTCCATGGCGGCTCATCCGGGGTTGTTGCAGGAAAGTATAGGGTATTCAGGCGCAAAAACAGGTGATTTCGCTTCACCAATATCTGTAGAGTTTGCATACCCCTGCACAAACCGGATTCTGCAATGAAAGTCATCGTCCTCGGTGCCGGCGTGATCGGCATCACCACCGCGTATCAGCTGGCCAGCGCCGGCGTCGAGGTCACGGTGCTCGATCGCCAGCCCGGCCCGGCGCTGGAAACCAGCTATGCCAACGCAGGCCAGGTGTCGCCGGGCTATTCGACCCCCTGGGCGGCGCCCGGGATCCCCTTCAAGGCGCTGAAGTGGATGTTCCAGCGCGATGCTCCGCTGGCCATCCGCCCGGACGGCAGCTTGTGGCAGCTGCGCTGGATGTACGCCATGCTGCGCAACTGCAACGCGTCGCGCTACGCCCGGAACAAGCAGCGCATGATGCGGCTGGCCGAGTACAGCCGCGACTGCCTGCGCGAGTTGCGCCAGCAAGTCGGCCTGCAATACGAACAGCGCAGCGGCGGCACCCTGCAGGTGTTCCGCAGCCGAGCCCAGTTCGAGGCCGCGCAGCGCGACATCGAGGTGCTGCGCGAATGCGGAGTCGATCACCAGTTGCTGGGCGCCGACGAGCTCGCCGCGGTGGAGCCCGCGCTGGCGCAGGCGCGCGACCGGCTGGTCGGCGGCCTGCGGCTGCCCAACGACGAGACCGGAGACTGCCGGCTGTTCACCTCCGAGCTGGAGGCGCGCGCCAGGCAGCTGGGCGTGGCATTGCGCTACCGCACCACGGTCGACGCGCTGCAGCGCGACGGCCGCCGCGTCACCGGAGTGCTGGCCGGCGGCGAGCTGCTGCGCGCCGATGCCTGCGTGGTGGCCTGCGGGAGCTATTCGCGCGAGTTGCTGCTGCCGCTGGGCGTCGATCTGCCGCTGTACCCGGTCAAGGGGTACTCGCTGACCGTGCCCGTGGTCGACCCGGCGCTCGCACCGCGCTCGACCGTGCTCGACGAGACCTACAAGATCGCCCTCACCGCGTTCGATCGGCGCATCCGCGTCGGCGGGATGGCCGAGCTGGCCGGCTTCGACCTGCGCCTGGACCCCAGGCGGCGCCGCACCCTGGAGAAGGTCACGCGCCAGCTGTTCCCCGGCGGCGACCTCGGCGCGGCCGAGTTCTGGACCGGGCTGCGCCCGATGACCCCGGACGGCACGCCGCTGCTGGGGCCCACCAGCCACGCCGGGCTCTGGCTGAACACCGGCCACGGCACCCTGGGCTGGACCATGGCCTGCGGCTCGGCACGGGTGCTCACCGACCAGTTGCTCGGCCGCCGCACCGAGATCGAGGCGCGCGACCTGGCCCTGGATCGCGCGAGCGTCGAGCGGCCGCCGACCGCGCGCGGCTGGCCGGTGGCGACGTAGCGCGCGCTCGGGCCGGGCGCCGCGGCCGCGATCGATACCCACGCATGCGCCGCCGTGCCTGGCGGCGCATGACTGCGGCCACGGCGCCACGTCGTTGCCGCGGCCGCGCTGCGGCGCGCGCTACCGCAGTCCCGAGATGCGGGACACCGGCGGCGATGCCTGTTGCCGGTCCCCCACGCTCGGCTCCGCAACGGACAAATGACGCCTTTTCTGGCTTAGTATGTCATTCGTCTTTTGCGATATATCCATCGATGCTCGGGGCCGGCTGGGCGGCCAGCGCCCGGTGTCGAGCAGCCCCGGCGCGCGGCGCTTGCGCGCGATCGATCGTGGAGCCCGACGCGATGCCGACGCCAGCAGCCGAACCACCGCAGCCATCCTCGTCCTGGTACGCCGCCGCGATGGAGCGCCTGGTCGAGGTCGTGCAACGCCTTTCGCTGGCGCGCGACCTCGCGACGGTGATGCAGATCGTGCGCCACGCCGCGCGCGACCTGACCGGCGCCGACGGCGCGACCTTCGTGCTGCGCGAAGGCGAGCAGTGCTTCTACGCCGACGAAGACGCGATCGCGCCGCTGTGGAAGGGCCGTCGCTTTGCGCTGAGCGAATGCATCAGCGGCTGGGTGATGCTCCACAAGGTCCCGGCTTCGATCAAGGACATCTATGCGGATGCGCGCATCCCCGCGCAGGCCTACCGGCCGACCTTCGTGAAGAGCCTGGCCATGGTGCCGATCCGCGCGGCCGAGCCGCTGGGGGCGATCGGCAACTACTGGGCCAGCGAGCACCAGCCCTCGGCCGACGAACTGCGACTGCTGCAGGCGCTGGCCGACACCACCGCGGTGGCGCTGGAGAACCTGCGCGTGCACACCGAGCTCGAGGCGCGGGTCGGTCAGCGCACCGCCGCGCTGCAGGCGATCCTCGATCACGTCGAGGCGGGAATCGCCTGGTGCGTCGACGGCGTGGTCGAGCGGGCCAACCCCAAGCTGGCGAGCCAGCTCGGCGTGGCTGCCGCGGGCGCCCTGCGCGGCCGGCCGCTGCGCGAGCTGCTGCAACCGGCGGCCGACGCCGACGGGCTGGACGCGGCGTTGCGCGATGGCCTCGACTCCGTCCATTCCTTCGACGCCGAGCTCAGGCTGCTGCGCTCGGACGGCATTCCCTTCTGGGCGCGCGTGGCTGCGCGCACCCTTCCGGGCGGCTCCCCCGTGCGCTCGACCATCTGGCTGGTGCAGGACATCAGCGAGGCCAAGGCACGCGAGCGGGCGCTGGACGAACTGCGTCGCACCGCCGAAGCCGCCGCGCGTTTCAAGAGCGAGTTCCTCGCCAGCATGAGCCACGAACTGCGCACACCCTTGAACGCCATCATGGGCTTCTCGGAAGTGCTGCGCGACGGCCTGGCCGGCGAACTGCAGCCTCGCCAGCTCGAGTACATCGGCGACATCTACCACAGCGGCGAGCATCTGCTGGAGCTGATCAACGACGTGCTCGACCTGTCGAAGATCGAAGCCGGCAGGATGGCCGTGGAGCTCGGACCGGTGGACGTCTCCCAGTTGTTGCATGGCTGCCTGGCCATCGTGCGGGAAAAGGCCATGGCCCACCGGGTGACGCTGCACGCCGAGGTCGCGGAGCAGATCGGCATGGCCCTGCTCGACGCCCGCAAGTGCAAGCAGATCGTCTACAACCTGCTTTCCAACGCGGTGAAGTTCACCCCCGAAGGAGGCGGCGTGCTGCTGCGCTGCCTCGCGGTCACGCGTGGGCAGGCGCTGCGCGCCCTGGCCGGCTGCGACCGCAGCGTGCAGGAACTGCCCGCGGGCGACGAGCAGGCTATGCTGCAGATCGAAGTACGCGACACCGGAATCGGCATCTCGGCCCAGGACATGCAGCGACTGTTCGAACCCTTCGTGCAGATCGACGGTTCGCTGTCGCGGCAATACCAGGGCAGCGGCCTCGGCCTGAGCCTGGT
>JAKBBQ010000388.1 GCA_021808405.1 Pseudomonadota bacterium | reverse complement strand
CAAGGCCGACGTGGTGGTGACCAACCCGCAGCACTTCGCGGTGGCGCTGGCTTACCAGCAGGGGCGCCAGCGCGCGCCGGTGGTGCTGGCGATGGGCGCCGACCAGGTGGCCCTGCGCATCCGCGATGTCGCCCTCGAACATGCGGTTCCGGTGGTCGAGGCGCCGCCGCTGGCGCGGGCGCTGTACCGTTACGCCGAACTCGAGCGGGAGATCCCGGTGGCGCTGTACAACGCGGTGGCGCTGCTGCTGGCCTATGTCTACCAGTTGCGCTCGCTGCCGCAGCGGGCCGAACTGCCTCGGGATTGGGCGATTCCGCCTGAGATCGACACCTCGGCGCAAGCGCCGATGCCGGTGCATTGAGCATGGCGACAACCTCCACCGAAGCCTCCGCGGCGCCGCGCAGCGACGCGCCGCTGGCGCGCATCGCCCGGCTGGACTGGCGCCTGCTGGCGGCGCCCGTGCTGGTGGTGCTGATCCTGATGATGCTGGTCGTGCCGCTGCCGACCTTCGCGCTGGACGTGCTGTTCACCTTCAACATCACGCTGTCGCTGATCATCCTGCTGGTCACCCTGTACCTGACCCGACCGCTGGACTTCTCCGCCTTCCCCACGGCCATCCTGCTGACCACCCTGTTGCGCCTGTCGCTGAACGTGGCGGCGGCGCGGGTGATCCTGCTCAATGGGCAGAACGGCGCCGGGGCCGCGGGGCAGGTGATCGAGTCCTTCGGCCAGTTCGTCGTCGGCGGCAACTACGCGGTGGGGATCATCATCTTCGCGATCCTGGTGGTGATCAACTTCGTGGTCATCACCAAGGGCGCGGGGCGCATCGCCGAGGTCAGTGCCCGTTTCACCCTGGACGCGATGCCGGGCAAGCAGATGGCCATCGATGCCGACCTCAACGCCGGCTTGATCGACCAGGACGAGGCGCGGCGGCGGCGCGCCGACATCGCCCAGGAAGCGGACTTCTTCGGCGCGATGGACGGTGCCAGCAAATTCGTCCGTGGCGACGCGGTGGCGGCGATCCTGATCCTGTTCATCGACCTCATCGGCGGCCTGGTGATCGGGGTGCTCATGCATGACCTGAGCCTGTCGCAGGCGGCGCAGAACTACACCTTGCTGTCCATCGGCGATGCACTGGTGGCGCAGATCCCTTCGCTGGTGATTTCCATTGCCGCCGGCGTGGTGATCAGCAATGTGTCCACCGGGCAGGACGTCGGCCTGCAGTTGACCGGGCAATTGTTCCGCCACAAGCGGGTACTGGGTATCGCCGCGTCCATCCTGGGGCTGATCGGACTGGTGCCGGGCATGCCCCATGCCTCGTTCCTGCTCGCGGCCTCGGTGCTCGGCGGCGGGCTGTGGCTGCGCAACCGGCGCGAGCAGCGCCAGGCCGAGCGCCAGCAGGCGCAGACGCCGGCGCAGGTCCAGGCCGAGCCGGAGGAAGTCAGCTGGGCGCAGATCGAGCCGGTCGACACCTTGTCGCTGGACGTCGGCTATCGGTTGATCTCCCTGGTCGATCGCGGCCAGGGCGGCGAGCTGCTGGCGCGCATCCGCGGCGTGCGGCGCAAGTTCGCCCAGGAACTGGGTTTCCTGGTGGCGGCCGTGCACATCCGCGACAACCTGGAGCTGCGCCCTGGCGGCTACCGCATGGCCCTCAAGGGGGTGGAGATCGGCTCCGGGGAGGTGTTTCCGGACATGCTGATGGCCATCAACCCGGGGCAGGTCAACGGCAACCTGCAGGGCCAGCCCACCACCGATCCGGCCTTCGGGCTGCCCGCGGTGTGGATCCAGCCCGGCCAGCGCGACGCCGCGCTGGCCTTGGGCTATACCGTGGTGGATCCGAGCACGGTGATCGCCACCCACCTGCACCACCTGCTGCAGATGCACGCAGCCGAGTTGCTCGGTCGCGAGGAAGTGGAGGGCCTGCTGTCGCACCTGTCGCAGCGCTCGCCCAAGCTGGTCGAGGACCTGGTGCCCAAGCTGCTGAGCGCCGACCGGCTGCGCAAGGTGCTGCAGAACCTGCTGGCCGAAGGGGTGCCGATCCGCGACATGCGCAGCATCGCCGAGGTGCTGGCCGAGCACGCGCCGCAGGTCAGCGATCCCGACGAACTCACCGCGCGGGTGCGCCAGGCGCTGGGTTCGTTCATCGTGCAGACGCTGTCCGGGCCCAACCGCGAACTGGCCGCCGCGGTGCTCGACGGCCAGTTGGAACAGATCCTGCTTGCCAGCCTGCGCGCCGACCCGGCGCAGCCGGCGGTGGAGCCCGGACTGGCGCAGCGACTGATGGACCGCGCACGCGAGCTGATGCAGCAGATGGAGGCGCAGGGTCACGGCGCCGTGCTGCTGACCGCCGCGCCGCTGCGCCAGTTCCTTGCCCGGCTGCTGGCGCGCGGCGCGCCGCGCCTGCGGGTGCTGTCCTACGCCGAGATCCCCGACCAGAAGCAGGTGCGCATTGTTTCCACCCTCGGAGCCTAAGTCGTGAAAATCAAACGCTACACAGGAGCCAGTACGCGCGAGGTGCTGGCGCGCATTCGTGGCGACCTCGGCCCCGACGCGGTGATCCTGTCGAACCGGGAGATCGCGGGCGGGGTCGAGCTGATGGCCGCGGTCGACTTCGACGCCAGCCGGCTGCAGGCCGAGACCGTGGCCGCGGCGCCG
>JAKBBQ010000387.1 GCA_021808405.1 Pseudomonadota bacterium | reverse complement strand
GTGCCGCCGCGCTGCGCGCGCGGGATGGGAAGGGGGCGTTGGGCAAAGGGCATGGTGTGTCGTCGAAGGCTTGCGGGCCGGCTGGCAGCGGTTGCGTCGCGCGTGCTGCTCACATGCGCTGCGGGCTGCTGACCCCCAGCACGCTCAGGGCATTGTGCAACACCTGGCGCGCCGCCAGCAGCAGTGCCAGGCGGGCGCGCTTGAGCCCGGGGTCGTCGACCAGCACGCGCTCGGCGTTGTAGTAGCCGTGCACCGCTGCGGCCAGCTCGCGCAGGTAGAAGGCCACGTCGTGCGGGCTGAGGTCGTCGGTGGCCTGGCGCAGCATGTCGGGGTAGCGGGCCAGCAGCATCATCAGATCGAGCTCGCGGCCCTGGCCCAGCGGCGAAAGGTCGCAGCCGGCCAGTTCGCTCTCGTCGCCGCCGTCGCGCTCGGCCCACTGCGCCAGCACCGAGCAGATGCGGGCGTGGGCGTATTGCACGTAGTACACCGGGTTGTCGTCGCTTTGCGCCAGCGCCAGGTCGACATCGAACACGAAGTCGGTGTCGGCCTTGCGGGACACCAGGAAAAAGCGCACGGCGTCGCGGCCGCGGCGCAGCGCGGCCTCGCGCTCGTCGTCGGGCTGGCCCTCGCGCACCCCGCCCGACCACTCGATGAGGTCGCGCAGCGTGACGTAGCTGCCGGCGCGCTTGGAGATCTTCACCTCCTCGCCGGCGCGCATCACGGTGACCATCTTGTGCAGCACATAGCGGGGGTAGTCGGCGGGGATCGCCGGCTCGGCCGCGCGCAGCCCGGCGCGCACGCGGGCGATGGTGCCGTGGTGGTCGGAGCCCTGGATGTTGATCGCGTGGTGGAAGCCGCGCTCCCATTTCGCAAGGTGGTAGGCGACGTCGGGGACGAAATAGGTGTAGCTGCCGTCGGATTTGCGCATCACCCGGTCCTTGTCGTCGCCGAAGCCGGTGGTGCGCAGCCACAGCGCGCCGTCGGCTTCGTAGGTGTGGCCGGCGGTGACCAGCGCATGCACCGCTTGCTGCACGCGCCCGTCGCTGTACAGGCTGGACTCGAGGTAGTAGTGGTCGAAGGCGATGCCGAAGGCCTTGAGGTCGATGTCCTGCTCGCGCCGCAGGTAGGCCACCGCGAAGCGGCGGATGGCTTCCAGGTCCTCGACCTCGCCGCTTGCGCGCACCGCCTGGCCGTCGGCAGCGCGCACCGTGGCGCACGCCAGGTAGTCGCGCGCGATGTCGGCGATGTAGCCGCCGTTGTAGGCGCTCGCGGGCCAGCCGGGGTCCCCGGGCGCCATGCCGCGGGCGCGCGCCTGCACCGACAGCGCCAGGTTGGCGATCTGCACGCCGGCATCGTTGTAGTAGAACTCGCGGCTCACCGCCCAGCCCTGGCTGGCCAGCAGCGCGGCGATGGTGTCGCCCAGCGCGCCCTGGCGGCCGTGGCCGACATGCAGCGGCCCGGTGGGGTTGGCCGACACGAATTCGACCAGCACCCGGCGTGCCGGGTCGGTGGCGAGCCGGCCGTAGGCCTCGCCGCCCGCCAGCACCTGCTCGACGACCTGTTGCTTCAGCCCGGGCGCCAGCGTGAAATTGACAAAGCCCGGGCCGGCCACCTCGGCGGCTTGCAGGCCCTGGGCGAGCCGCTCATCGGCTCGCACCGCGGCGAGCAGCGCCTGGCCGATCTCGCGCGGCGGGCGGGCCGCGCGCTTGGCCAGTTGCAACGCCAGGGTGCAGCTGAAGTCGCCGTGCCCGGCGGTCTTCGGCCGCTCCAGCAGGGTCGCCGCGCCCACTTCCTGGCCCGGCGGCAGCAGTTGCGCGGCGGCTGCTGCCAGGGTGTCGTTCAGCCTGAGGAGGAATTCGCGCATGATGGACTGGGCTTTGGCAAGGTGCCCCGGGCGGCGCCGGGCTCGCGCAGCCGCGAAAGCCGTCCGCGGCAGGGGCAAAGCAGGCCATTCTAAGATGCCACCCGCGCACCCGCCGCGCTGGGCCGGCCCGCTCGCGCGGGCCGGCCGCGATCGCCATGACCTGTCCACGGCTCCTCGAGCGCTGGCTGCTCGCCGGCTGGCTGGGCGTGCTCGCGGCGGGCCCGGCCGGCGCCGCCAGCTTCCCGGTGCGGCCGCGCCCGGAGTGTGCGCTGCAGGTCGGCGAAGCCGCGCGCCGGCTGGCGAAGTCGCCGCAATGCCTGGGCCCGCTGCATGGCGCGCGAGCGCCGCCGCGCCGCCGCGCCGGCCGCCAGCAGCAACGCATGGTGTACTGCAATACCCAGGCGCGCTGGCAGGGATTGCAGGGCGTCGAGCGGGCGCGCTTCCTGCGCGCCTGCCTGCGCAGGCATGGCTGAACACCGCGGTCGCCGCGACAGTTCAACAGCCTGTCATTGGTGCACGAAGGTGTAGTCGTGCAGCCCGAGCGCGGCGAGCCGGCTGCGCAGCCCAGGCTCGTGGCCGCTGCCGGGCAGCGGGCCGATCTGCACCTTGTACCAGGTGCGGCCGCGCACGAAGCCCGGCACGACTTCCACCGGGCCGACGCCGGCGCGCTGCAGCCGGCTGGCTTCCAGGCGTGCATTGCCCTCGATGGTGAACGCGCCGGTCTGCACGTAGGTCTGCGCGGCGCCGCCGGGCATCGGCGCCAGGGCCGCTGGGGGCGGCTGCGCGGCCCA
>JAKBBQ010000386.1 GCA_021808405.1 Pseudomonadota bacterium | reverse complement strand
TCGAACGCGTGGCGCAGGCCGTGGTGGAGCGACAGCAGGCCTTTTTCACCGACGGCGAGCTCGGCATGCGCCCGCTGGTGCTGCGCGAGATCGCCGATGAACTCGGGCTGCACGAATCGACGATTTCCCGCGTGACCACGCAGAAATACCTGCTCACTCCGCACGGCACCTTCGAGCTCAAGTATTTCTTCGGGTCGGGGCTGGCCACCGACAGCGGGGCCAGCGCCTCCAGCACCGCGGTGCGCGCGCTGATCCGCGGCATGGTGCAGCAGGAGAACCCGGCTGCGCCGCTGTCCGATGGGGAAATCGCCGAGCGCCTGGCGGCGCAGGGAATCAGCGTGGCGCGACGCACCGTCGCCAAGTACCGCGAGGCACTGCGCATCCCGCCGACCGCGCAGCGCAAGGCCGTCTAGGCGGCGTGGCCGGAACCCGCGCGGATGCGCTGCACCAGCGAGGTGGTCGAGCGCCCCTCGACGAACGCGATGACCTGCGCCCGCCCGCCCCACGAGCGCACCAGCGCGGTCTCGGCGAGGGCCTCGATGTCGTAGTCGCCACCCTTGACGTAGACGTCGGGGCGCAGCTGCTCCAGCAAGTCCAGCGGCGTGCTCTCGTCGAAAGGCACCACCAGGTCGACGCTTTGCAGCGCCGCCAGCACCACGGCTCGGTCCAGCTCGGAGTTCAGCGGGCGCCCGGGGCCCTTGCCGAGGCTGCGTGCCGAGGCATCCGAGTTCAGTCCGACGACCAGGCTGGCACCCAGTGCACGCGCTTGCGTCAGGTAGCTGACGTGGCCTCGGTGCAGGATGTCGAACACGCCGTTGGTGAACACGAGCGGGCGCGGCAGGCGCGGCACGACCGCTGCCAGCTGCGCGCGCGCACGGATCTTCTCCAGCAACACGGGGGGAACGTCGTCGCGGGTCGTCGGGAAAGGCTCAGGCATGCGCCGGATTGTCGCAGACCCGTACACTCCCATGGGAGTCCACGGATTCCACACGGAGCCTCGAACGGGCACGAATGGAACAAACAGTACCATATAACAACCTTTTCGCCCGTTCGCCCATGGCGCCCGCAGCGCGCCCGCTCGTCCTGCTCATTCCCATGCCCGATTCCGAAGTTCGCTCCCGCCCGCCGGCGCAACGCGCAGGCCTGATCGCGCGCCTGCGCAACGGCCTCGACCCGATGGTCCCCATGCTGCTGGTCGGCGCGCTGGTCGGCCTCATCAGCTCCCTGGCGGTCGAGGGTTTCCGCCAGGGCATGTACCTGATCATGAACCTGTACAGCGACCACCAGATCCACCTGGTGTCGGCCGCCGAGTCGCTGCCGCGCTGGGCGCGCGCGGTGGTGCCGCCGGTGGCCGCGGTGCTCGGCGGGCTGATCATGTGGGCGGGGCACCGCTGGATCAAGCGTCCGCGTGGCCCCGAATACATGGAGGCGGTTCGCGTGGGCAACGGTCAGCTGCCGTTGGCGCCGAACCTGGTGCGTACCGGTTCATCGCTGGTGGCGGTAAGCGGGGGCATCACCATCGGGCGCGAAGGCACGATGATCCAGTTCGCGGCGCTGATCTCGTCGATCGTCGGCCGCATCGGGCGCGCCGACACCGCGCACCAGCGCCTGATCGTCGCATGCGGCGCGGCCGCCGGCTTCGCCGCCGCCTACCACGCGCCGATCGCCGGCACGCTGTTCGTCGCCGAGATCATCCTCGGCGGGCTGCAGTTGCGCGAGATCGCCGCGGTGCTGGTGGCCGCCGTGATCGGCGAGCTCACCACGCAGAGCCTGTTCGCCACCGGGCCGCTGTACCTGGCGCACATGGTGCCCCCGGTGAATTTCATCGACCTGCTCGACGCTTCGCTGCTGGGCGTGCTGGCCGGGCTGCTGGGGCCGCTGTTCCTGTGGTTGCTCGACAGCTCGCGCCGCGCCTGGCAGGCCCGTGTCAGCCTGCTGCCGCTGCGCATGGGGCTGGCCGGATTGCTGATCGGACTGCTGTCGCTGATCCGCCCGGAGGTCTGGGGCAACGGCTACAGCATGGTGCAATCGATGCTGGTGCACCACTGGGCGCTGAGCACGCTGGCGCTGGTGTTCGTGCTGCGCCTGGTGGCCGTCACCGCGGCAAGCGCCGCAGGCATCCCGGGCGGCGTGCTGACGCCGACGCTGGCACTGGGCGGCGCGCTGGGACTGATGGTCTCGCACCTGTTCCTGGTTCCCGAGGCGAGTCACTCGCAGGCGCTGTGGACCCTGGTCGGCATGGGCAGCCTGCTGGCGGCGACCACGCATGCGCCGGCCATGTCGGCCATCATGGTGTTCGAGGTCACCCGCAACTACAACGTCGTCATGGCCTCGATGCCGGCCTGCGTGATCGCCTCGGTGGTCGGCAGCCTGCTGCGTCACCGTTCGGTGTACGCGGAAGCCCTGGGCCTGCGCGAGGATTCCGAAGCGGCCGAGGAGGAGGCGCAGGCCCGGCTGGAAGGCGAGGCGGTGGCGGTGCCCGAAGCGCTGCGCCGATAGCGCGAAGTCCAACGCACCCGTTAGGCTCCAAGGCCCTGTTTTGCCGACTTTCGGAACTTTTGTCGAAATTTAAAGGAAGAAGAGAGAGAAACAAATCGGATGCGCGGCCTGCACCGGGGGCTCTTTCAGGCCTTCGGAGCGCCGGCTTGATTTTGGCTGG
>JAKBBQ010000076.1 GCA_021808405.1 Pseudomonadota bacterium | reverse complement strand
GTTGTCGGCGAAGCGCGGGTCGTGCAACCATTCGTCGCGGTCGAGCAGCCGGCACAGGCGAGCGAACAGCTCGTTGTTGCCGGCGGCAACGACCAGGTCGCCGTCGGCGGTGCGGTAGGCGCGGTAGGGCACGATTCCGGCCTGGCCCGAGCCGTTCTTGCCGGGCACCGCGCCGGCCGCCTGGTACTGGGCGGCGTAGATGCTCATCCAGGCCGCCGCAGTCTCGAACAGCGAGACGTCGACCACTCCGCCGACTCCGCTGGCGCGCCTGCGCAGCAGCAGGCTGACGATTCCCAGCGCGGCCCACATCCCCGATCCCATGTCGACGATCGACGGCCCGACGCGCACCGGCGCGCCGCCGGGTTCGCCGACCACGCTCATGATGCCGCTGAAGGCCTGCATCAGCGGGTCGTAGCCCGGGCGCTCGGCCAGCGGGCCGGGCGCGCCGAAGGCGCCGAGGTTGCAATACACCAGTTGCGGCTTGCGCGCGCGCAAGGTGGCGCAGTCCAGCCGCAGGCGCTCGACTTGGCCCGGGCGCATGTTCTGCAGCACCACGTCGGCGCGCTCATCGATCAGACGGTTCAACGCGAGCGCGTCCTCGGCCTTGCGCAAATCCAGCACCAGCGAGCGCTTGCCGCGGTTCAGACTCTGGAAGGTCGCCGAGGCGCCGTCGACAAAAGGCGGCCCCCAATGGCGGGCATCGTCGCCGGCCGGTTTTTCCACCTTGATCACCTCGGCGCCCAGGTCGGCGAGGATCTGCCCGGCGTACGGCGCAGCCACGCTGTGGCCCAGTTCGACCACCAGGTGGCCGTGCAGGGGCAGCGGATCGGGTATCGCACTCGTCAAGACCTGTTTCCTTGCTGGGGTCGGCTGGTCCATCATCCGGACAACCGGATGTTAAACGCGGCGGCCCGCAGCCACCACGAGGCAGCCCCCCACGCGCGGCCCCGCGGGCCGGGGACGATATCATCGGCGCAGCCGGCAGACCCAGCGGCGCCCTCGCCGCTGGCCGACGTCGCGGCCTCTCCGAACGCCTTCGCCCCGAGCCCCGAGTTGAAACCCCTGGTCGAACACCGCCCGGCACGGCAGCGTGGCGCGCCGCTGTATTTCCAGGTGTACACGGTCATCCGCCAATGGATCACCTCGGGCAAGTGCGCGCCCGGCGAGTCGCTGCCCGGCGAGCAGGAGCTTGCGCAAAGCTTCGGAGTCGCACGCGTGACGGTGCGCACCGCGATGGCCAACCTGCAGCGCGAGGGCCTGGTCGAAAAGCGCCGCGGCCTGGGCACCTTCGTGGCCCAGACACACTCCGCGCGCAGCACCGTGCGCGCGTCGATGGCCGACGTGCTGCGGCATATCCGGGAAATCGGCCGCGGAACCACGGTGCAACTGCTGAGCGTGGAGGAAGTCGGCGTGCCGCCCGGACTGCGCGAGGTGTTCGGCGGCGAATCGAGCCTGCAGCGCATCGTGCGGGTGCGCTCGGTCGGCGGCGAGCCGCTGCTGCACGTGGTCACCTACCTGCCGCGGGCGGTGGCCGACAGGCTGGACGCCTCGGCGCTGCGCAGCCGTGCGCTGCTCGACCTGTTCGAGCAGGCGGGAATCGAGCTGTGCTCCGGCAGGCAGACCGTCGGCGCGAGCGTCGCCGATCCCGCGGTCGCGCGCGCGCTGCACCTGGAGGTGGGCGAGCCGCTGCTGCTGATCCGCCGCGTCCACTGCGATGCCGATCTGCGCCCGGTGGAGTACCTGGAAGTGCTGGCGCCGGCGCGGCGCTTCGAACTCCACATGGAGCTCGACTCCGACCACCTCGGGTCCATCGACCCCCACCGCAGCGCCTGAGCCGCGATGAACACCGAGCCTGTCGTCGCCGCAGCGCCGGAGCCGAACTCGGCGCTGAGCCAGCGACAGGCCTTCGCGGCGATCGCGTTCTCGGCGCTGGGCTGGGCATTCGACCTGTTCGACCTGTTCATCCTGCTGTATGTCGCTCCGATCCTGGCGCGGGTGTTCTTTCCGTCGCGGCAGCAGATGCTGTCGCTGGCCGGGGTCTACGCGGCCTTCACTGCCACGCTGGTCATGCGTCCGCTCGGCGGCTATGCCTTCGGCCGCTACGCCGACCGCAACGGCCGCCGCGGCGCGATGGTCGCCGCGGCCACCGGGGTCGGGGTCGCGACGGCGCTGATGGGCTGCCTGCCGGGCGTGGAGTCGATCGGCGTCGCGGCCACGCTGCTGTTTCTCGCGCTGCGCCTGCTGCAGGGGGTCTTCATGGGGGGCATGGTGGCCTCCACCCATACCCTGGGCACCGAATCCATCGACAGGCGCCACCGCGGACTGGCCTCGGGGATCATCTCGGGGGGCGGCTCCGGGGTCGGCAAATTGCTGGCTTCGCTGGTGTTCCTGGCCGTGACCTCGATCTGCAGCCCGCAGCAGTTCCGCCAGTGGGGATGGCGGCTGATGTTCTTCAGCGGCTTGCTGAGCTCGCTGCTCGGCTTGCTGGTGTTCACCCGGCTGCACGAATCCCCGTTGTGGGTCAACGCGCGGCGCGCCATGCGCGCGCAGCCCGGCAGCGACGCGCCTGCGCTGGCGCAGCGGCGACTGACCGGGCTGGGCCCGGCCGTCGTCGCCTGCGTGCTGCTGACCACCGCGGGCGGCGGGCTGTCCTACCTGAGCTCGGGCTACCTGCCCAGCCTGCTCAAGCTGCTCAAGCACCTGCCGCCGTCCGTGCTGGGGCGCATGCTGAGCGTGTCGGCGCTCGCGGTCATCGCCTGTTCGGTGCTGGCGGGCCGACTCAGCGACGTGCTCGGGCGGCGTCGCGCGATGCTTCTGTACGGCGTCGCTGCGCTGGTGCTGCTGCCGCTGCTCGACCACGCGCTGGCGCGGGCCGAGTCGCTGGCGGCGATCACCCTGGATGCAGCGCTGCTCAGCGGAGTCGGCACCTTGTGCTACGCACCGTTGCTGATCGTGCTGAACGAGCGCTTTCCCACCGCGCTGCGCTCCAGCGGCACCGCGCTGTCGTGGAACATCGGATTCGCGCTCGGCGGCTCGATGCCGGTCGTCGTGTCGCTGCTGTCGAGGTTTTCGCGCGACCTGCCGCTGGTGCTGGCGCTGGCCAGCGCGGCGCTGGCGCTGCTGTACCTGGCGGTGGCCTGGCTGGCCCCGCTGCGGGTCAATCGCATGGAGTGAAGCGGACCGCGGGCAGCGCGACGCGGCGGCCGCGTCGCGCGGCGCTTCACAGCGCGTGGCGAACCAGCCGGAAGTCCGGGTCCTCGGGGAAGGGCTCGACACTGAAACCCAGGTGGCGCATCAACTTCAGCATCGTCGGGTTGTTGCTCAGCACCAGGCCCTCGATGAACTTCAGTCCGCGCTCGCGGGCCACGTCCATGATGCCCTGCATCAGCCGCGAGCCGATTCCCTTGCCGCTCCACTCGTCGGCGACGACCAGCGAGAACTCGCACGTGCTCTGGTCGGGGTTGGTGATGTAGCGCGACACCCCGATGATGCGTTCGCCCTGCGCGCCCTCGGGGCTCGCCGGGTCGCCTTCGCGCAGCACCGCGACCAGCGCCATTTCGCGGTCGTAGTCGATGAGGGTGAATCGCGCCAGCATGGTCGGAGGCAGCTCGGCCCGAGACGACACGAAGCGGAAGTACCGGCTCTGCGGCGACAGGCCCTGCACCAGCTTCTGCAGCATCGCCCCGTCGCTGGGGCGGATCGGGCGCAGCAGGTATTCGCCGCCGCCGGGAAGCGGCAGCGTCTGCTCGAAACGCGCCGGGTACGGCAGGATCGCCAGGTGGCGGTAGCGGTCGTTGCTGCCGGACATCGCGACCTGGCCGTTGCCGACCACAATGCGGGCATCGACGGCTACCGCGCCATGCTCGTCGACGATCACCGGGTTGAGGTCCATTTCCCGCAACTGCGGGATCTCGCAGACCATTTCCGACACCCGCAGCAGCAAGCGCTCGAGCGCCTGCACGTCGGCCGGCACCGCGCCGCGCCAGGCGCCCAGGGTCTCGGCGACCCGCGCGCGCTCGATCAGGCGGCGCGCCAGGAACTGGTTCAGCGGGGGCAGTTCCATCGCCCGGTCGCGCACCAGCTCGACCATCACCCCGCCGGCGCCGAACACGATCACCGGCCCGAAGGGGTCGTCGGTGACCAGCCCGATGAACACCTCGCGGCCGCGGCGCGCGCTGGCCATCTTCTGCACCGTCACGCCGTGGATTCGCGCCTGCGGCTGCAGTCGGGCGACGTTGCGCATCAGCTCGTCGAAGGTGTCGCGGACCTGCGCGCCGCTCTGGATGTTCAGCGCCACGCCGTCGACATCGGACTTGTGGCTGATGTCCGGAGAGTCGATTTTCAGCGCTACCGGAAAGCCCATCTGGCTGGCCAGGAGCATGGCCTCGGTGCCGTTGCGCGCCAGCGCGGCATGGGTGACCGGGATGTGGAACGCCGACAGCAGCGCCTTCGATTCCATTTCGCTCAGCACCTGGCGCCGCTCGGCCAGCACGCTCTCGATGACCAGGCGCGCGCATTCCACGTCGGGTGCGCCCAGGTCGCTCAGCGGCGGAGGGGTCTGCTGCAGCAGCTGCTGGTTCTGGTAGAAGGTGGCGATGTTGCCGAACGCGCCGACCGCCGCCTCGGGGGTGCGAAAGCTCGGGATGTCGGCTGCGCGCAGCGCGGCGCGGCCGGCCTCCACGGTGGAGTCGCCCATCCAGCAGGCCAGCAGCGGCTTGCCGAAGCCGTGCTGCAGCGACGCCACCGCCTCGGCCGCCGCGGTGGAGTCGCTGCCGGCCTTCGGCGAGTGGATCGCCAGCACCCCGTCGACCGTCCGGTCGTGGGCGGCCGCCTGCAGCGCGCTGCGGTAGTGCTCGGCGGTGGCGTCCTCCGACAGGTCGAGCAGGTCGTCCAGAGTGGCCCGCGGCGGCAGCAGCGGGCGCAGCGCGTCGGCCGCGCCGGGGCTCAGCTGAGCCAGCTCGAGGCCGATTTCGTTCAACCAGTCGGCCGCCAGCACGCCGGGGCCGCCGCCGTTGCTGACCACGGCCAGCCGCTTGCCCACCGGGCGATAGCGCGAGGCCAGGCACTTGGCCGCGGAGAACAGCTCGACGAAGGAGGCCACGCGCACCGCGCCGGCGCGCCGCAGCGCCGAATCGAACACCTCGTCGCTGCCGACGCTGGAGGCGCTGTGGGTCTGCGCCGCGCGACCGCCCGCCGGCCGGCGGCCGGCCTTGAGCACGATCACCGGCTTGGCGTTGGCGGCCGTGCGCAGCGAGCTCATGAAGCGGCGCGCGTTGGTGATTCCTTCCAGGTACACGATGATGCTGTGGGTCTGCGGGTCGTGGGCGAGGAAATCCAGCGCCTCGGCGATACCCACTCCGGTGTAGGGGCCGACCGAAATGACCGAGGAAAATCCCACGCGGTTCTTCTGCGCCCAGTCCAGCATCGACGCCGACAGCGCTCCCGACTGCGAAATCAGCCCGAGCGGCCCCGCCGCGGCCAGCGCTCCGCAGGCGCTGGCGTTGAGGCCCGAGGCCGGGCGCTGGAAGCCCAGGCTGTTGGGGCCCAGCAGTTGCACGCCGTCGCGATCGGCGATTTCGCGCAACGCGCGCGCGCGCTCGGCATCGATTCCGTGCGACACCAGCAGCGCGGTGCGACAACCCATGCGGGTCGCGACTTCCAGCGCTTCGCCTGCCTGCTCGTCGGGAAGCGCGATCACCGCCAGGTCCGAGCTGGCGTGGGACAGGTCTTCCAGCGTGCCGCTGGTGTGCAGGTCGACGAACTGCAGCCGGCCCTTGAATTCGCCTGCGCGCAGCGCCTGTTGCACCGCGAGCACCACGCTGCCGGCCTGCGCGTCATCGGGGCAGGCAAAAACCACGATGGACGAAGGGGTGAACAGCGGGGTCAGGTAGTGCTTGTCCATGATGCGGATTGTGCGCCCGCCGTACTGTGGCCGGCCAGTCGCATAATGCGGTTGTCGACGTTTTTCCGCCATGACCCAAGTCACCCCGCAACCCACCGAACTGACCGTGCACCGCGGCTCGCGCATGCTGGAGGTCGGATTCGAAGACGGTGCCCGCTTCCGCATTCCCTTCGAATTGCTGAGGATCTATTCGCCGTCCGCCGAAGTGCGCGGCCACGGCCCGGGGCAGGAGGTGCTGCAGACCGGCAAGCGCGACGTGCTGATCGACTCCCTCGAGCCGGTGGGTCGCTATGCGGTGCAGCCGGTGTTCTCCGACGGCCACGACAGCGGCATCTACACCTGGGAGTACCTGTACTTCCTCGGCCAGGAGCGCGAGCGGCTGTGGCAGCAATACCTGCAGCGCCTGCAGCAGGCCGGGGTCGAGCGCGATGCGCCGATGCAGGCGGCGCCGGCCGCAGGCGCGTGCTCGTCGGCACAGGGGGGGCCGCATGCCCACTGAACCGACGACCCATTTCGGCTTCCAGACGGTGGCCGAGAGCGAAAAGGCGAGGCGCGTGGCGCAGGTGTTCGAGTCGGTCGCTCCGCGCTACGACCTGATGAACGACCTGATGAGCGCCGGGCTGCACAGGTTGTGGAAGGCCTTCACGGTCGAGCTGGCGGGGTTGCGGCCCGGCCAGCGCGTGCTCGATGTCGCCTCGGGAACCGGCGACCTGGCGCGCGCGTTTGCCCAGCGCGTCGGGCCGAGCGGGCTGGTGGTGGCTGCCGACATCAATGGCGCGATGCTCGGCGAGGGGCGGCGGCGGCTGCAGGACGCAGGGCTGTGCGTTCCCGCGGTGCAGTGCGACGCCGAGCAACTGCCCTTCGCCGACTCGAGTTTCGATGGCCTCAGCGTGGCCTTCGGCTTGCGCAACATGACCCACAAGGAGCGCGCGCTGGCCGAGTTCAGGCGGGTGCTGCGACCCGGCGGCAAGATCCTGGTGCTGGAGTTCTCGCGCCCCTGGGAGGCGCTGCGCCCGGCCTACGACTGGTATTCGTTCCAGGTGCTGCCGCGGCTGGGCAGGCTGGTCGCCGGCGACGCCGAGAGCTACCGCTACCTGGCCGAGTCGATCCGCCGCCACCCCGACCAGGCGACACTCAAGGCCATGATGGAGCAGGCGGGCTTCGCCGCGGTGCGTTGGCACAACCTCAGCGGCGGGGTGGTCGCGCTGCATGTGGGTCTGCGCGTCTGAGCGCCCGGCGTGAACGCCCGCAGCATGTCCGAGCCTTGGCCCCCGGCCCAGCCCGCTGCTGGCGGCCAGGCGCCGGGCGTGCGCTCCGGCTTGCCGGGCGCCGCCGAGCGGGCGCTGGGGCTGCTGGCGGCGCTGCTCGACCACCTGCTCGACCAGCAGCCGCAGGGGCGGCAGCGGCTGCGCTCGCATGCCGGCAAGGCCGTGCAATGGCGAGCCGCGGGCGCCTGCCTGCAGTTCGAGGTGGGCGCCGACGGCGGCCTGCGCAGCGTGCCGGCGAGCGCGGCGCCGGCGTTGCGGGTGGACGTGGACCTGCAGCAGTGGTTGGCCGCGCAGGCGCGTGGCGGCCCGCAGGCCGCGCTGGGGGGCGTGCGCATTTCCGGCGACGCCGAGTTCGCCCAGGCGGTGTCGGCGCTGCTCGGGCAGGCGAGCTGGGATGCCGAGGCGGATCTGGCTCGGCTGGTCGGCGACGTGGTGGCGCATCGCGCGGTGCGCGCCGCGCGGCGGGCGCGCGAGCGCGCGCGCGAACTGGCCTCGCGCATCGAACGCGACACCCGCGACTGGCTGCGCGAGGACGCCCGCGGCCTGGTCGGCCGGCAGGAATTCGAGGGCTTCGCCGCCGAGGTGGCGCGGCTGCGCGATGCCGCTGCGCGCCTGGACAAGCGACTGGCCGTGTTGCGCGGCCGCCTGCGCGATCCCGACTGAGCCCGATGCGCCGCCTGCTGCGTCTGCTGCGCATCCTGCTGGTCGTGCACCGCTACGGCCTCGATCAACTCGCGCTGGGGGGGTTTCGGCATCGCTGGGTGCGCCTGCTCGCGCGCTGGCTGGCCCTCGGGCGCGATCTCAGCGCGCCGCGCGGCGTGCGCCTGCGGCTGGCCTTGCAGAGCCTGGGGCCGATTTTCGTCAAATTCGGGCAGATGCTGTCCACCCGCCGCGACCTGCTGCCGCTGGACATCGCCGACGAGCTCGCGCTGCTGCAGGACCGCGTGCCGCCCTTCGATTCCGACGTGGCGGTGGCCTCGATCGAGAAAGCCCTCGGCCACCCGCTGCAGCAGCTCTTCGCCGAGTTCGAGCGCACGCCGGTGGCCAGCGCATCGATCGCCCAGGTGCATTTCGCCGTGCTGCCGCAGCATCAGGGCTCGCGCCAGGTGGCGGTCAAGGTGCTGCGACCGGGAATGCTGCAGGTCATCGACCAGGACCTGGCGCTCATGCGCCTGCTGGCGAGCTGGGTGCAGCGCGCATGGGCCGACGGCAAGCGCCTCAAGCCCCGGGAAGTCGTCGGGGAATTCGACAAATACCTGCACGACGAACTCGATCTGGTGCGCGAGGCCGCCAACGCGGCGCAGTTGCGGCGCAACATGGATGGCCTGGGGCTGGTGCTGATTCCCGAGATGGTGTGGGATCTGTGCCGGGCCAATGTCATCGTGATGGAGCGCATGCGCGGGGTGCCGATCAGCCAGGTCGACCGCCTGCGCGAGGCGGGGGTGGACATTCGCAAGCTCGCTCAAAGCGGCGTGGAGATCTTTTTCACCCAGGTCTTCCGCGATGGTTTCTTCCACGCCGACATGCACCCCGGCAACATCATGGTCAGCGTCGAGCCCGAGACCTTCGGCTGGTACATCGCGCTGGATTTCGGGATCATCGGCACGCTGTCGGCCTTCGACAAGGACTACCTGGCGCAGAACTTCATCGCCTTCTTCCAGCGCGACTACCGGCGCGTCGCCGAGCTGCACCTGGAGTCGGGCTGGGTGCCGGCCGACGTGCGGGTGGAGGAACTCGAGGCGGCGGTGCGCACGGTGTGCGAGCCTCAGTTCGAGCGTCCGCTGAAGGACATCTCCCTCGGGCAGATCCTGATGCGGCTGTTCCAGGTCTCCCGCCGTTTCAAGGTGGAGATCCAGCCGCAGCTCGTCTTGTTGCAGAAGACCCTGCTCAATGTCGAGGGCCTGGGGCGCCAGCTCGACCCCGAACTCGACCTGTGGAGCACCGCGCAGCCCTTCCTTCGGCGCTGGATGCGCTCGCAGGTCGGCTGGCCGGCGCTGCGCGAGCAACTGCGGCGCGAGGCCCCGCGCTATGCGCGCTACCTGCCGGCGCTGCCGCGGCTGGTGCACCAGGTGCTGGAGCAGCAGGTGCAGGCGCGCGAGCGCGACCTGCAGCGAAGGCTGCTCGACGAGCAGCGGCGCACCAACTCGCTGCTGCAGGGCCTGGTGGCCTTCGGGCTGGGCCTGCTGGCGGCGCTGCTGCTGCTCAGCGTGTCGGGCCTGCATCGCTGGTGAGCGCCGGGCCCGTCGGCTTGCGCCCGGGCTGCGCGAGCACGGCGTCTGCTATGGTTGGGTGCCTGTGCGACCGCCCGCTGTGATGGACCTGCTGCTGCTCGACCTCGGCAACACCCGCCTGAAGTGGGGGGTGTGCAGCCCTGCGCAGCCGGGCCCGGCGCTGCGGGCGCATGGCGCGATGCCGCTGGAGGCCATCGAGACCCTTTCCGATGCGGTGCGCGCGCAGGGCAGGGGCGCGCTGCAGGGTGCGATGGGCTGCGCCGTCGCCGGTACCGTGGCCAGCCTGAGGGTGCAGGCGCAACTCGACGAACTGGGGCTGCGCTGCCACTGGATCCAGTCGATGCCGCAGCAGTGCGGGGTGCGCAACGGCTACACCCTGCCGGGAACCCTGGGCGCCGACCGCTGGGCGGCGCTGATCGGCGCGCGCGGGCGCTATCCGCGCGAGGCGGTGCTGATCATCAGCGTGGGCACCGCGGTGACCATCGACTGCCTGGCCGCCGACGGGCGCTTCCTCGGCGGGGTGATCCTGCCCGGCTTCGGGCTGATGCTGCGGGCCCTGGAAATGGGCACCGCGGGGCTGAAGGTTCCGGAGGGCGAGTTGCGGGAATTTCCCAACAGCACCAGCGACGGCCTGATGACCGGAGGTGCGCTGGCCATCGCGGGCGCAGCGCGCCAGATGCACGAGCGGCTCAATCGCCTGCAGCAGCACCCGCCGCGGGTGCTGCTGACCGGCGGTGCGGCGCCCAAGCTGGAACTGGCGCTGGGGCTGCCCCACGACAGCGTCGAGCACCTGGTGTTCGAGGGGCTGCTGGCGATCGCCTCCGAACGGGGGCTGGCCCCGGCTGCGTCGGCCAGCGCCGGCCGAGGCTACAGCACGTAGCGCGACAGGTCCTGGTCGCGGGCGATTTCACCCAGCTGCGACTCGACGAACGCCGCGTCGATGCGCAGCGTCTGGCCGCGGCTGCCGTCGGCCTGGAACGACACCTCCTCGAGCAGGCGCTCGAGCACGGTGTGCAAGCGGCGCGCGCCGATGTTCTCGGTGCGCTCGTTGACCGCGTGGGCGATCTCGGCCAGGCGGGCGATTCCGTCGGGGGCGAATTCCAGCTGCACGCCGTCGGTTGCCAGCAGCGCCTGGTATTGCTTGACCAGGCTGGCGTCGGTGCTGGTGAGGATCGCGACGAAATCCTCCACCGACAGGCTGTCGAGTTCGACGCGGATCGGAAAGCGTCCCTGCAGCTCGGGGATCAGGTCCGAGGGCTTGGACAGATGGAAGGCTCCGCTGGCGATGAACAGGACGTGGTCGGTGCGCACCATGCCGTAGCGGGTGCTCACCGTCGTGCCCTCGACCAGCGGCAGCAGGTCGCGCTGCACCCCCTGGCGCGACACATCGGCTCCCTGCAGCTGGCCCGGCGCGGCGATCTTGTCGACTTCGTCCAGGAACACGATGCCGTGCTGCTCGGCCAGCTGCACCGCGCGGGTCTTGATCTGCTCGTCGTCGAGCAGCTTGGCCGCCTCCTCCTGCTGCAGCGCGCGCAGCGCCTCGCGCACCTTCATGCTGCGGCGGGCGGCGCGGGCGGCCGACTGGCCGAGTCCGGCGAACAGGCCCTTGAGCTGTTCGGCCATCTCCTCCATCCCGGGCGGGGTCATGATGTCGACGCTGGGTTGCGCGCCGCGGATCTCGATCTCGATCTCCCGCTCGTCGATCTGGCCCTCGCGCAGCCGCTTGCGCATGACCTGGCGCGTGGACGAATCGGCGGCCACCCCGGGCAGCAGCGCGTCGAGGATGCGCTCCTCGGCGGCGTCCTCGGCCTGCGCGCGGTGCGCCTGCATCGCCTGCTCGCGCACCAGCTTGACGGCCACCTCGACGAGGTCGCGCACGATGGTGTCGACGTCGCGGCCGACATAGCCGACTTCGGTGAACTTGGTGGCCTCGATCTTGATGAAGGGCGCGTGCGCCAGGCGCGCCAGGCGACGCGCGATCTCCGTCTTGCCCACGCCGGTGGGTCCGATCATCAGGATGTTCTTCGGGGTGATCTCGTGGCGCAGCGGCTCGGCCACCTGCTGGCGCCGCCAGCGGTTGCGCAGCGCCACCGCGACCGCGCGCTTGGCCTGTGCCTGCCCGACGACAAAGCGGTCGAGCTCGGAAACGATTTCTCGGGGGGTCATGTCCATGATGATCGGCGCTTCGGGGCTACTCGCCCAGGGTCTCGATGCGCAGTTCGTGGTTGGTGTAGATGCACAGGTCGGCCGCGATGTGCAGCGAGCGCTCGACCATCTGGCGTGGGTCGAGCTCGGTATGTTCCAGCAGCGCGCGCGCCGCCGCCTGCGCGTAGGCGCCTCCCGAGCCGATCGCCAGGATTCCCTGCTCGGGCTCGAGCACGTCGCCGTTGCCGGTGATGATCAGCGAGGCGCTGGCGTCGGCCACCGCCAGCATGGCCTCCAGCCTGCGCAGCGCGCGGTCGCTGCGCCAGTCCTTGGCCAGCTCGACGGCCGCGCGCACCAGTTGGCCGTGATGCTCCTGCAGCTTGGCCTCGAAGCGCTCGAACAGCGTGAAGGCGTCGGCCGTGCCGCCGGCGAAACCGGCAAGCACCCGCTGGTCGTGCAGCTTGCGCACCTTGCGCGCGGTCGACTTGACCACCACGTTGCCGAGGGTGACCTGGCCGTCGCCGCCGAGGGCCACGCGCTCGCCTCGTCGCACGCTGAGGATCGTGGTGCCGTGATATTGGTCCATGGAAGGGTCGTGGTAGGGGAGGAGGCCGGCGGCGCAACGGGCAGGAAAACGGCGCGGGGCGACGGCAGCGAGCGCCTGCCCGCGACTCGGCACCCGGCTCAGGCCTTGCGCAATTCGACCTGTGCCACCGAGCTGATGCCCAGGATCGCGAACAGCCCGGCGATCAGCCGGTGCGTGCCCTCGAAGCGTACCGAGAGTCCGGCGTTGCTTTGCGCCATCACCCAGTTGAGGACGATTCCCGCGCTGGAGAAGTCGAGCCGCCGCAGCCCGGCCAGGTCGACCACCATCGCCGAATGCCCGCGGGCCACCTGGTCCAGCGGCTTGAGGAAATCCTCGCTGCCGCCGCGGATCTCGCCGTCCAGGCGCGCGCGCGCGACGCCGTCGCTCTCGGTGTTGGAAAAGCGACTGTTCAGGCGGCCGCCGGCAGACCCCGGAAGCAGCGAGGCGCTCTCCAGCCCCTGCGCCTCGCCCGACTGCGCCAGGCGTACGCGCGCGCGGCTGGGTTCCCACGACGGGGGGGAGATCTCGTAGGTCACGCAATAGTCCAGCGCGGTCGACTCGAAGGCCTCCTGCGCGGCAGCCAGGCGCAAGGCCTCCAGGCGCGCCCCCCACCAGGCGGAATCGGCCTGGCTCTGCATGGCCGGCGAGTGCACGGTGCAGGACTCGAGCAGGTGGTCCAGGCCGGACACCTCGACCACACAGCCGACGGCGGCGTTGATCGCCTTGAGCGCTTCGTGCAGGGGCTGTTGCGCACCCTCGGCGAAACCGGTGAGGGCGTTGAAATCCAGGCTGATCTGGGCTGCACCGCTGCGCGCCAACTGCAGCAGCGCGCGAGCCTGCGCGGCGTCGCATTCGCCGAGGGCGGTGAACGAGACGGGCGCCTGCGCGGCAGCTTGCGGCGTCGCCGGACGCGGCATGCCGGTGCCTCCCCAGGACGGCGCGGAGGACTGGAAGCGTTCGACGTAGTCGGACACCAGCGCCTCGAAGCGCTGCACGTCGCCGCCGGCGCGGTACAGGTCGAACAGCGCCAGCCAGAATTCGTTTTCCAGCTTGCGTTCGGGTGACCCGGAGATCGCCTCCAGCAGCGCCTTCTCCGCCGCCTTGTCGTGGCCGTTGGCAAAATCCATGCAGGCCTGGTCGAACAGCGGGCTCGACGACACGCCCTCCTGCACGTCGACCGCCATCGATTGCGACGAATCCCCGCTTCCGGTGCTGGCAGACCAGCCCAGCCCGGCGCTGTGGGAATAGGGCGCGGGAGCGACCTCGTCGGCTCCGATGCGCGTGGGCGCCAGTTGCGTGGCCGCCAGCTGGGTCGGCGCGGGAACCGTCGGCTGCAGCGCACCCGGCAGCGAGGTCGCCCCGGCATGGCGGCTCAGCGCGTCGGTGAGCGGAAAGCTCAGCGGCTGGGTGCTGTGCACCGGGGGCGACGCCGGCGGCCCCCCCGCGGACTGCATACCGCCGGCCGAGACGCGGGGGCGCGGGTCGGCGGTCGAGTCCTGCACCATCGCGCGCTCGATTTCGTTGATCTTGCGCAGCGTGGCCTCGCGCTGCGGCGCTTGCGGAACCCCGGCCCCGGTATCGGGCAGATCCGACAGCACCAGGTCGGGCGCCTCGCCGCTGGCCTGCTGCTTGCGCAGCCGGCGCAGCGCCGCCAGTTCGCGCTTGCGGATGAAGGAATCGAGCTTGCGCTGCTCCTCGCGAGCGCGCTGATGCTCCTGCTCCTGCAGTTCGCGCAGCGCATTCTCGTGCCGCGTCAGCGCCCAGTCCTGGGTCGGGTTCTTGATGAATTCGCCTACCCTGCCCCAGAAGCTGCGCGGCTTGACGGGTTCTTGGGGCATCGGTCGTGCCAAGGTGCGGGTTCGGCCAG
>JAKBBQ010000385.1 GCA_021808405.1 Pseudomonadota bacterium | reverse complement strand
GCCGGCCAGCGTGAGCGCCCCCAGCCCCAAGGCCAGCAAGGCCATCGCCGATTGGGTGAACATCAGCAGCCTGCGGCGCTCGCAGCGATCGGCCGCCGCGCCGGCCAGCGGCATGAGCAGGATCGGCGGGCCGAATTGCAGCGACATCACCACTCCGACCGCGGCGCCGCTGTGGTGGGTCAGGTCGACCAGCACCAGCCAGTCCTGGGCGATGCGCTGCATCCAGGTGCCGATGCTGGACACCAGCACCCCGGCCGCCCAGATGCGGAAGTTGTAGCCGCGCAACGAATCGAAGGTGCGCGCCAGCCAGCTGCGCCAGCCGGGGCCGCCGGACGGTCGGGACGAGAGGAAGGAAGGCATGGCCGGTCGCGCCGGGCACCGCACCCGGGATCGCGGGAAAACCCTAAAATGTTAGCGGTCATTTCGCCGGCGTGCAGCGCACGGCCCCGAACCCATGCAGACCTGGACCCCGCTCGCGGCGCTGGCCGCCGTGTACCTGCCGGTGCTGGCCAGCCCCGGACCCAACTTCCTCGCGGTCACCCGCGCCTCGCTCGACCTGCCGCGGCGCCATGCGCTGGCCACCGCGCTGGGCGTGGCCAGCGGCAGCACCCTGCTGGCCGCGCTGGCCGCGGCCGGAGTCGGGCTGCTGCTGCGCAGCTCGGGGGGATGGCTGGAGCTGCTGGGCGCAGGCTACCTGCTGCTGGCCGCGTGGTCGATCTGGCGCCAGGCCAGCCGCGTCCCCGCAGCGGCCGCGGACCCCGCGCAGCCGGCAGGCACGGCCGCTACCGGCTACCGCACCGGACTGCTGACCAACCTGAGCAACCCCAAGGCGCTGGTGTTCTTCTCGACCATCTTCGCCGCGCTGCTCGGCGCACAGGCGCCGCAGGGCCTGCGGGTGATGGCCGTGGCCACCGTCGGCACGCTGTCGACCGCCTGGCACCTGAGCCTGGCCACGCTGTTCGCCCAGCCGGCGATGCGGCGCGGCTACGCCCGCGCGCGCCCGGCCGTGCTGCGGCTGAGCGCGCTGCTGTTCACCGGCTTCGCGCTGCGGCTGCTGTGGCAGGCGCTGCGCCCGCGCTGAAGCCCGCGGCGTCTCGCCCACCCCAGCGCGCCGCCTCACTCACTCCCGCTGGCCGAGCGCGCCGCCTTCAGCCTCGAGCGCGCGCGCTTGGCGTCGAGGCGACGCCGACGCGCCGCCGGGCCGGGCGCGGTCGCCCGCCGCGGCCGCACCACCGTGCAGGCCGCGTCGACCAGTTGCTGCAGCCGCGCGAGCGCGTCGGCGCGGTTGCGCGGCTGGTTGCGGAACGACTGCGCCTTGATGACCACCACCCCGCGGTCGTTGATCCGCGAATCGCCGCTGGCCAGCAGCCGGGCCTTGGCCGCCTCGGGCAACGACGAGGCGGCGATGTCGAAGCGCAGTTGCACCGCGCTGGCCACCTTGTTGACGTTCTGCCCTCCGGGCCCCTGCGCGCGCAGCGCCAGGAACTCGACTTCGGCCGGATCGACGGGGTGGCGCATGGGCCCTGCGTGCCGTCTCAACGCGGGCCGACTCGGCGCGCCGCCAGCCAGCGCGCGGCGATCGCGTCGACATCGATCGCCGCCGCGGTGTCGACCTCGATGCGCGCATTCCGCTCGTCGGGCTGCAGCGCCTGCGGTCGCCGAAGCTGGCGCTCGAGCACCGCGCAGTCGGCCTCCGAGGCGTCGTCCGCGCGCCGCAGCCGGGCGGCCACGCGGGAGCGCAGCAACGCGGCCTCGGCATGGCAGTCGAGGATGGCCAGCGGCACGTCCAGCCTGTCGGCCAGTTCCACGAAGCCGCGCCGCTCGCGGGCGTCGAGGAACGCCGCGTCGACGATCACCCTGCAGCCGGCCCGCAGCGCGGCGCCGGCCGCCCGCCGCAGCCGGGCGTAGGTGCGGCGCGTCGCCGCCGCGGTATACGCCGAAGCGCCCAGCGCATGGGTCGAAGCCAGCGCATCCAGGCCGAACAGCCGCTTGCGCTCGACGTCCGAACGCAGCCTGACGGCGCCGGCCACCTCGAGCAGGCGCTGCGCGACCAGGCTCTTGCCCGAACCCGAGGGACCGTGGGTGAGCAGCAGCCGCGGATCGCGCGCGCGGCTCAGCGCATCGGCGCTCGCCAGGTAGTCCGGCCCGGGAGCCGGCAGGCCTGCGGCGCGCCGAAGGCTGGCGACGAGGGCGCGCACCAGCGCGCGGTACACCGCGTAGTAGCGCAGCACGGCCAGCCCGCCGAAATCGCCGCTGCCTTCGAGCCAGCGGTCGAGAAAGCGCCAGGCCAGGTCGGCGCGGCCGTGCGCGTGCAGGTCCATGACCACGAAGGCGATATCGGACTGCACGTCGATCCAGCGCAGCGCCGGGTCGAACTCGATGCAATCGAAGGCCGTGACCTCATCGCCCAGCGCGATCAGGTTGTCCAGGTGCAGGTCGCCGTGGCCTTCGCGCACCCAGCCGTCGCGCTTGCGCGCCGCGAACACCCTGCGCAACGCGCGGCCTTCGGCAGCACACCAGCCGGCCACGGCGGCCAGTCTGGGATCGTCGCCACCTGCGCGCAGCGCGTCCAGCACCCGCGCGGTGGCCTGCACGATCGCGCGCGGCGAGCCGTAGCCGGTGACCGCGTCGGCGCGCGGCGCCTGCAGGTGGAAGGCCGCCAGCCGGACCCCC
>JAKBBQ010000075.1 GCA_021808405.1 Pseudomonadota bacterium | reverse complement strand
GCGGGAGTAGTAGTCCAGCGCGGCCTTCGCGGCTCCGTAGTGCACGTCGAAGGGGAAAGGCGTGGTGGCCGCCGTGGACGAGATGTTCACGATGCATGGGGTCTTCGAGGCGCGCAGCGCCGGCAGCGCGGCGTTGGTCAGTCGCACCGCGGCGAGCAGGTTGAGCTCGAAGTCGCGTTGCCATTCCTCGTCCGGAATGGTTTCGGATCCGCCGAGGAAGGCGCGGGATCCGCCAGCGTTGTTCACCAGGATGTCCAGCCCCCCCAGCGCCTGCAACGTCGCGTCGGCGATCGCCTTCGCCCCTTCGCGGGTGCGCAGGTCGCCGGCGACGAATCGTGCCGCCGCGGGCGTGTCGCCACTGCGCGAGCGCGCGGCGACGACGACCTCGGCGCCGCCGTCGAGCAGGCGCTGCGCGATGGCCGCGCCGATGCCGCGGGTGCCTCCGGTGACGAGGGCGCGGCGGCCGACGAATTCCTTCGACAAATCGAGTGCTGTGGACATGAGGTTCTCCGGGAGGGCAAGGAGTCGTCTCCTTGGGCGCGATGAGCCGATGCAAGGCTCGCGGCACTGAACGGAACAGTGCTCCGAATAATAAGGAGCACTGTTCCGTTTGTCAAAGAGCCCGCCGGATCCGGCGCCGGAGAACGGCCCGCGGAGCCTTGTCTCGTTGGGCGTGGCGATCTGCGGTCCCTATAATCCGGAGCACTGATCCGACTCCTCCGCAGGGTCCATGCGCGCCGACGCCCGAAAAATCCACAGCCACCTGTTCGCGGTCGCGCGCGAGGTCGTGGCCGAGCAGGGCGCGGCGGCTTCCCTGCGGGAAATCGCCCGCCGCGCCGACGTCGGCCTGGGCACGCTGTATCGCCATTTCCCCACGCGAGAAGCCTTGTTCGAGGCCCTGCTTCGCAGCGCCCTCGACGACCTGACCCGCAAGGCGGGCGAGCTCGAGTCCACCGATGCGCCCGGCGAGGCCCTCGTCGCCTGGTTTCGCGACGGCATCGCCTTCGTGCGCAGCTATCGCGGCGTGGTGGAGTTGATGGCCGGCGCCATCGACGACCCGCAATCCGCGCTGCACGCCTCGTGCACCACGGTGCGTTCGGCGGGCGCGAACCTGCTGCATCGCGCCCAGGCCACGGGCGTGGCGCGCGCGGACATCGATGGTGCCGACTTGTTCGCGCTCATGGCCTCGCTGGGCTGGCTCGGCGATCAGGCGGCGTTCGCGCCCCGCGCGGGGCACCTCGCGGACGTGATCGCGAGTGCGCTGCTCACGGATCGACATCTCCGATCCCGCAAGCATGCCTGACGGCGCCTTCGACCTCGTGGCGATCGGCGAGCCGCTGGTCGAATTCAACCAGGCGCGCGGCGACGGGCGCACTTGGCTGCAGGGCTTCGGCGGCGACACGTCGAACACCGTGATCGCCGCGTCGCGCCTGGGTGCACGCACCGCCTATTTCACACGCATCGGCGACGATGCCTTCGGCCGCCTGCTGCTCGAATTGTGGCGTCGCGAGGGCGTCGATGCCGGCACGGTGCAGACGGACGCCTCCGCGCCGACCGGCATCTACTTCGTCACGCACGGTCCGCACGGACACGCGTTCAGCTATCGGCGCGACGGCTCGGCGGCCAGCCGAATGAGGGCGCACGACGTGCCGGAGCCACTGATCCGCAGCGCCCGGTTTCTGCACGTCTCCGGAATCAGCCAGGCCATCGGTGCGTCGGCGCGCGACGCCGTGCGTCACGCGGTTCGCGTCGCGAGGCAGGCGGGGGTGCGGGTGGCCTACGACCCCAACCTGCGCCCCGCGCTGTGGACCCCCGCGCAGGCGGCCGAGGCCCTCGACGAGATCATGGAGCAGGTCGACGTGTTCCTTCCCGGCCTGGAGGATCTGCGCGCGCTCACCGGCATCGACGACCCGCATCGACTGGTCGACTGGTGCCACGCCCGGGGTGCCCCCACGGTCGTGCTCAAGCTGGGGGCGCGGGGCGCCCTGGCCAGCGTCGGAGGTGTCCGAACCCTCGTCGATGCCTTCCCGGTGCGGGCCGTCGACGCCACCGGCGCAGGAGACTGCTTCGACGCCGCCCTGCTGGTCAGGCTGGGCGCCGGCGACGGCCTGGCCGACGCCACTCGCTTCGCCTGCGCGGCCGCGGCGCTGTCGACCCGCGGCTACGGCGCGGTGGACCCCCTGCCCGGCCTCGACGACGTCACCGCACTCATCGCGCGGGGAGCCGATCCCGTCGCCGGTTAGCGCGCGCCGGGCGAGGTGTCGGCGGGACGAGGCGACGCAGGCGGGTCAGCGGCGGCGCAGCAGGGGGAGTTTCGGTGCCCTGCCATTCCATTCGTCGGCATCGGGTGGTGCCGCCTTGCGCCTGGTGATCGAGGGCCAGGCCTTGGCGAGCTCCGCGTTCAGGGGCGTGAACATTCGTTGATCCGCCGGCACGTCGTCCTCGGCGAAGATCGCCTGCGCGGGACACTCCGGGACGCAGACCGCGCAGTCGATGCACTCGGTCGGGTCGATGGCGAGGAAGTTCGGGCCCTCGCGGAAGGCATCGACTGGACAGACCTCGACACAGTCGGTGTACTTGCAGTGGACACAGTTTTCGGTGACGACGAAGGTCATGATGGGCCATCCAGGAGCGCCTCGTCCCGGAAAGAACTGCCATCTCCTTGCGGGGATGCCCAGGGCGGGACTGTCGGCCGGGCAGGTATTGCCTCGGCGTAAAGAACGATCTAATATCGATCTTAAAGGCCGACGGGATCTTGTCAAGGCGTGCCGTCGGACCTCACGGGAAGGCAGCGCAAGCCATGGAAACGAACAAGATCGGACCTCGACTCCCACTCGTGTATGCGTGCTCGGGATGTTCCAGTGTCGCGCAGATGGCCAATCACCTCGCCGTGCGCGTGGATCGTGAAGGCCTCGCGGAGATGTCCTGCATCGCGGGGATCGGGGGCAATGTCCCGAGCATCGTCATGAAACTGCAGCGCGCCGCGCGGGAAGGGCGGCCCGTGCTCGCCATCGACGGCTGTGCGCTGTCTTGCGCGCGGCAATCGATACGGCAACGCGGTGCCGAGCCGACCGTGCACCTGCGACTCGATCTCCACGGAGTGCGCAAGAGACACCATGTGGATTTCGATCCCGTTCAGGCCGACGAGCTCCACGCCGATGTCGTGCGCGTGCTCGCGGAGATGAGCGGGAGCGATCCGTCCACGGAGCCGCGCATCACGTCGAGCTCGCCGGGATCTGGGCATACCTTGACAGCGGTCAAGGTGACGAATGGTGGCAATTGAAATACTTCTTTAAGCGTCGGGCCACCTGAGGCCCGCCATCGAATCCGCACTCCCCCATGTCCACGACGACCGATCCGAGAGCTGTGCGCGGCCGTCCGTCGGCGCGCGGGCGAATCACCAGCGTGCACTCTCCTCCCTAGCGCGTGCGCGGAGCCCCGATCGGGCTTGCGCAACGGAGTCACCCGTCGAAATCGAACCCGCGATCGCAGCGGCCCTGCCGACCTGCGCGGGGTGCGTGCGGCCGCGACGAAGGTCCGGCCGTCGTGTCGCGAATTGTGGAACTGGAGTCCCAGGAGGAACACCCGATGAACCCGCTGTCCAAGTCCCCCGCGCGGACGCCGAATCGGCGCCGCGGGATGTTGAAGGCCTTCGCGGGGCTTGCCGTCGGCGGGGTCGCCTTGTCCGCCGGAGCAGGGCTGTTCGTCGAACGGCGCGGGAGTCTGTACGAGGTGCGCCAGGAGCGCACGCTGATGCAGACCTCGGTCGCCGTGAATTGCCTGAGCAGCGACCTCGCTCACGCGAGGTTCGCGATCGGCCAGGCCTATGCGCGCATGGCCGAGACGGCATCCATCCTGACCCGCTTCGACCCGCGCAGTCCGTTGTCGGCGCTGAACAGACGGGGGCGTCTGGCCGACCCGCCGCCCCGATTGCGCGAGGTTCTGGAGCATGCGCTGCGCCTTTCGCGCATCACGGGCGGCGCCTTCGACGCCACCGTGCTGCCGGTTCTGTCCTGCGTGGAATCCTTTCCGGAACCGGTGGTGCTCACGGGCGCGGACCGCGGTGACATCGCCGCGGCGAAGCGCCTGGTGAACTACCGGGACATCGAGTTGGGCGAGCGCCACGTCGCGCTGCGTCGCGCCGGCATGGCGGTCACGCTGGACGGAATCGCCAAGGGCTACGTCGTCGATCAGGGCATCGCGGCGTTGAAGCAGGCGGGGATCGAGTACGGCCTGGTCGATGCGGGCGGAGACGTGCAGGCGTTCAGCGGATCGGATCCGAACCGGCACTGGAACGTCGGCATCGTCGATCCGGCGAACGTCGACGAAGTGGCCGAAGTCGTGCAGTTGCGTAATGGCGCGCTATCGACATCGGGCAACTACCGCATCTTCTACTCGAGCGACCGCAGCCTGTTCCACATCATCGATCCGGGCTCCGGCTATTCGCCGCAGGCCTATTCGAGCGTGACCGTCCTGGCGCACAAATCGGTGATCGCCGACGGCATGAGCACCGGATCGTTCTCGCTGGCGCTTGGCGATCTGGCCGACCTGATGGTCGACCAGGGGCACCAATGGCTGGTGTTCTCGCGCGACACGAAGCGTCGCTGGCGCTCCAGGGGGCTGCCGTTGATCTCGGGCCGGGCGGAGGTGCTGTGATGGCCGTGTTCTCGCGCGTGTTCGCATCGGTCCGTGCGCGGGTCGCGCGGCTCGTCCGGATGGCGCCGTGCAGGGCGCTGCTCACGGCGGCCCTGCTGGCGCTGGCCCTTCCTGCCCACGCGGGCATCGATACCCGCTTCCCCGAGCTCCACAAGGCCTTTCCGCGGGCCACGCGCTTCGGGGACATCGGAGGCGATCCTCCGGCGGCGGCGGTCTACCAAGGGACCAAGGTCATCGGCTACGCCTTCGAGACCGTCATGGTGGCGCCGATCCCGGCCTATTCGGGCGAGCCGATCAACATCCTGGTGGCGATCGACACCCAGGGAAAGATCGTCCAGGCCGAAGTGCTCGAGCAGCATGAGCCGATCCTGCTGGTCGGCATCCCGGTGCGCAAGCTCTACGATTTCGTGGCCCGATACGTCGGCCATTCGGTGACCGACTCGATCGTGGTCGGAAGCGGCGTGGGCAAAGGCACGCACATCGACGCCATCAGCAGCGCCACCGTGACCTCGATGGTCACCAACGAGACGATCATGAACTCGGCGCTGAAGGTCGCGGCCTCGCGCAGGGTGATCTCGCCGGCGAAGGCCGACGAGTTGCCAGCCGGGAAGCTGGACATGCATGCGTTCGCGGCCGCCGACTGGAAGACCCTGACCGGAAACGGGGCGATCCGACGCCTGCATCTGACCCGTGGCGCCGTCACCGCGGCCTTCAGGTCCGACCCGCAAAGCGGGCTCGTCGACGATCCGACCGCACCCGCGCCGGGACACGAGAACGACACCTTCACGGACCTCTACTACGCCGACGCCACGCCTCCGTCGGTCGGCGAGAACCTGCTGGGCGCATCCCAGTACGCCCAGGTCATGAAGACCCTCAAGCCGGGCGACGAACTCATCGCGGTGATGGCCAATGGCCTGTACTCCTTCAAGGGACTGGGGTACGTGCGCGGCGGCATCTTCGATCGCCTGCACGTGCTGCAGGGCGAAAAGCTGTATCTGTTCCAGGACTCGGACTACCTGCACCTGGACGACGTGCATCTCGACGGCATGCCTTCGTTCGGCGAAAGGGCGCTGTTCGTCATCCGCGGCGGCCGCGGCTTCGATCCCGGGCGGCCGTGGACCCTGCAACTCCTGGTGCGCCGCCAGGTGGGGCCGCTGAAGAGCGTCTACCACACCTTCACGGCCGACTATCGCATCCCCGCGAGCTACCTCTCGCGCTCCGCGCCGCCCCAGGCAAGCGCCGCGCCCAGCGCCCTGCCGATGTGGGAGCAGATCTGGATGTCCCAGAAGCTGAACGTCGGCGTGCTCGCCGCCGGGCTCCTCGTGCTGACCTTCATCCTGCTGTTCCAGGAATGGCTGGTCAAACGTCCACGATTGCTCGAGCGCCTGCGCGTGGGCTTCCTGCTCTACACCGTGGTGTTCATCGGCTGGCATGGACTCGCGCAGCTCTCGGCGGTGAACATCCTCACCTTCGTGCACGCCGTGCGCACCGGCTTCCACTGGTCGCTGTTCCTGATGGACCCGATGATCTTCATGCTCTGGGTGTTCGTCGCGGTGATGCTGCTGCTGGTCGGGCGTGGGGTGTATTGCGGATGGCTGTGTCCCTTCGGCGCCATCCAGGTGCTGGTCAACAAGCTGGCGACCCGGCTCGGCGTGCGGCAGTTGCACGTACCGACCCACGTGCACGAACGCCTGTGGGCGCTCAAGTACGTGATCCTGCTGGTGCTGTTCGGCATGTCCCTGCAGTCGCTGGGACTGGCCGAGCGCTACATCGAGGTCGAGCCCTTCAAGACGGCGATCAATTTCCACTTCGTCCGCTCCTGGGGCTACGAGGCCTATGCCATCGGGCTGGTCGCGATCTCCGCCTTCAACAACAAGTTCTATTGCCGATACGTCTGCCCGCTGGGCGCGGGGCTGTCGGTGGCCGGACGCTTCCGGCTGTTCGAGTGGCTCAAGCGTCGGCGCGAGTGCGGCCGGCCCTGCCAGGTCTGCGCCGTCGAGTGCGAAGTGCAGGCCATCAATTCCATCGGGCAGATTAACTACAACGAATGCCACTACTGCCTGGACTGCCAGGTCACGTACTGGAACGACAGGAAATGCCCGCCGCTGGTTGCCCGCAGGAAAAGGAGGGACGCATCTTCGCAACGCAAGACCATCTCCATCACCCCTGTGCCCGTGTCCGCCCCGGAGGCGGGGTCACAGGGCGCCATCAAGGCCATCGACTGAATTGACAAAGGGAACTCTCGCATCATGAGCAAACAACCCCAACTGAATACCGGAGAACTCCCGTCCCGCGCGGACACCGACACCAGGGCGAACGCAGGCGCCTGCGGCGCCGAAGGCGCCTCGAATCCGGCTCGCCGCAATGTCCTGAAGGCCAGCGCGTTGGCCAGCCTGGCCGGGGCCGGCGGAATCGCCGGCGGCCTGGGCATGAAAAGCGCTCTCGCGGCGGACGCCGCGAAGCTGCCCGAGGACTACGTGGCGCCGGGCAAGCTGGACGAGTACTACGGAATCTGGAGCAGCGGCCAGTCCGGAGAATTGCGTCTGATCGGAATGCCTTCGATGCGCGAGCTGATGCGCATCCCGGTGTTCAATTTCGACGGCGCCATCGGGTGGGGGATCACCAACGAGAGCAAGCGCGTTCTGGGCAGGAACGCGCCGCTCAACGGCGACCTTCACCATCCCCACATGAGCCTGACCCACGGGCGCTACGACGGCCGCTACATCTATGTCAACGACAAGGCCAACACGCGGGTGGCGCGCGTTCGCTGCGACGTGTGGCGCACCGACAGGATCATCGACATTCCCAACGTGCAGGCGATCCACGGCATCCGGCCGCAGCGCGAGCCCAAGACCGGCTACGTGTTCGCCAACGCCGAGTTCCGGGTGCCCGCGCCCAATGACGGTCGCTTCCTGGACGATCCGAAGAACTACCACTCCATGTACACGGCCATCGACGGCGAGACCATGGAGATCGCCTGGCAGGTCCTGGTCGACGGCAACCTGGACAACACCGAGACCGACTACGAGGGCAAGTACTCCGCGTCCACCTGCTACAACAGCGAGGGAGCGGTCACGCTGGCCGGGTACATGCAGAACGAGCGCGACTGGGTGGTGGTGTTCAACATCCCGCGTATCGAGGCGGCGGTACGCGCCGGCAAGTTCAAGACCATTGGAAATTCCAAGGTTCCGGTGGTCGACGGGCGCCACGGTTCGCCCTACACGCTGTACGTGCCGGTTCCCAAGAACCCGCACGGCATCAATGCGACGCCCGACGGCAAGTACCTGACCGCCAACGGCAAGCTTTCGCCCACGACCACGGTCATGAGCTGGGCGAAGATCGACCAGTGGTTCGCCGGCAAGCTCAAGGACCCGCGCGACGTGGTGGTCGCCGAGCCCCAGCTCGGCCTCGGACCGCTGCATACCGCGTACGACGGTCGCGGCTTCGCCTACACGACCCTGTTCATCGACAGCCAGATCGTGAAGTGGAGCATCGCCGATGCCATCGCGGCCTACCAGGGCAAGAAGGTCAACTACATCCGCCAGAAGCTCGACGTCAACTACCAGCCGGGCCACAACCACAGCTCGATGGGCGAGACCCGCGACGCCGACGGCAAGTGGCTGGTGTCGCTCAACAAGTTCTCCAAGGACCGCTTCCTGCCGACGGGACCCCTGCACCCCGACAATGACCAGCTGATCGACATTTCGGGCGACCAGATGAAGCTGGTGGCGGACTGCCCCGTGTACAGCGAGCCGCACGACGTGACCATCGTCCATCGCAGGTTCCTGATGGACAAGGTCAGGCGCGTGTGGGATCGGGCCGACCCCTTCTTCGCAGAGACGGTCAAGCAGGCCAAGACCCACGGCATCGACCTCGAGAAGGACTCCAAGGTCATCCGGCATGGGCGCAAGGTCTTCGTCTACATGTGGAGCGCCGCGCCCCAGTTCGGACTCAACGAGTTCAAGGTCAGGAAGGGTGACGAGGTGACCATCGTGGTGACCAACATCGACCATATCGAGGACCTCACCCACGGATTCTGCCTGGCGAACCACGGCATCAACATGGAGATCAGCCCCGGGGAAACGGCCTCGGTGACCTTCAAGGCCGACAAGGCCGGGGTGTACTGGTACTACTGCACCTTCTTCTGCCACGCGCTGCACCTCGAAATGAGGGGGCGGATGCTGGTGGAGGCCTGAGTACCCGCGCACGACCGCCGCGCCGAGGGCGCGGCGGTTCCGGGAGACTTCGGCCGATCGAGGACAGGACGTGAACAGAATCGTTGCCACCATCGCCGCGCTGGTCGCGCTGGCCGGCTGCTTCGGCGCCACCGCGCATGCCGGAGCCGACCCGCTGCTGCGGGAAATCGCGGCCGCGAAGTCAGGTGCGACCGTTCGGGTGCCGGTCGGGATCCACCATGTCCATCTGGTGCTGGGCCGGCCGATCACGCTGCAGGGCGTGCCCGGTGCGGTGCTGGACGGCGACGGCAGCGGCGACGTGGTGCGCATCGCGAGCCCGGACGTGGTGGTGCGCGACCTCGCGATCCGCCACTCGGGCCGCAGCCTCACGGCGATGAACGCCGGCGTGTTCATCGAGGGCAAGGCGAGCGGCGCGCTGGTCGAGCACGACAGGATCTCCGACAGTCTGTTCGGCGTGTACATCGACGGCGCCTCCCGCGTGAAGGTCCTGGGCAACGTGGTGCGGGGCGTCGCGAGCTTGCGGGTAGCGGACCGGGGTGACGGAATCCACCTCTGGAACGACCACGACTGCCTGATCCAGGGCAACGACGTGGGACCCGCGCGCGACGGCATCTACTTCTACGTCAGCCCGGGCAATGTGTTCGCCGGCAATCGCATCCACGACGTGCGCTACGGAATGCACGACATGTATTCCAACCACGTGGTGATCGTCGGCAACCGCAGCTATCGCAATGTCGCCGGCTACGCGCTGATGTCCTCGGAGTACCTGGACATCCGGAACAACGTCGCCGTCGACGACTCTTCGTACGGATTCCTGCTGAACTACGTGACCTACAGCCGGTTCACCGGAAATCGAATCGCCGACGTGGTCGACCGCGACGACGCGGACAGCGGAATCGGGGCAGGCATGGAAGGCAAGGGCATCTTTGTCTACAACTCGGAATTCAACCGGTTCCAGGCGAACGACATCGCCGACTCCACCATCGGCATCCACATCACCGCGGGATCGGACCACAACGAGGTGTTCGGCAACGCCTTCGTCGGCAACCGCACCCAGGTGAAGTACGACGAATTCACCGCGCTCGAGTGGTCGCACGGGGAGCGTGGCAACTACTGGAGCAACTACCTCGGGTGGGACATGAACGGCGACGGCATCGGCGACGTGGCCTATCGACCCAACAGCGGCGTGGATGTGCTGCTGTGGAAGTACCCGGGCGCCCGCCTGCTGATGTCGAGCCCCGCGACCTTGCTGCTGCGCTACGTGCAGCGCGCCTTCCCGGTGTTCACGCCGCCGGGTATCACGGATCACTTTCCCCTCATGCGCGAGCCACGGGGGCGTTGAGAGATGGCCATGGAACATCTGATTGAACTTCAATCCGTCGGCAAGCGCTACGGGCCGATCACCGCCCTGCGCGACGTCTCCCTGGCCGTTCCGGCAGGGCAGGTTGTCGGGCTGCTTGGTCACAACGGTGCGGGAAAGTCCACGCTGATCAAACTCGTGCTCGGGCTCATCCGTGCCTCGGAAGGAGATCTGCGGGTGCTGGGCCAGGCCCCATGGGGCGGCCATGTCGGTGCGCTGCGGCGGCAGATCGGCTATCTCCCCGAGAGCGTCGCCTTCTACCGCAACCTCAGCGGCAACGAGATCATCGACTATTTCGCCAGGCTCAAGCGCGCGCCCAGGGGGCAGGGGCGCGAGCTGTTGCAGCGGGTCGGACTCGGCGAGGCCGCCGAGCGCAAGGTGGGGATGTACTCCAAGGGCATGCGCCAGCGCCTGGGCGTGGCGCAGGCGCTGCTTGGTTCGCCGAGGCTGGTCATCCTCGACGAGCCGACCACCGGTCTGGATCCCCAGGCCACGCGCGACCTGTACTCGATCGTGGACGAGCTGCGCGCGGCGGGGCGCGGCGTGCTGATCTCTTCGCATCTGCTCGCGGAACTGGAGCCGCACATCGATGCCGCGGTGATCCTGCGCGAGGGGGAATTGCTGGCCGCGGGCAGCATCGACGAGTTGCGGCGCAAGGCCGGGTTGCCCAGCGTCGCGAAGGTGCGCCTGAAGGCGCAGGCCGACCCGGCTGCCTTCGCGACCCGGCTCGCGGCGGCGGAGCTGGAACACCGCAGCGAGCCTGACGGTCTGATCTCGATTGCGGTGACCCGCGATCGCAAGGTCGACCTGATCCGGGACCTGGTGGCCTCGACGGCCATCGCGGACCTCGAGGTGGAGGAGCCCACGCTGGGACGCATCTACGACTGGCTGGGCGCGGGGCGCCAGCAGCCCGCGGGGAGACTGCAATGAGGAACGTTCTGCTGGTCGCCGGCAAGGAATTCCGGGACGATTTCCGCAACCGCTGGATCATCGCGGTCGCCGCGTTGTTCGCCTGCCTGTCGCTGGGAATCGCGTACTTCGGGGGCGCCGTCGCCGGCAAGGTGGGTTTCACCTCCTTCCCCGCGACGCTCGCCAGTCTCACGACACTCGGCGCCTTCCTGATTCCCCTCATCGGCCTGCTGATCGCCTACGACATGGTGGCCGGAGAAACCGAGGGTGGGACGCTGCTGCTGGTGCTCAGCTATCCGCTGTCGCGCGCCCAGCTGATCGCCGGCAAGCTCGCCGGGCACAGCGGCGCGACGACCCTGGCGACGCTCGTCGGCTTCGGACTCGCGGTCGGGGTCATGCAGGCCGTCGAGCCGCAGGCACGCACCTTGGCGGCCTGGCTGGAGATGGGCAACTTCATCGTCAGCGCGTCGATGCTGGGGGCCTGCTTCATAGGCTTCGGCTGCCTGATCAGCGTGATAGCGGGAGACAAGTCGCGCGCCGCCGGCGCGGCCCTGATCACCTGGATTGCACTGGTGGTCATGTTCGACCTTTGCCTGCTGGCGCTGTTGATCGTCACCGGCGGAAACCGCGACGAGCAGCAGGTGTTCCCCTTCCTGCTGCTGCTCAACCCGATCGACGTCTTCCGCCTCATCAACCTGAGTCATCTGAGCAGCGGTGCCGGCAACGACCTGTTCCTGGGTATGACGGCGGCGCACGTCTACCGGCTGCCCGTCCTGTACGCGATTCTGCTCGCCTGGATGGTGCTGCCTGCCGGCGCGGCGGCGTTTGCCTTCAAGCACAAACAGGTGTGAACATGCATCGAATCGACGAGTTCTCATGGGCGCGGATCCGGCGCTTCGCGGCCGCGGTGGGGATCGGCCTGGTGGTGGCGGGATGCGGGAGGGGGCACGCACGGCTTCGCCAGGAGGCCGTGGCCATTCCGGGCGATGCCGTCAGCGCCTCCTGCGGCATGCGCATCGCCGGGTCTCCCGGGCCACGCGGCGAAGTCTTCGTCGAGGGCAGGAAGCAGCCGTTGATCTTCGGCTCGACCCGCGATCTCCTGGGCTACGTTCTGCAGCCCGAGAACCAGGCCAGGCTCGAGGGCATGTACGTCCAGGACAGCGCACGCGTCGATTGGCACGATCCGTCGGACGCGGCCGATACCTTCATTCCCGCGCGCAAGGCCTATTACGTGGCCTGGCAGACCTTGCCTGGCTCGATGGGGCCGACGCTGGCCACCTTCGCGGACATGGACCGGGCCATGGCGTTTCGCCTCAGGCACGGCGGACAGGTGTTGCGTTTCGCGCAGATCACCCCCGAGCTGATCTCGCTGCTGCGCGATCGCTGCCCGCAAGCGGGATCGCCCGCGGCCAGCCTCGCCCGCCAGTGCCTGAGGGCCGTCACCGCGTCCGGGGAGAACCCGCTTCCCGGGGCGGACGGCATGATGCGCATGAGCCCCGACGGTTCCCGCTCAGCCGACTGATGTGCGCCGAACGCGGCGCGCTGACGACGCCGCCACGGCCCGCAGCGATGCCGGCAGGTCGCGCGGCTGCAAGTGCAGATCCGCGGTCTCGCGAAAGTGCGCCAGCAGCGCGTCGATCACCACGCGCACCCGTGGCGCCAGGAATTGCCGGTGGGGGTACACGACCACGAACTCGCGCGCGCCCGGGTCGTGGGTGTCGGCGAGCAGCAGCCTCAGGCGGCCCGCTCGAAGGTGGGGCAGGGCGTGGTACAGCCCACACTGCGCCACGCCACCTCCGGCCAGCGCGAGCTCGACCACCGCCTCGCTGTCGTTGGCGACCAGCGCCGGCCGCGGGGTGAATGCGACACGCCGACCGTTGGTGCGAAATGCCCACGGGGCCTCGGAACCATTCGAGGATCGGAATTGAATGCAGCGATGCCCGTCGAGATCGGCGGGCGCGAGCGGCACCCCGGCGCGCGCGAGGTAATCGGGACTGGCGACCAGCACCAGCGGCAGCTTGCAGGCGCGGCGCGCCACGAAACCGGCATCGGGCACCGAGCCGCCCCGGATCGCGATGTCGACGCCGTCCGCGACCATGTCCACCCGAGAATTGTCCAGGTCGACCTCCAGGGTCAGCCGCGGGAATCGCTGCGCGATCGCCGGCAGCGCGGGCAATACCCACATGCGCCCGAACGCGACTCCCACGGAAATGCGCACCGCGCCGGTGGGTTCGTGCGCGGTCTGCGAAACCTCGGTGACGGCTTCGTCGAGCAGACGCAGCGCGTCGCGCGCCTTGTCGACAAAGCGGGCGCCCTCGTCGGTCAGGCGCGCGGTACGCGTGCTGCGCTGGACCAGCCGCACCCCCAGCTGTTGCTCGAGCCGGGCAAGGCTCTTGCTGACCGCCGCGGGGGTCAGGTTCAGGCGCCGCGCGGCACCGGCGAAGCTGCCGGCGGCCGCGATCTCGACCAGAGCGAGCAATCCCTGGAGTTGTTTCATGCCCTCGATTGTCAACTGAATGTCATGACGGAATCAACCGACCATGACTTTCGCGACGTGCGCCGAATGCCTACAGTTCGTTTCAGGCCCGCGCCGCGGGTCACCTCGAAGGGAGTTGGATCATGAACATCGGAATCATCGGTTCGGGCATCGTCGCCCAGACCCTGGCCGCCGGATTCGCCAAGCACGGACACGCGGTGATGCTCGGCACCCGCGACGTGGCGAAGTTGAACCCGTTCGCCGCGACGACCCCTGGCGTGCGCGTCGCCAGCAACGCCGACGCGGCGGCCTTCGGCGACGTCGTGGTGCTGGCGGTCAAGGGCAGCGCCGCGCTGCTGGCGGCGCGCGACGCCGGTGCCGGCCTGGACGGCAAGCCGGTGCTCGACACCACCAATCCCATCGCCGATACCCCACCGGTGGACGGCGT
>JAKBBQ010000074.1 GCA_021808405.1 Pseudomonadota bacterium | reverse complement strand
CGGCAAGTCCGGGATCGGGCCGATCACCAAGTTCGACGCGTCGACGTTCTCGGCGCGCATCGCTGGCGAGGTCCGCGATTTCGACATCGGGCAGTACATCCCGGTGAAGGAAGCGCGGCACATGGACACCTTCATCCACTACGGACTGGCGGCGTCGATGCAGGCTGTGCGCGACAGCGGACTGGACAGCGCGCCGGGCATCGACCCGGACCGTGTGGGAGTGATGATCGGCTCGGGCATCGGCGGGTTGCCGATGATCGAGCAGACCTACCAGGAGTTCATCGACCGCGGCGCGCGGCGCATTTCGCCGTTTTTCGTGCCATCGTCGATCATCAACATGATCTCCGGCCACCTGTCGATCGAGTATGGGTTCAAGGGCCCGAACCTGGCGGTGGTGACCGCGTGCACGACCGGCTTGCACGCCATCGGCCTGGCGGCCCGACTGATCGAAAGCGGCGATGCCGACGCGATGATCGCCGGCGGCTCGGAGGCCACCGTGTGTCCGCTGGGCGTCGGCGGCTTCGCCTCGGCCCGGGCGCTGTCCACGCGCAACGACGATCCGGCCGCGGCCAGCAGGCCGTGGGACAAGGAGCGCGACGGCTTCGTGCTCGGCGAGGGCGCCGGGGTGATGATGCTCGAGGACTGGGAGCACGCCACCCGGCGAGGTGCGCGCATCTACGCCGAACTGGTGGGTTTCGGCATGAGCGCCGACGCCTTCCATGTCACGGCTCCGAATGTCGACGGTCCGCGCAAGTGCATGGCGGCCGCGCTGCGCAATGCCGGGGTGGCGGCCGACCAGGTGCAATACCTCAACGCCCATGGCACGTCGACCCCGCTGGGCGACAAGAACGAAAGCGACGCCATCAAGGCGGCGTTCGGCGCCGCCGCGACGGGCCTGGTGATCAGTTCGTCCAAGTCGATGACCGGCCACCTGCTGGGGGGCGCTGGAGGCGTCGAGTCGTTGTTCACGGTGCTGGCGCTGCATCATCAGGTGGCGCCGCCGACGATCAACCTGGACCACCCGGATCCCGACTGCGACCTGGACTATTGTCCCAACACCGCCAGGCCGATGCGCATCGAGTACGCGCTGAAGAACAACTTCGGCTTCGGCGGCACCAACGGCTCGCTGGTGTTCCGCAAGGCCTGACAGCGGAGCGCGACGATCATGCCGACCGGCGCCGCCCTGCACGTGCGCGTCGAGCGCTTCGCGCGTTGGCATGCGCTGTTGATCGCCTTCGACCTGGCGGTCGCGCTGGCCGGGGTGTGGAATGCCTGGCAGTGGTGGAGGGGCGGCAGCGCGCAGGAGTTCCAGGTCATGGCCGGGCTTTCGCTCGGCGTGTTCCTGATGGTGCTGACCGCCCAGATCCCCTACTGGAAGCTGCGCAGCTTCACCCTCAGCCACGGCGCGCAGGGCTGGATGCTGCAGCAGGACCGCAGGCTGCGCCGCCTGGCGCAGGTGCGCTCGCTGAGCCTGCCCGGCTTGTTGCTGGTGCTGGGCTTGAGCGAGCGGGGGCGCGAGGTGTTGCCCGTTCCGTCGGACATTGCACCTGCCGTCTGGCGGGAATTGCGCACCCGGCTGGCCCTTTAACGGCGGCGGCCTTGTAATAGAGACTTGGGTACGCGCACGCCGCAGCGGCCCCGGCTGCGCGCGCTGTGTTCCGTTCCCGATTGGTTGCGCGCGCAGGGCGTCGTGGTCGTTGCTGCACCGGCGGTGCGGCAACGCCCGGCCGACCCGCTCGCGCCGGCCGACCCTCGTCCCTTTTCCCGGCAGACCCGTGCACGACCGAACCGATCAGGCCCTGGTGCAGCGGGTCCAGAGTGGCGACCAGCACGCCTTCGAACTGTTGGTGGCCAAATACCAACGGCGCATCTTTCGGCTGATTTCGCGTTTTGTCAGCGATCCGGCCACGGCCGAGGACATCGCGCAGGAAACCTTCCTGCGTGCCTACCGGGCCATCGGCCGCTTTCGCGGCGACAGCCAGTTCTACACATGGCTGTACCGGATCGCGGTCAACACCGCCAAGCGCAGTGCATCGGCGGGCGCTCGCGGTCCCGTTTTTCAGGAAAACGTGCATTCTTCCGAGGGCGAGGAAACTTTTGCCGGGTCGGAGCAACTAAGCACCGTGGAAACCCCTGAAGCCCTGATGGCCAGTCGGGAGATCGCCGACGCCGTGAAGAGCGCGTTGGACTGCCTGCCCGAGGAACTGCGCACGGCGATCGTGCTGCGGGAAATCGAGGGCCTGAGCTACGAGGACATCGCGCAGCTGATGGGATGCCCGCCGGGTACCGTGCGCTCGCGGATCTTTCGCGCGCGCGAGGCGATCGCGCGACAGTTGCGACCGCTGCTGGGGACGCGCCCGGACGAACGCTGGTGACGCGCCGGGGTCGGCGCACGAGCAAGAGGTCAGGATATGGACAAGACCGCGGCAGCGCCGCCATCGCCGGGTGCCGGCGCCGACGAGGCGTCGACACTCCGGGCATTGCGGGAACAGGTCTCGGCCGCGATGGATGGCGAGTCCTCGAGCGACGACGGCCTGCAACCCGCCGCGCGGCGGTGCGTCGATGCGCGGGCGCTGGGGCGCCTGGCGGCGGATCCCCAGGCGCGCGCGGCCTGGTTGGAGTACCACCAGATCGGCGACTGGCTGCGCAGCGCCGAACTCCACGCTCCCCGGGACGAGCGCGCCTTCCTGCGCGATCTGAGCCAGCGCCTGCGTTCCGAGCCCGTGGCGTGCGGGCCGCGCCGTGGCATCGGCCCGATGCGCCGCCCGAGCTGGAGGCGAGCCGCGCCGTGGACTGCGGCGCTGGCCGCGGCGCTGGCCGGCGTGGCCACGCTGGCACTCACCGACGGTGCGCTGCCTGGCCAGCGGCGGTCGCCGCAACCCGTGCGCGCGGGCGTGGCCGCAGCGGTGCTCGCCGCGGCGCCGCAGGCCGTCCGCCTGGACAGGCCCTTCGGACCGGCCGCAGGCGCGGCGCCGGCGCGGCCGCAGGCAGGCCCGCTGCGGCGTTGGCGCTCGCCTTACCTCGAGCTGGCCTCGCTGCGCATGCCCAGCGGACCACGCTTGTGCCTGGCCGGCTGGCGAGACCCGCGCCGCGACCCATCGGGAGCGGCTGGGGGCGGCGATGAGCTTGAGAATAAAAATAGTCTTTATCCAGGTATGCTAGCGAAATAGGCCAAAATTTATAAGAACTATGGAACTGTATGAATAGTTTTGGCGTTTTTGTGAAAGTTCAACCGAAAAGTCCTCGGCCCGCCGGTCGGCGGGCGCTGGCCGGCGTTGCCGGGCGGCTTAAAATGGAAGCCCAACAAGCAGTTGCCAAACGATTTTGTTGGTAGGCGCGACGCGAATGGCCGCGCCTTTTTTTTGTCCCGGCCGCCGACGCCGCTTCCCGATCCCGGCCGGGCGCGCAACGACGCCGCGCCGCCAGACCCCTCCAGCGCATGCAACGGATTCGCAACTTCTCGATCATCGCCCATATCGACCACGGCAAGTCGACGCTGGCCGACCGCCTGATCCAGCGCTGTGGCGGGCTGTCGGACCGGGAAATGGAAAGCCAGGTGCTGGACTCGATGGACCTGGAGCGCGAGCGGGGCATCACCATCAAGGCGCAGACCGCGGCGCTGAGCTACCGGGCGCGCGACGGCCAGACCTACCAGCTCAATCTGATCGACACCCCCGGGCACGTGGACTTCAGCTACGAGGTCAGCCGCTCGCTGTCGGCTTGCGAAGGCGCGCTGCTGGTGGTCGACGCCAGCCAGGGTGTCGAAGCGCAGACGGTGGCCAACTGCTACACGGCGATCGAACTCGGCGTCGAAGTGGTCCCGGTGCTCAACAAGATGGACCTGCCGCAGGCCGACCCCGAGGCGGCGCGCAGGGAGATCGAGGACGTCATCGGCCTGGATGCCTCCGATGCCCTGCTGGCCAGCGCCAAGACCGGCATGGGAGTCGACGAAATCCTGGAGGCCGTGGTCCAGCGCATCCCGGCGCCCCGCGGCGACCCGCAGGCGCCGCTGAAGGCCCTGGTGATCGACTCCTGGTACGACAGCTATGTCGGCGTGGTCATGCTCGTGCGGGTGTTCGACGGGGAGCTGCGGCTGCGCGATCGCATCGAACTGATGGCCAGCGCGGCGCAGTACCACTGCGAGCAACTCGGGGTGTTCACCCCCAAGGCGATGCCGCGCGAGCAGCTTTCGGCGGGCGAAGTCGGCTTCGTGGTCGCGGGCATCAAGGAGCTGAAGGCGGCACGCGTGGGCGATACCGTGACCCTGGCGGCGCGGCCGGCCGCGCAGGCGCTTCCCGGCTTCAAGGAAGTGCAGCCGCAGGTGTTCGCGGGGTTGTACCCGGTGGAGTCCAACCAGTACGACGCGTTGCGCGACGCGCTGCAGAAACTGCAGCTCAACGATGCCGCGCTGCGTTTCGAGCCGGAGGTGTCGTCGGCGCTGGGCTTCGGCTTCCGCTGCGGCTTCCTCGGGCTGCTGCACATGGACATCGTGCAGGAGCGGCTGGAGCGCGAATACGACATGGACCTGATCACCACCGCGCCATCGGTGGTGTACCAGGTGCGCTTGCGCGATGGCTCCACGCTGACCGTGGACAATCCGTCGCGCATGCCCGACGTCGGCCGCATCGAGTCGATCCTCGAGCCGATCGTGGCCGTCAGGCTGTTCATGCCGCAGCAGTATGTCGGTACCGTGATGACCCTGTGCAATGCCAAGCGCGGAGTCCAGACCAATATGGCCTACATGGGGCGGCAGGTGCAGTTGAGCTATGAAATGCCGCTGGCGGAGATCGTGCTGGACTTTTTCGACAAGCTCAAGTCGGTGTCGCGCGGCTACGCCTCGATGGACTACAGCTTTCTCGAGTATCGGGCGGCCGACGTGGTGAAGGTCGACATCCTGATCAACGGCGAGCGGGTCGATGCGCTGTCGCTGATCGTGCACCGTTCGCAGAGCCAGTATCGCGGGCGCGAGGTCACGGCCAAGATGCGCGAGTTGATTCCACGCCAGATGTTCGACGTGGCGATCCAGGCGGCGATCGGGGCCAACATCATCGCCCGTGAGACAATCAAGGCGATGCGCAAGAACGTGCTGGCCAAGTGCTATGGCGGGGATATCACGCGCAAGCGCAAGCTGCTGGAAAAGCAGAAAGCCGGCAAGAAGCGCATGAAGCAGATCGGTACCGTCGAGGTGCCGCAAGAGGCTTTCCTGGCGATTTTGAAGGTCGACGACTGACGCCTGCGCGGCTGCGCCCGACCCCCACCCGACCGACCTTCCTCCCCTTCCGATCTGCGCGTTCCATGGAACAACCGGCTGTCAATTTCACCCTCTTGCTGTTCGTCCTGCTGGTGGTCACAGGCCTGTTCTGGATCGCCGAGAAGCTGCACTTCCTGCGGCGGCGGCGCGCTGCCGCCGAGTCGGCCGCGACTGCGCTTCGCAGCCGGCGCGACGAGCTGGAGCGCCAGCGAATCACCCCCGATGCCAGCCTGAGCGACTCCAGCATCGCCGCCACGCGCGAGCGCCTGCTGCGCCAGCCGTGGTGGCTGGAATGGACGGCGGGGCTGTTTCCGGTGATCGCCTTCGTCTTCCTGCTGCGCTCCTTCATCGCCGAGCCCTTCAAGATTCCTTCCGGCTCGATGGAGCCGACGCTGGTGCCCGGCGACCTGATCCTGGTCAACAAGTTCCTCTACGGCCTGCGTCTGCCGCTGGCCCATCAGCGGCTGACTCCTGGGGAGTTGCCGCGGCGCGGCGACGTCATCGTGTTCCGGCTGCCGAAGGATCCGTCGATCGACTACATTAAGCGCATCGTGGGAATTCCCGGTGACACCGTGTCCTATCAGAACAAGCAATTGGTGATCAACGGCAAGGCAGTCTCCGAAAAGCCGGACGGACAGTGGTTCGACCCGTCTTCGATGCAGGTGTACCGGCAGTACACGGAAGACCTGGACGGCGTGCGGCACCGCATCCTGATCGATCCCCAGGCGCCGCCGTACCTGTTGCGCAGTCCGGACGACTTCCCGCATCGCGATGCATGTCACTATGATGCTCAGGGTTTCGTCTGCAAGGTGCCGCCGAAGATGTACTTCGTCATGGGGGATAACCGGGACGACTCCCTGGATTCGCGCTACTGGGGCTTCGTGCCGCGGCGCAACATCACAGGCAAGGCGTTTTTCGTCTGGATGAATTTCGGGGGCCTGAAGTACATCGGGCCGATTCACTGATACCGGCAGGCTGTTGAAAATCCGCACGAGGTTTCCGCTATGAGCCATGTGCAACGTCAACGCGGCATCACCCTGATCGGCCTGCTGTTCTGGGGCGCGCTGATCGCCATCCTCATCGTCATCGGCATGCAGGTGGTGCCGGCCTGGCAGGAATCGGTATCCATCCAGCACGCGGTGGACGTCGCAGCGCGGGCGGGCACGACGGTCGGCGACATCCGGACCAAGTTCGACAAGATGGCCGAGGTCGACTACATCAGCTCGATCTCGGGCAAGAACCTGCAGATCACCAAGGTCGACGGCAATGTCGTCGTTTCCTACGCCTACCAGAAGGAAATCCATCTGGTCGGACCAGCCTACCTGCTGCTCAAATTCGCCGGGAAATCGCATTGATGGCGTGCCGCTGCCGCGCGCCGCGCAGCCAGGCGGCGCCCCGGCAGGGCAGGGGCGGGCTGGAGCGCTGAAGTGAACCCGCCTGAGGACCTGCAGGCGCGCCTGGGCCACGTGTTCCGCGATCCGCTGCTGCTGCGGCGGGCGCTGACCCACCGCAGCCACGGCGCGCACAACAACGAACGTCTGGAATTCCTGGGCGACGCCGTGCTCAACCTGGTCGTCGCGCAGGCCCTGTACGCCGTGGACGAAGCCGACGAAGGGCGGCTGTCGTATGCCCGCGCGGCGCTGGTGCGCGAAAGCACCCTGGCCGAACTGGCGGCCGAACTCGACCTGGGGCGGCAACTCCAACTCGGGGAGGGCGAACAGCGCAGTGGCGGCAGGCGGCGCCGCTCGATCCTCGCCGACGCGCTGGAGGCCGTGGTCGGGGCGGTCTACCTGGACGGGGGGATCGGGGCCGCCTCGGCGCTGGTGCAACGGCTGTACGGCACGCGGCTGCGCGACCTCGACTTGCGCTCGAGCGCCAAGGATGCGAAGACCGTGCTGCAGGAAATGCTGCAAGGCAGCGGCCTGCGGTTGCCCAACTACCGCGTGCTGCAGACCAGCGGCCCGCAGCATGCCCAGTGCTTCGTCGTCGAATGCGAAGTCCCCGATCTCGGGCTGCGCGCCAGCGGGCAGGGCTCGAGCAGGCGAGCCGCCGAGCAGCAGGCGGCGCAGTCGGTGATCCCGTTGCTCGAACAGCGCCAGTCCGGATCGCAGGAGGCACGGCCATGAAGCACCATCCCGTCCAGCCCCGGGCGCAGGAACAGGCGCAGGAACAGGCGCAGGAACAGGCGCAGGAACAGGCGCAGGAACAGGCGCAGCCCGAGCGCCGGCGCTTCGGCACCGTGGCCATCGTGGGGCGGCCCAACGTCGGCAAGTCCACGCTGCTCAACTCCCTGGTCGGGCAGAAGATCAGCATCACCTCGGACAAGGCACAGACCACCCGCCACCGCCTGCTCGGCGTGCGCACCGAGGGCGCGGTGCAGTTCGCCTTTGTCGACACCCCGGGCTTCCAGCTGCGCCATGCCCGCGGCCTGCACCGGGCGATGAACCGCAGCGTGCGCGGCGCGCTGGCCGATGTCGACCTGGTGCTGTGGGTGGTCGAGGCCGGCGTCTGGGGGGTGGCGGACGAGCGGGTCGGGGAACTGCTGCCGCCCGGGCGGCCGGTGATCCTGGTGGCCAACAAGCTCGACCGCATCCGCGGCCGTGAGAGGCTGCTGCCGTGGCTGGCCGAGCGCGGCAAGGACCGCCGGCTGGCCGAGATCGTTCCGCTGTCGGCCCGTCGCGACGCCGACGCCAGGCGCCTGCTGGCGCTGGTCGCCGGCTACCTGCCCGAGGGACCCTGGGGTTTCGACCCGGATGCGCTGACCGACCGCAGCGAGCGCTTCCTGGCGTCGGAAATCCTGCGCGAGAAGTTGTTTCGCCTGACCGGCGACGAGCTTCCCTATGGCAGCACGGTCATCATCGATCGCTTCGAGCAGGAGGGCCAGCTGCGTCGGATCGCCGCCAGCATCGTGGTCGAGCGCGACAGCCACAAGGCCATGGTCATCGGCAGCGGCGGAGCGCTCATCCGGCGTATCGGCAGCGAAGCCAGGCAGGACATGCAAAAGCTCTACGACGCGCCGGTTTTTCTCGAACTCTGGGTGAAGACCCGCTCGGGCTGGGCCGACGACCAGGCGGCGCTGCGCGCCTACGGCTACGAGGATTAGTGGAACATCCGACGCGCCGCGGCAGCGCATCTGCGCGCATCGAACGGGCCCACGACCAGCCGGCCTACGTGCTGCATTCCCATGCCTGGCGCGAAACCAGCCTGATCCTCGATGTGTTCAGCCGCCACCACGGCCGGCTGGCATTGGTCGCCAAGGGGGCCAAGCGCCCGCATTCCCCGCTGCGCGCCGTCCTGCTCGGATTCGCGCCCTTTCGCGCCAGCTGGAGCGGTCGCGGCGAGGTGCGAACCCTGACGCGGGCCGAGTGGAGCGGCGGCGTGGCGCCGCTGGTCGGGCTCGGCCTGCTGTGCGGCTTCTACTTCAACGAACTGCTGCTGCGCCTGCTGCCGCGCGAGGATCCGCACGAGGAACTGTTCGACGCCTACCACGCCGCGCTGGTTCGCCTGGGCGACAGCTCCCACGCCAGCGCGCAGCAGGTCGAGCCGCTGCTGCGCGGCTTCGAGATGGAGTTGCTGCGCCAGCTCGGGCATCTGCCGCCGCTGGACGTGCTCAGCAGCAGCGACCGGCCGCTGCGCGCGGACGGCGTCTACCAGGTCGACGCGCAGCGCGGCGTGCTCGAGCTCGGCGATGCCGACCCTACGCTGGCGATCCCGGGCTCGCAGTTGCTGGCCATCGCCGCCGGACGCTGGGAGCACCCGGGGGCGCTGCGCACCGCCAAGGCGCTGATGCGCGACCTGCTTGGCTATCATCTGGGGTCGCGGCCGCTGCGCACGCGCCAGTTGCTGATCGACCTGCACCAGCTATGAACCCCCTTGTCGAACCCGCGCCGCGCGGCCCCCTGCTGGGGGTGAACATCGACCATGTGGCGACCCTGCGCAACGCGCGCGGCGGTGCCTTCCCCGACCCGGTGCAGGCGGCGCTGCATGCGCTGCGCGGCGGTGCCGACATCATCACCTTCCACCTGCGGGAGGATCGCCGCCACATGCGCGATGCCGACGTGCGGGGACTGCGCGAACAGGTACAGGTGCCGCTGAACTTCGAGTCGGCGCTGACCGCCGAGATGCTCGACATCATCGAGCGCACGCGGCCGCAGATGGTGTGCCTGGTTCCCGAGCGCCGGCAGGAAGTGACCACCGAGGGAGGGCTGGACGTGCGCGGCCAGCTCGACCGGGTGCGCGACGGCTGCGCGCGCCTGGCGGCCGCGGGTTGCAGGGTTTCGCTGTTCATCGAGGCCGACCCCGCGCAGATCGACGCCGCCGCCGCCAGCGGCGCGCCTTGCGTCGAATTGCACACGGGAGCCTATGCCAACGCCGTCGACGCCGGCGACGAGGCGCTGGCGCGGCGCCAGCTGCAGCGCCTGCGGGCCGGAATCGAGCAGGCGCGCGCCGCCGGCATGCAGACCCATGCCGGCCATGGCCTGAACCTGCGCAGCACCGCGGCGCTGGCTGCGATGCCCGAGATCGCCGAACTGCACATCGGCCACGCGCTGGTCGGTCACGCGCTGTTCGTCGGCATGGAGCAGGCGGTGCGCGACTACAAGGCGTGCATCGAACGCGCCGCGGGGCAGCGGCCGTGATCGGCGCGCTGCACGGAGTGGGCACCGACGTCTGCGACCTGCGACGCATCGAGCAGGTCTGGCAGCGCCACGGCGCGCGCTTTGCCCGCCGGGTGCTCGGCGAGCGCGAGCTGGCGGTGTTCGAGTCGCGGCGCGCGCGGTGCGAACAGCGGGCGATCGCCTACCTGGGAACCCGTTTCGCCGCCAAGGAGGCCTTGTCCAAGGCGCTCGGCCTGGGCTTGCGCCTGCCGATGACCTGGCAGGCCTGCGAAATCCTCAACGCCGCCGATGGCAGGCCGCAGGTCCACCTGCACGGCGAGCTGGCGGCCTGGTGCACCCAGCGCGGGCTGCGGCTGCACGTCAGTGTCAGCGACGAAGTGCATACCGCGGTGGCCTTCGCGCTGGCCGAAACCGCCCCGCCGGATGCCCTCTGAGGCCGCCTCGTTCCGGCCCGCAACCCAGGCTCCCACTCCGATGACCCCGCCGGATTCACCGCTGCTGATCGACGTTTCCGGGCTCGAGCTGACCGCGCGGGACAGGCGCCGCCTGCGCGATCCGCTGGTGGGCGGAGTGATCCTGTTCGCCCGCAACTGGGAATCGCGCCGACAGCTGGTGGCTCTGGTCGCGCAGATGCGCGCAGTGCGGGCCGACCTGCTGGTCATGGTCGACCACGAGGGCGGGCGGGTGCAACGCTTTCGCAGCGACGGCTTCACCGCGCTGCCGCCGATGGCCACGCTGGGCAGGCTGTGGATGCGCGATCCGATGGCCGCGGTGCAGCTGGCAGGCGCGCTCGGGCGGGTGCTCGCCGCCGAGCTGCGGGCCTGCGGCATCGACCTCAGCTTCACTCCGGTGGTGGACCTCGACTGGGGACGTTCGCAAGTCATCGGCGACCGCGCGCTGCACGCCGACCCCCGCGTGGTCGCGCTGCTGGCGCAGGCCTTGATGCTGGGCATGCACGCCTGCGGGCTTGCGCATTGCCTGAAGCACTTCCCCGGCCACGGCTGGGTGCAGGCCGACTCCCACCTCGCGTTGCCGCGCGACACCCGCGGGTTGCGGCAGATCCTGCGCGCCGATGCGGCGGTCTACGGCTGGCTGCGCCACACGGCGCGCGCGGTGATGCCGGCCCACGTCGTGTATTCACGGGTCGACGCGCTGCCGGCCGGGTTCAGCGAGCGCTGGCTGCGCCAGGTATTGCGCGAGCAGCTGGGCTTCGCGGGCGCGATCATCAGCGACGACCTGAGCATGCAGGGTGCGCTGGAGGTCGCGGGAACCGGCTCGCAGGCCGTACGCATGGCGCTGCGGGCCGGCTGCGATCTCGCGCTGGTCTGCAACCTGGCGCACATCGACCGGGGGGCCGCGCTGGACGCCATCCTCGACGACCTGCGCCGGGCGCAGCAGCGCGGCGAGTGGCGCCCCGATGCGCAGGCGGGCGCGCGCCGCGCCACGCTGCTGGCGAGCCAGCCGCCGCGGGCCTGGGATGAACTGATGCGCGACCCCGGGTACATCGGCGCGCTCGACGACGTGGCCGGGCTGGCCTGAGCAGGCGGCGCTCAGCGATAGAACAGCGCGACGGTATACGACCCCGGGGTGTGGCCGCGTAGCCCGAACTGCAGCTGCAGGTGCACCCGCGCGTGCGCCGGCAGCCCCTGGCGCAGCCGCGCGTCCACCGCCTGCGCGCGCAGGCCGAGCGCGCGCAGGTAGTCGCCCGGCGCGATGGCCTTGCGCACCAGCACCCTGCCGCTGCCGTCACCGCCGCCCAGGCTGAGCTGCAGCCAGGGGTAGGCCACCGGGGTATCGCCACGGTTGCGCAGCGATACGCTGAGCCGCAGGGTCGAGCCTGCGCCGGGCGCCATCGACGAGCCGTCGATCACCAGGTCCTGGGGACGCCGCGGCGGCATCAGGGTGCAGCCGCCCAGCGCGCAAAGGCGCGACAGCGCCGGCCGCAGCGCCGGCCAGCGCGCGGCCAGGCCGTCGCGCCACACCCACGCCGCCTGCGCCGCGGCGCCGACGAGCAACAGCCCCGCCAGCGCGCCCAGCACCGCGCGCGCCCAGGGCTGCTGCCAGCGCTCCCGGCGCCGAGCCTGGCGCAGGAAAGCGGGCTCGAAGGAAGGTTCGATGCGCTCGCGGCCGGCTTCATCGACATCGGGCAGCGGATCCGCGGAGGAGGCATGTTCGTCGGCCGCCACCGCCTGCGCCGACCCGGCGTCCGGGGACAGGTCGACAGCGCCGGCTGGCGTGGCCGCCTCGACCAGTTCGAGTTCGTGGAACGCTCCGAGGTCATCGAGCCATTGCTCGTGTTCGGCCGCGGCAGGCTGTGCGGCGAGATCTTGCGCGGCGGGCTGCTCGGTGGCCGGCGCTTCCAACGCCGGCGCTTCCACGGCCCGATCTTCCACGGCCGGCGCTTCCACGGCCGGCGCTTCCAACGCCGGCGCTTCCACGGCCCGATCTTCCACGGCCCGATCTTCCACGGCCGGCGCTTCCACGGCCGGCGCTTCCATGGCCGGCGCTTCCATGGCCGGCGCTTCCATGGCCGGCTCTTGCACGGCCGGATCTTCCACGACCGGATCTTCCACGGTTGGATCTTCCACGGTCGGCACTTCCAACGCCGGCGCTTCCAACGCCGGCGCTTCCACGGTCGGCGCGTGCGCAGCCGGTGCCGGCGGGGCGACCGAGTCCCCAGCGAGCGGCCCCGCAAGCTGCGCTGCCGCTGGGCCCGCGACCCCCGCCTGCGGCGCCACGACCTCGACTTCGAAGCGGTGCGCGGCGCCGTCGAAGGGTTCGCCGCAGCGGCCGCAACGCACCCATCCGCCGCTGAGCAACAATTGGTCGCGCACCAGCCGGAAAGCCGTATGGCAATGGGGGCAGCGGGTGGCCAGGGTCATCGCGCGAGTATAAGAATCTCCCGCGAGTCGGCAGGGGATTTCGGCGTGCTGCCGCGTCTCAGCCGCCGACGCGGCCTTCCAGGCAGACCCAGCCTTCGAGTTCCTGCCAGACCCGCATGGGGGCGTAGGGCGCGTACACCTCGATCAGCTCGTCCGCCTGGCGCTGCAGGATCCCCGACAGCACCAGCCTGCCGCCGGGCGCGCAGCGCGAGGCCAGCAGCGGCGCCAGCACCCGCAGCGGCGACGCGAGGATGTTGGCCAGGACGAGGTCGAAACGCTGGGGCGGCAATTCGTCGACATGGCAGCAGCGCGCCAGCCGCAGGCCGTTGGCATCGGCGTTGGCCCGCGCCGCCTGCACGGCGACGGGGTCGATGTCCACCGCCGCCACCTCGGCGGCGCCGAGCAGCCTGGCCGCCAGCGCCAGGATTCCCGAGCCGCAGCCGTAGTCCAGCACCCGCAGCTCCCGCAGGTCCGGCTGGTCGGCCAGCCAGCCCAGGCACAGCTGGGTGGTCGCGTGGGTGCCGGTGCCGAAGGCCAGTCCGGGGTCGAGCCTGAGCACCGCGCCGGTCTCGCCTGCAGGCGGCTGGTGCCAGCTGGGCACGACCCAAAGCCGCTGCCCGATGCACAGCGGCTGGAACTGCGACTGCGTCAGGCGCACCCAGTCCTGCTCGGCCAGGTCCTGCTGGCGCACTCCCTGCAGGTCGGCCAGCACGCCCAGCGCCAGCAACTGCAACAGCGCCGCGTCGGCCGCCTGCTCGTCGGCGAACAGCGCGCGCACCAGGTTGTCGGACCAAGCCGCCGCAGGGGCGGGCATCCCCGGTTCACCGAACAGCGCGCTTTCCTGCGCAGAGCCGGCCAGGCGGTCCTCCACCGCGACGCTCAGCGCACCGAGTTCGAGCAGACGGTCGGACAATTCCTGCGCCAGCTCGTTGCCGGCGCCGAGCAGGACTTCGCGGTAGGGCATCGGGTCGACGGAAGGGGCAGGCGGACGGGGGGAGGGGGAGGGCGCGGCCGGTCCTCAGCCCTGGCGGGCGGCCATGTATTCCTCGAGGTAGTGGATGTTCGTTCCGCCCTCGACAAAGCGCGCGTCGACCAGCAATTCGCGGTGCAGAGGAATGTTGGTGGCGATCCCGTCGACCACCATTTCCGACAGCGCGGTGCGCATGCGCGCCAGCGCCTGCTCGCGCGTGGCCCCGTGGACGATGATCTTGGCGATCATCGAGTCGTAGTTCGGCGGCACGAAGTAGCCGCTGTAGACGTGCGAGTCGACGCGCACGCCGGGCCCGCCGGGAACGTGCCAGGTGGTGATGCGTC
>JAKBBQ010000073.1 GCA_021808405.1 Pseudomonadota bacterium | reverse complement strand
CTGGATCCGATCTCCCTGGGCATTTCGGCGCGCCTGATCCGCACCCTGAACGACGCGCTCGGGCTGACCAGCCTGATCGTGTCCCACGACGTCGACGAGACCTTCGCGATCGCCGACCGGGTGTTCATCCTGGGCAACGGCCGCCTGCTGGCCCAGGGCACCCCCGAGCAATTGCGCGCCAGCAGCGACCCGCTGGTGCATCAGTTCGTGCGCGGCGAGCCCGACGGCCCGGTGCGATTCCACTATCCCGCTCCCGACCTGCGGGAGGACTTCCTCGGGCGCGCGGGCCGCCCGCGCGGGGTGCGACCATGAAGCGCCTGCTCGGCAGCGTCGCCGCGCTGGGTGCCGCCACCCGGCGCGTGCTGCAGGACCTGGGGTGGGGGCTGCGGCTGTTCCTGCGCCTGCTGGTGCTGTTGCCGGCCGCGCTCAGGCGTCCGCGGCTGGTCGCCCAGCAGGTGTATTTCCTGGGTAACGACTCGCTGCTGATCATCGCCGTGTCGGGGCTGTTCGTCGGCTTCGTGCTCGGGCTGCAGGGCTACTACACCTTGTCGCGCTACGGCGCGTCGAGTTCGCTGGGGATCGTGGTCGCGTTGTCGCTGGTGCGCGAACTGGGTCCGGTGGTCACCGCGCTGCTGTTCGCCGGGCGCGCCGGAACCTCGCTGACCGCCGAAATCGGCCTGATGAAGGCCGGCGAGCAGATCGCCGCGATGGAAATGATGGCGGTCGACCCGCTGGCGCGGGTGCTGGCGCCACGTTATCTCGGCGGCATGATCGCCATGCCCTTGCTGGCAGCGGTGTTCAGCGCAGTCGGCATCCTCGGCGGCTATGTCGTCGGCGTGTTGCTGATCGGCGTCGACCCCGGGGAGTTCTGGGGGCAGATGCAATCGGGAGTCGATGTGTTCAAGGATGTCGGAAACGGAGTCATCAAGAGCCTGGTGTTCGGCGTCGCGGTCACGTTCGTCGCGCTGTACCAGGGCTGGCGCGCGCAGCCGACCCCGGAGGGCGTGTCGCGGGCCACGACCCGCACCGTGGTCGTGGCTTCGCTGGCGGTACTGGGGCTGGATTTCATGCTGACCGCCCTGATGTTCAGCACCTGAACCCCGGGCGGCAAAGGAAACCTGATGGAAAAACGCTCGATTGACGTCTGGGTCGGACTGTTCGTGGTCATCGGCTCCGCCGCCTTGCTGTTCCTGGCGTTGAAGGCGGGCAACCTGCTGAGCCTGAATTTCGCGCCCACCTATGACGTGACGGCGCGCTTCGACAACATCGGCGGGCTCAAGGCCGATGCCCCGGTGAAAAGCGCCGGGGTCGTCGTCGGCCGCGTCGCGGCGATCCGCTTCGACAACCAGACCTTTCAGGCCGACGTCGTGCTGGCGCTGGACAAGCGCTACGGCTTCCCGACCGACACCTCGGCGCAGATCCTCACATCGGGACTGCTCGGCGACCAGTACATCGGCCTGGTGCCCGGCGCCTCGGCAAAGAATCTTCGCAATGGCGACGTGATTCAAAATACCCAATCGGCGATCGTGCTGGAAAATCTGATCGGACGCATCCTGTACAACAAGGCGGCCGGCGGAGGGAAATGACCGCGTTGCGCGCCGGCCATCGGGAGAACCTTCCTTGACACTCCACTTCAAGCCCGCAGCACTGGCCGCGACGCGGTGCTGCGCCATGCTGGCGGCAGCTGCCGCGCTGGGCGGGTGCGCCACCCACAATCCGGGCGATCCGCTGCAGCCCTACAACCGGGCGATGTTCCGTTTCAACAGCCATCTCGACAAGGTCGTGCTCAAGCCGGTCGCCACCGGCTATCGCAACGTCACTCCGCGCCTGATGCGACGCGGGGTGAGCAACTTCTTCGGCAACCTGGGCGATGTCTGGTCCACCGGCAATGAATTCCTCCAGGGGCACGTTGCCTTGGGCTTCGACGGGGTCATGCGGGTCGGGGTGAACACGGTATTCGGCCTGTTCGGCCTGCTCGACATCGCCACGCCGCTGGGCCTGTACCGCCATCCGGACGACTTCGGCCTCACGCTGGCGCGCTGGGGTGTCGGATCCGGACCGTACTTCGTGCTGCCGTTCTTCGGGCCGTCGACGCTGCGCGACGCCACCGGTACGGTGGTCGGCGCATACTATTCCCCGACGCGAAGCGCGATCCAGGGCTCGCAGACCCGCAACCTCGCCACCGGACTGGACATCGTCAACCAACGCGCCCAACTGCTCAGCACCACCAACCTGCTGGAGCAGATCGCCATCGACCCGTATGTGTTCAGCCGGGACGCCTATCTGCAACGGCGTCGCGCGCAGGTGGCGCAGACGCGGGACACCGGGGTGCTGGCCACCGAGCCGGGCGAGGACAATTCCGGTGGCGCCGGCGCGCCGACGGCCAGCGCGCCGGCGCCTGCAGCCAGCGCACCGTTGCGTTGAACCCGTCAGTGTGCAACCCGTCCCCGCGCCGCCCGCGGGGGCACCGTTCGGAGTACACCATGCTTGCCAAGATTCGAAGCCTGTCGCTGCCGCTGATGCTGGGCCTGGCGCTCGGCACGCCAGCGGCCCGGGCCCAGCCCGCCACCACGCAGGCGCCGGGCCAGCAGGTGCCGGCACCCATGGCGCTGGTGCAGCACCTGACCGAGTCGGTGATGGACGCGGTGCGTTCCGATCCCCAGCTCAAGGCCGGCAACGAAGCCAAGATCGACGAATTGGTGCAGACCAAGGTCTTGCCCTACCTGGACTTCCAGCAGATGACCGCGTCGGCGGTCGGACCCTACTGGAGGCGCGCGACGCCGCAGCAGCGCGAGCAGTTGCAGCAGCAATTCAAGGAACTGCTGGTCCATACCTACTCGGGAGCGATCAAGGAGATCCGCAACCAGCAGGTGCAGTACCTGCCGCTGCGCGCCGCGCCGGGGGCCACCAGCGTGGTCGTGCACACCCGGGTGATCAACAACGGCGACCTGATCCAGCTCGATTACCGGGTGGTCAAGCTCGGCAAGGACTGGAAGATCTTCGATGTCAACGTGATGGGCGTCTGGCTGGTCGACAACTATCGCGGGGTGTTCGCCCAGGAAATCAACAGCAAGGGGATCGACGGTCTGATCCAGGTGCTGGAAGAACGCAACAAGGAACTGGCGCAGGCGCGCCAGGGCGGCCAATGAGCGGGGGACCCCACGCTCGCGCGGCCGGGGCGTGCGACGCGTGGCGGGGGCTCGGCTGATGGATCGACAGGTCGCCCAGGCCGACTTCAGCCTGCCGCAGACTTTGACCGTGGCGCAGGCGGCCGACGTGCTCGCGCAGGCGCTGCGCAGCCTGTCGGGCAAGCCGGCGCCGTGGCGCATCCAGGCCGGCGGATTGCTGCAGTTCGATTCTTCCTGCCTGGCCGTGCTGATGGAACTGCGCCGCCGCGCCGGCGATTCCGGGGTCGAGTTGCTGGGAGTTCCGCATCGGCTGCGCAGCCTGGCCGATGCCTATGGAGTGGCCTTTGTCGTCGAGACCGGCGCGGTCTCGGCCAACCCGCCGACAGCCGCGAGCGGAGACACCGGGCGATGAGCGGGCAGGCGCAGCGAACCCCCGCGGTGCGCCTGCAGGGGGTGGTCAAGCGCTATGGCGCGCGCAATGTGGTCGACGACGTGAGCCTGGAGATCGCCCAGGGGGAATTCTTCGCGCTGCTGGGCGCCAATGGGGCCGGCAAGACCACCTTGATCAGCATGCTCGCCGGGCTCGCCCGGCCCAGCGCCGGCTCGGTGCAGGTGCTGGGGCACGAGGTCAGCCGCGAGCCGTACCTGGCCCGCCGCCTGCTCGGCATCGTGCCGCAGGAACTGGTGTTCGATCCCTTTTTCACGGTGCGCGAGACCCTGCGCCTGCAGTCGGGCTATTTCGGGCTGCGGCGCAACGACGCCTGGATCGACGAACTGCTGCACCACCTCGGGCTGGCCGCCCAGGCCGAGCAGAACATGCGCGCGCTGTCGGGGGGCATGAAGCGCCGGGTCATGGTGGCGCAGGCGCTGGTGCACAAGCCGCCGGTGATCGTGCTCGACGAGCCGACCGCGGGGGTCGACGTGGAACTGCGCCAGAGCCTGTGGCAGTTCATCACCGACCTCAACCGCCAGGGCCATACCGTCTTGCTGACCACCCATTATCTGGAGGAAGCCGAGTCGCTGTGCAGCCGCATCGGCATGCTCAAGCTCGGTCGGCTGGTCGCGCTCGACAGCACGCACTGCCTGCTCGCGCGCTTTGCCTCCACGCAACTGCTGTTGCGCAGCAGCGGCCAGCCGCTGCCGCCGGCGCTGCTGGCCAGCAGCCGCACGATCGGCGCGCGCCTCGCGTGGACGGTGCGCGATGCCGCCGAGGTCGAGCGCATCCTCGGCGAGCTGCGGGCAGCCGGCTGCGAGGTCGACGAACTCGAGGTGCGTCGCGCCGACCTCGAGGACGCCTTCCTGCAGATCATGGGTTCGGACGCGCAGCCGCGGGAGCCAGCCGCATGAACTCGCTGCTCACCCTGTTCGGCAAGGAAGTGCTGCGCTTCTGGAAGGTCGGCTTGCAGACCCTGGCGGCGCCGGTGATCACCAGCCTGCTCTACCTGCTGATCTTCTCTCATGCGCTGGCCTCGCATATCGAGGTCTATGGCAGCGTTCCCTACACCAGCTTCCTGGTGCCGGGGCTGGCCATGATGAGCGTGCTGCAGAACGCCTTCGCCAACAGTTCCTCGTCGCTGATCCAGTCGAAGATCACCGGCAACCTGGTGTTCGTGCTGCTCTCGCCGCTGGAGCCCTGGCAGCTGTTCCTCGGCTACGTGGGCGCGTCGGTGGTGCGGGGCCTGTTCGTCGGCGGCGGGCTGCTGCTCGTGACAGCCTGGTTCGTCCCGCTGCAGTGGCGCGAGCCGCTGTGGTCGCTGGTGTTCGCGGTGCTCGGAGCCTCCATGCTGGGCGCGCTGGGGATCGTGGCTGGAATCTGGGCCGAGAAATTCGACCAGATGGCGGCGTTCCAGAATTTCCTCATTGTCCCGGCGACGTTCCTTTCCGGCGTGTTCTACTCCGTCTACACCCTGCCGCCATTCTGGGTCGTCGTGTCGCGGCTCAACCCCTTCTTCTATCTGGTCGACGGGTTGCGCTATGGTTTCTTCGGGGTTTCCGATGTGTCGCCCTGGACCTGCCTGGGTGCCGCGCTGCTGGGCAACCTGGTTTGCGCAGCGGTGGCCTGGAGCTGGTTGCGGCGCGGCTACAAGCTGCGCAATTGACCGTCGGGCCCCGGACTTCAACAACGTGGATCGCCGATGTCCCTGCCTACCCCTGAAGATCTGCACGCCCTGATCGCCGCCGGACTGCCCTGCACCCAGCTGGAGGTGCAGGGGGACGGCCAGCACTTTTTCGCCACCATCGTCAGTCCGCGCTTTGCCGGGCTGACCCGGCTGCAGCGCCACCGCCTGGTCTACGAGGTGCTGGGCGAGCGCATGCGCGAGCAGGTGCACGCGCTGTCGATGCGTACCGTGGCCCCCGGCGAGGCGATGCCGCAGTGAGCGAACGCAGGGGCGGTCGCCGCTAGAATGTCCGGTTCGTCGCGCGCCGCGACGTGGTAGTGCAACACGGCGGCCCGAAAGGCTGGCCCGGCAAGGCGGCCCGAAAGGGTAGCCCGAAAGGGTGGCCCGGCACGGCCGACCGACACAGCAGAGCGACCCACGCCCCAACCTCCCGGATCCAGCGCCTTCATGGACAAACTGCGCATACACGGCGGGCCAGCGCTGCACGGTGAAGTGCTCGCCAGCGGCGCGAAGAATGCCGCGTTGCCGCTGATGGCGGCCAGCCTGCTCACCGCGCAGCCGGTGCGGCTCGAACGCGCGCCTCGCCTGGTGGACGTGCAGACCCTGGGCGAGCTGCTGCGCTCGATGGGTATGCAGCTGCAACGCGAGGACAGCCGGCTGGTGCTGCAGGCCGACCGCATCACCTTGTGCGAGGCGCCCTACGAACGCGTCAAGACCATGCGCGCCTCGGTGCTCGTGCTGGGGCCGCTGCTGGCGCGCTTCGGTCATGCGCGGGTCAGCCTGCCCGGCGGCTGCGCGATCGGCGCGCGTCCGGTGGACCAGCACATCCGCGGCCTGCAGCAACTGGGGGCGACGGTCGAGGTCGAGCACGGCTACATCGTCGCCAGCGTTCCCGGCGGGCGCCTGCGCGGGGCGCGCATCACCACCGACATGATCACGGTGACCGGAACCGAGAACCTGCTGATGGCCGCCTGCCTGGCCGACGGCGAGACGGTGATCGAGAACGCCGCGCAGGAACCCGAGGTGGTCGACCTGGCGCACATGCTCACCGCGATGGGTGCCGAGATCCAGGGCGCGGGCACCTCCTGCCTGCGCATCCGCGGGGTGTCGCAATTGCAGGGGGCCAGCCACAGCATCGTGGCCGATCGCATCGAGGCCGGGACGTTCCTGTGCGCGGCCGCCGCCACCGGCGGCGACGTGACGGTGCGCGGCTGCGTTCCCTGCCACCTGGACGCGCTGCTCGACAAGCTGCGCGAGGCCGGCGCGCAGATCGACTGCGGCGCCGACTGGATCCGCCTGCGCGCGGCATCGATGCCCGGCGGACGCCCGCGAGCGGTCTCGGTACGTACCAGCGAATACCCCGGTTTCCCGACCGACATGCAGGCCCAGTTCATGGCGTTGAACTCCATCGCCGCCGGCACCGCGACGGTCACCGAGACGATCTTCGAGAACCGCTTCATGCACGTGCAGGAACTGGTGCGCCTGGGTGCGCGAATCGCCATCGAGGGCAACACCTGCGTCGTGCAGGGCTGCGACAGGCTGTCGGGGGCCACGGTGATGGCCACCGACCTGCGCGCTTCGGCGGGGCTGGTGATCGCCGCGCTGGTCGCGCAGGGCAGCACCTGCATCGAGCGCATCTACCACCTGGATCGCGGCTACGAGGCGATGGAGCGCAAGCTCGCGTCGCTGGGAGCGCGCATCGAGCGGCTGCGCTGACCCTGGCCGCCAACCCCCTGCTTCATCCGCCATGCTGACACTCGCGCTGTCCAAGGGACGCATCTTCGACGACACCCTGCCGCTGCTGGGGCGTGCCGGAATCGAGGTCGCCGAGGATCCGCAGTCCACGCGCAAGCTGATCCTGGCCACCAATCGCGAGGACCTGCGGGTGGTGCTGGTGCGGGCCAGCGACGTGCCGACCTATGTGCGCTATGGCGGCGCCGATTTCGGCGTGGCCGGACTCGACGTGCTGCTGGAGTCCGACGCCGGCGGAAGCGGCGACGGCCTGTACCGCCCGGTCGACCTGGGGATCGCCCGCTGCCGCCTGAGCGTGGCGGCGCCGCAGGGGTGGGACTATCCGGCGGCGGTGCGCCAGGGAGCGCGCTTGCGCGTGGCCACCAAGTACCTGAATCTGGCGCGCGAGCACTTCGCCGCCAAGGGGGTGCATGTCGACCTGGTCAAGCTGTACGGCTCGATGGAACTCGCGCCGCTGACCGGAATGGCCGACGCGATCGTCGATCTGGTGTCCACCGGCGGCACGCTGCGCGCCAACGGCCTGGTCGAGGTCGAGCGCATCCTGGACATCTCCGCGCGGCTGATTGTCAACCAGGCCGCCTTCAAGACCCGTGCTGCCTCGCTCGCTCCGCTGGTCGCGGCGCTGCGCGAGGCAGCCGCGGCCCGATCCCCAGCCTGCTAGCAGCCACGTCCTGATCATGCCCGATCCCGGCCTGAGCATGCGCCGCCTCGACACCTCGGCGGCCGACTTCGAACAGCGCTACGGCGAACTGTTCCAGCAGATCTCGGAGCAGAACTCCGCGATCGACTCGCGGGTGGCCGAGATCCTGGAGCGGGTGCAGCGCGAAGGCGACCCGGCGGTGCTGGACTACACCCGGCGCCTGGACCGCGTGTCTTGCGGCAGCGTCGCCGAGCTGGAAATCTCCCAGCAGGAACTCCAGGCCGCGCTGGCGGCGATCGCGGCCGAGCAGCGCGAAGCGCTGGAGGCGGCGGCGCAGCGCATCCGCGCCTACCACCAGCGCCAGTTGCAGCAGATGGGAGGCAGCTGGGAATACCACGACGCCGACGGCACGCTGCTGGGGCAGAAGCTCACCCCGTTGGATCGCGTGGGAATCTACGTTCCCGGCGGCAAGGCAGCCTACCCGTCGTCGGTGCTGATGAACGCGATCCCGGCGCATGTCGCAGGGGTGGGCGAGATCGTCATGGTCGTTCCCACTCCCGACGGAGAGCGCAACCCGCTGGTGCTGGCTGCCGCGGCGGTGGCCGGGGTCGACCGCGCGTTCGCGCTCGGCGGGGCGCAGGCGGTGGGCGCGCTGGCCTTCGGCACCGCGACCATCCCCAAGGTGGACAAGATCACCGGCCCGGGCAATGCCTACGTCGCCGCGGCCAAGCGCCGGGTGTTCGGGGTCTGCGGCATCGACATGATCGCCGGGCCGTCGGAAATCCTGGTCATCGCCGATGGCAGCACCCCGGCCGACTGGGTCGCGATGGACCTGTTCAGCCAGGCCGAGCACGACGAACTCGCGCAAAGCATCCTGCTGTGCCCGGACCCCGGCTACATCGAGCAGGTCGAACAGGCGATGCGGCGCCTGCTGCCCGGCATGTCGCGGCGCGCGATCATCGAGGCCTCGCTGCGCGGTCGCGGGGCATTGATCCGGGTGCGCGACCTCGAGCAGGCCTGCGAACTGGCCGACCGCATCGCCCCGGAGCACCTGGAACTGGCGACCCGCGACGCGCGCGGCTGGGCCGACCGCCTGCGGCATGCGGGGGCGATCTTCCTCGGGGCGTATACCTCGGAATCCCTGGGTGATTACTGCGCAGGGCCGAACCATGTGTTGCCGACTTCCGGTACAGCACGCTTTTCGTCGGCGCTGGGGGTGTACGACTTTGTCAAGCGAACGAGCCTGATCGAGGTCAGCCGGCGCGGCGCCGAGCGCCTCGGGCGCATCGCCTCGGTGCTCGGCGAGGGCGAGCGCCTGCAGGCCCACGCCCACGCGGCGCGGATGCGCCTGCAGCGCGGCGACGAGCAGGCGCGTTGACATGAGCCGCTACTGGAGCGAGTCCGTGCAGGGCCTGCAGCCCTACGTGCCGGGCGAGCAGCCGCGCATCGGCGGGCTGATCAAGCTCAACACCAACGAGTGCCCCTACGCGCCCAGCCTGCGGGTGCTGCAGGCCATCCGCGAGGCCGCTTGCGAGGACCTGCGTCTGTACCCCGACCCCGACTGCGGCCAGCTCAGGCAGGCCATCGCCCAGCATCACCGGCTGCAGCCCGAGCAGGTGTTCGTCGGCAACGGCTCCGACGAGGTGCTGGCGCATGTGTTCATGGCGCTGCTGCGCCATCCCCGCGAGTTGCTGCTGCCCGACATCAGCTACAGCTTCTATCCGGTGTACGCCGCGCTGTACGGCATCGCCACCCGCATGCTGCCGCTGGACGGCGAATTCCGGCTGCGGGTGCAGGATTACCTGGATGCCGGACCGAATGCCGGCATCGTGTTCGCCAACCCGAACGCCCCGACCGGCATCGCGGTGCCGCTGCAGGACATCGAACGGCTGCTGCAGGGCAATTGCGACTCGGTCGTGGTGGTCGACGAGGCCTATGTGGATTTCGGTGCGCAAAGCGCGGTCGCGCTGATCGACCGCCATCCCCAGCTGCTGGTGGTGCGCACCCTGTCCAAGGCGCGCGCGCTGGCCGGGCTGCGGGTCGGCTACGCGCTCGGCCAGGCTGACCTGGTCGAGGGCCTGAACCGGGTCAAGAACAGCTTCAATTCCTACCCGCTGGACCGGCTGGCGCTGGCCGGCGCCACCGCCGCGCTGCAGGACGACACCTGGCTGGCGCACACCCTGTCGCGCATCGTCGGCAGCCGCGAACAACTCGCCGCGCAGTTGCACGAACTCGGTTTCGACGTGCTGCCGTCGGCGGCCAACTTCCTTTTCGTCCGCCATCCCGGGCGCAATGCGCAGGCGCTGGCCGCGGCCTTGCGCGAGCGGCGCATCCTGGTGCGGCACTTCCAGCACCCGCAGCGCATCGCCGACTTCCTGCGCATCACCATCGGCACCGAGGCGCAGTGCGCTGCACTGGTGGAAGCGCTGCGGCAGATCCTGCTTTCCCCGCTTGGTGAATAATCGGGCCATCATGCGTACCGCCAGCGTCCTGCGCCAGACAGCCGAAACCCGCATCGAGGTCGAACTCGACCTCGACGGCAGCGGCCGCTCCGAACTGCATACCGGCATCGGCTTTTTCGACCACATGCTCGATCAGATTGCCCGGCATGGCGCGTTCGACCTGAAGGTGCGGGCAGCCGGCGACCTGCATATCGACGGACATCACACCGTCGAGGACGTGGGGATCACCTTCGGTCAGGCGCTGGCCAAGGCCCTGGGCGACAAAATGGGCTTGCGCCGCTACGGGCATGCCTACGTGCCGCTGGACGAGGCCTTGTCGCGGGTGGTCGTGGACTTGTCGGGGCGCCCGGGGCTGCTGTGGCGCGTGGAGTTCACCCGCTCGAGCATCGGCAGCTTCGACGTCGATCTGGCGCACGAGTTCTTCCAGGGCCTGGTCAACCACTCGCTGATCACCGTCCACGTGGACAATCTGCGGGGCGACAACTCCCATCACCAGTGCGAGACGGTGTTCAAGGCCTTCGGCCGAGCGCTGCGCCAAGCCGTCGAGCCCGACCCGCGCCTGGCGCGGCAGATCCCCTCGACCAAGGGCAGCCTTTGACGCCGGCGCCAGGCGACGGCTTGCGCGCCATCGTTCCTCCCCAGTCCGCAGTGGCATGAAAAGCGTCGCGATCGTCGATTACGGCATGGGCAACCTGCGCTCGGTTTCCCAGGCCCTGGAACACGTGGCCAAGGGGCTGCCGTGGCAGGTGGTGGTCAGCTCCGACCCGCAGCAGGTGGCGCGTGCCGATCGACTGGTGTTGCCCGGCCAGGGGGCGATGCCCGACTGCATGCGCGAGCTGCGTCGATCGGGGCTGCAGCAGGCGGTGCTGGCGGCCGTGGCTGCTGCCAAGCCGCTGTTCGGCGTGTGCGTGGGAATGCAGATGCTGCTCGAGCGCAGCGACGAAGGCCCGACCGACGGCCTCGGGCTGATCGCCGGCAGGGTGCGGCGTTTCGAGCTGCAGGGACAGCGCCAGGCCGACGGCAGCCGCTACAAGGTGCCGCACATGGGGTGGAACACGGTGCGGCAGATTGCGCACGATGGCAGCGTGCATCCGATGTGGCGGGACATAGCCGACGGTTCCGCGTTCTATTTCGTGCACAGTTTCTACGCGGATCCGTCGGACCCACGCAACATGGCGGGGCAGACCGAATATGGCGTGACATTTGCAAGCGCAATCTGCCACGCTACCATTTTTGCGACGCAATTCCACCCGGAAAAGAGCGCTGCGGCGGGACTCCGGCTGTATCGCAATTTCCTCGCCTGGAAACCTTGAGGGCGCCCTTGCAGGCACGCCGGCGGGCCCCATCTTTCGTCCATTCCTCCCCGCGTTCCCCAGCCCATGCTGCTGATCCCAGCGATCGATCTGAAAAACGGCCAGTGCGTCCGCCTCGAGCAGGGGGAGATGCAGGCCGCGACCGTGTTCTCCTCCGACCCGGCGGCGATGGCCAGGCACTGGGTCGAGCAGGGCGCGCGCCGCCTGCATCTGGTCGACCTCAACGGCGCCTTCGCCGGCAAGCCGGAAAACGAGCCGGCGATCCGCTCGATCCTGCGCGCGGTCGGCAACGACATCCCGGTGCAGCTCGGCGGGGGCATACGCGACCTCGAGACCATCGAGCGCTACCTGGACGACGGGCTGAGCTACGTGATCATCGGCACCGCCGCGGTGAAGAATCCGGGTTTCCTGAAGGAGGCCTGCAGCGCCTTCGGCGGCCACATCATCGTCGGCCTGGACGCCCGTGACGGCAAGGTGGCCACCGATGGCTGGAGCAAGCTCACCGGGCACGAGGTCATCGGCCTGGCGCGCAAGTTCGAGGACTACGGCGTGGAGGCGGTGATCTACACCGACATCGGGCGCGACGGCATGCTCAGCGGCCTGAACATCGACGCCACGCTGCGCCTGGCCGAGGCGCTGAGCGTGCCGGTGATCGCCTCCGGCGGGCTGGCCTCGATGGCCGACATCGAACGCCTGCTGGACATCGAGCCCAGCGGGGTCGAAGGGGTGATCTGCGGCCGCGCGATCTATACCGGCGCGCTGGACTTCGCCTCCGCGCTGCAGCGCGTCGACGCCGTCGAGCGCAGCTGAGGGCCACGGGCGACCGCCATGCTGTTCAAACGGGTCATTCCCTGCCTGGACGTCACCGGGGGACGGGTGGTCAAGGGGGTGCATTTCGTCGGCCTGCGCGACGCCGGCGATCCGGTGGACATCGCCGCGCGCTACGACCAGCAGGGAGCCGACGAACTCACCTTCCTCGACATCACCGCCACCAGCGACGGCCGCGACCTGCTGCTGCACATGGTCGAGGCGGTGGCATCGCAGGTGTTCATCCCGTTGACCGTGGGCGGCGGGGTGCGCAGCGTCGACGACGTGCGGCGGCTGCTCAACGCGGGCGCCGACAAGGTCAGTTTCAACTCCGCCGCGGTGGCCGACCCGGACTTGATCGCGCGGGCGTCGGCACGCTACGGCGCGCAGTGCATCGTCGTCGCCATCGACGCCCGCCGCCGCGAGGGCGGCGGCGAGCCGCGGTGGGAGGTGCATACCCACGGCGGCCGGCGCGCCACCGGGCTGGATGCCGTGCAGTGGGCGCAGCGCATGACCCAGGCCGGCGCCGGGGAGATCCTGCTCACCAGCATGGACCGCGACGGCACCCGGGCCGGATTCGACCTCGAACTCACCCGCACGGTGGCCGACGCCGTCAGCGTGCCGGTGATCGCCTCGGGCGGGGTCGGCGGACTCCAGCACCTGGCCGACGGCATCCTGCTCGGCCACGCCGACGCGGTGCTGGCGGCCAGCATCTTCCACTACGGCCAGCATACGGTGGCGCAGGCCAAGCAGTACATGGCGAGCCAGGGCATCCCGATGCGCCTGGCCGATTGACGGCATGCCGCGCAGCCGCGCTGGCTACACTGGGAACATGAGCGAAGACGACTGGCTGGACGCCGTGCGCTGGGATGCGCAGGGTCTGGTGACCGCCGTGGTGCAGGAAGCCGGCAGCGGCGACGTGCTGATGGTCGCGTGGATGAATCGCGAGGCGCTGGCGCGCACCCGCGAACTCGGCCAGGCGGTGTACTGGTCACGATCGCGCCGGCGGCTGTGGCACAAGGGCGAGGAGTCCGGGAACGTGCAGCAGGTGCAATCGATACGGCTCGACTGCGACGGCGATGTCGTGCTGCTGAAGGTGCGTCAGCTCGGCCACGAGCCGTCGATCGCCTGCCATACCGGCAGGCATGCCTGCTTCTATCGGGAACTGCACGCCGAGGGCTGGCGCAGCGTCGACCCGGTGCTCAAGGACCCGCGGGAGATCTACCGATGACCCTGGAACAGCCCGTCCCGGCACGCTCCGACGAGGTGCTCGAGCGCCTGGCCGAGGTCATCGGATCGCGCCGCGGCGCCGATCCGGACAAGTCCTACGTCGCCAGGCTGTACTCCCGCGGCGAGGACGCGGTGCTGAAGAAGGTCGGCGAGGAGGCCACCGAGTTCGTGCTGGCCGCCAAGGGGGGCCAGCGCGGGCAGATGGTGTACGAGGCGGCCGACCTGTGGTTTCATACCCTGGTGGCGCTGGTCGCGCATGGCATCTCCCCGCGCGAGGTGCTGGCCGAACTCGCGCGCAGGCAGGGACTGTCCGGCCTGGAGGAATTCGCGTCGCGGGGCGGCCCGGCGAGTCCGGCTCCGCCCTGACCGGTAAAATGCGGGTTTTCGATGCGCGGCTGGCGGCGCAGCCAGGTCGGGGCGGCGGTTCGGCACCGCGTCCCCGCGACGGCATCACTGCGGGCAGGAGGTCCTTGCGCCTGCATTTCCACGTTCTGGGCGGTTTCGCCCGCGCAAGCGCGATCTCGACTGGAGGCGCGCAGGAGGTTCGACCATGGGTTCACTGAGCATCTGGCATTGGCTGATCGTGCTGGTCATCGTCATGATGGTCTTCGGCACGAAAAAGCTGAAGAACATCGG
>JAKBBQ010000072.1 GCA_021808405.1 Pseudomonadota bacterium | reverse complement strand
CGGCCAGGGCGAGGAACTCGAGCCGGCACGCGCCAAGGCGCTGAAGCTGGGCATCAAGCCGGAGAACATCCACATCGAGGACCTGCGCGAGGAGTTCGTGCGCGATTTCGTGTTCCCGATGTTCCGTGCCAACGCGCTGTATGAAGGCGAATACCTGCTGGGAACCTCGATCGCGCGCCCGCTGATCGGCAAGCGCCTGGTCGAGATCGCCCGCGCCACCCGCGCCGACGCGGTCTCGCACGGCGCCACCGGCAAGGGCAACGACCAGGTGCGCTTCGAACTCACCGCCTACGCGCTGATGCCCGGGGTGAAGGTGATCGCGCCGTGGCGCGAGTGGGACCTGCTGTCGCGCGAAAAGCTGCTGGCCTACGCCGACCGCCACGGCATCCCGGTGGACTTCAAGAAGCGCAAAGGCGGTGCCCCCTACTCGATGGACGCCAACCTGCTGCACATCTCCTACGAGGGCGGCGTGCTGGAAGACCCGAACGCCGTGCCCGAGGACAAGATGTGGCGCCTGACGGTGTCGCCCGAGAAGGCGCCGAACAAGCCGCAGGTGATCGAACTCGAGTACCAGCGCGGGGACATCGTGGCCATCGACGGCCAGCGCATGAGCCCGGCGCAGGTGCTGGCCGGCCTGAACGCCATCGGCGGGCGCCACGGCATCGGCCGCCTCGACAAGGTCGAGAACCGCTATGTCGGCATGAAGAGCCGCGGCTGCTACGAGACGCCCGGAGGCACGATCATGCTGGCCGGGCACCGCGCGATCGAGAGCATCACCCTCGACCGCGAGGTCGCTGCGCTGAAGGACGACCTGATGCCGCGCTACGCCCGCATGATCTACAACGGCTACTGGTTCGCCCCCGAGCGCGTGCTGCTGCAGGGGCTGATCGACGCCTCGCAGGCCAGCGTCAACGGCAAGGTGCGCCTGAAGCTGTACAAGGGCACCATCCTGTGCGTGGGCCGCGAGTCGGCCAGCGACAGCCTGTTCGATCCGCGCATCTCGACCTTCGACGACGATGGCGGCGCCTATGACCAGGCCGACGCCGCCGGGTTCATCAAGCTCAACGCGCTGCGCCTGCGCATCGCCGCCAACGCCCAGGCGCGGCGCCGCGCCGGCGCGAGGAAGGCAGGCACCGGCAAGGCTGCCGCGAAGGCAGGCAAGGCGCCCACCAAGGCCGGCAAGACGGGGAGCACCCGGTGAGCCAGCCCGCGCAGGCGATGGACCTGAGTCCGATCCGCGGCGCGGTGGTGCCGCGCGCCAACGTGTACTTCGACGGCCGCTGCGTCAGCCATACCGTGCAGCTCGACAACGGCAGCCGCAAGAGCGTGGGGGTGATCCTGCCCGGAAGCAGCCTGCTGTTCCGGACCGCGGCGCCCGAGGTCATGCAGGGCGCGGGCGGCTGGTGCGAGTGGCGCATGCAGGGCAGCCACGACTGGCAGCGCAGCGCCGAGGGCCAATCGTTCTCGGTTCCCGGCGACAGCTGCTTCGAGATCCGCACCGGCGACCAGGCGTACCACTACGTCTGCCACTTCGGCTGAGCCGGCGGCGGCTGCGCGCGCTCAGCGCGCGTTCCCGGGGTGCAGCACGCGATCCTGCAGGCGCTTGAAGCCGATGAGCTTCATCACGTACTTCTCGTAGATGGGCTCGGAATTCCCGGTGCGCATTTTGCGAAGGAAGTACTTCTCGAAGGCCAGCTTCGCCAGGTGCACCCACCTGCCCGAGCCGAACCAGTTGAGGTCGCGCGGAGGGATCTGCGGCACCGCGGCGAAGGCCGCCCCGGTATCGCCGAAATCGGCCAGGCAGATCGCCTGCCACGTGCCCTTGTGGGTCGGCTGCAGCCCGGCCAGCTGCTCGGCGATGTTGTGCACGATGGCCGAGACCATCGACTCGATCATGAAGCCCGTCTTGGGCACTCCGCAGGGCACCGGCGTCGGGCCCACCGGGGGAATGGCGATGCACACCCCGGCCGCGTAGATGTCCGGGTACCTGGGGCTGCGCTGGTGTTCGTCGACGATGACGAAGCCGCGCGGGTTGCACAGCCCCTCGACCGCGGCCACCGCGTCGACCCCCTTGAACGCCGGCAGCATCATCGCGTGGCGGAAGGGCAGCTCGTGCTGGCGGTACACGTTGCCCAGCGCGTCGAGTTCGTCGACGAACATCCTTCCCTGCTCGACCCGGGTCGTCCTGGCGTTGGTGATCCAGCGCACGTCATGGTCGCGGAACTCGTGCTCCATGATGCCCTTGGAGTCGCCGACGCCGTCCAGCCCGAGGTGGCCGATGTAGGGCTCGGCCGTGACGAAGGTGATGGGCACCTTGCTGCGCAGCCGCCGCTTGCGCAGCGCCGTGTCGAGGATCATGGTGTATTCGTAGGCGGGCCCGAAGCAGCTCGCCCCGGGCATCGCGCCGACGATCACGGGGCCCGGCTGTTCGCACAGGCGCAGGAATTCCTCGTGGCACCGCTCGGCGTGGTCGACGGTGCAGATGGACTGGGTATGCCCGCCGTCGGGTCCGGCCCCGTCGACCTCGTCGAACGCCAGTTTCGGGCCGGTGGCGATGACCAGGCAGTCGTAGGCCACGCTGTCGCCACCGTCGAGGCGCAGGCTGCGAGCCGCGGCATCGATGGCCACCACCGGTCGGCCGATGAAGTCGATGCCCTTGCGCTGCAGGTAGGGCGCGATGGGTAGCACCACCTGGTCGCGCGCCCTCCAGCCCACGGCCACCCAGGGGTTGGAAGGCACGAACTGGAAGTACTCGACGCTGTTGATGACCGTGATGCGGTGCTCCTGCCCGAGACGCGCGCGGGCCTCGTAGGCGGCCGGCAGGCCGCCGAGGCCCGCCCCCAGGATGACGATGTGTGCCATGGCTCGTAGCTTCTCCTCGACGCGGACGCAGGCCGGGTGCGGCGGGCCGGGCCCAGCCGCGGCGGGCTTCGCACGCCGCGTCGGATCCGGTTCGCAGTCTGCAGCATAAGCAAGGATTCGCGCCCGGAAGCCGGGCCGGCGGGCCGCTCGCGACGCGCTGTTGACCCGGCTCAAGCGGCGTGTCGCGGCCCTGGTGTTCTCCCCAAGCTGACTAACCCTAATACTCCTGCCAGCATGGGATTTGTGTGTCTATACTTCTCAAATCGTTGCCTGGAGTGGCTTCAGGCGACTCCCCGCACCCAGGAGAGCGACTGCGCCATGCGACCCCCGCGTCCACTGTGGAACCCCTATGCGGCCGGCATCGCGCTCGGCCTCGGGCTGCTGGCGACCTTTGTCGTCACCGGCAACGGCTACGGCGTGACCGGCGCGACCAGCCTGGTCACCGCGGCGGCGGCGGGCCGCCTGGCGGCCTCCACGGTCGCGCCGGGCAGCTACCTGCGCGGCCTGTACGACGCCGGACTGAACCACTGGATCACCTGGGAAGTCCTGGGGCTGGCCGCCGGCGCCCTCGCCGGCAGCCTGCTCGCCGGGCGCTTCCGCTGGGAGGTCGACGGCCCGCGGCGCGCCGGGCGGGCGCTGCGCCTGTCGCTGGCGCTGCTCGGCGGCACGGCTTCGGGATTCGGCGCGCGCCTGGCGCTGGGCTGCACCAGCGGCGTCGGCCTGTCGGGGTCGGCCACGCTGGCCGCTGCCGGCTTCCTGTTCCTCGCCGGATTCTTCGTCGCCGGCGCGCTGTTCGGCCAGATCACCCGGGGGCTGTGGCGATGAGTCTCCCACTGGGGTATACCGGCCCTTTGTCTGGTGCTCTGCTGGGTATGGTATTCGGCTACGTACTGGAAAACGCCGGATTCGGCAGCGGCTGCAAGCTCACCGCCCAGCTGCGCTTCCAGGACTGGGCCGTGTTCCAGGTGATGTTCACCGCGATCCTGGTCGCCTCGGGCGGCCTGTACCTGCTGCAGGCGCTGGGCCGGGTGGACGTCACCCACGACCTGTTCGTTCCCTCGGTGTTCCTGTGGGGCAGTTCGCTGGGCGGGGTGCTGATCGGGGTGGGCATGGCCGTCGGAGGCTATTGCCCCGGCACCTCGATGGTGGCGCTGTGCTCGGGCAAGCTCGACGGCCTGGTGTTCCTGCTCGGGATCATGCTGGGCACGCTGGGATTCAACTCCGCCTTCGCGTCCATCCGCGGCTGGGCCTGGAAACAGGTCGGTCCCGATTCGCTGACCCTGCCCCAGCTGCTGCACCTTCCGGCGTGGGCCGTCTGGGGCCTGCTGCTGGCGGTGCTGCTGGCGGTCGCGTACCTGACCCGCGGAGCGTCGCGGGCGGGCCGCCGGACACGCGAGGCCTGAGTGCGGTCCACCGTGCGAGGCCCCGATCCGTTGCATGGCGTGCAGCGCCACCGCGCCGGGAACTACGATGGAGGTTCCCCGGCTGGCGGCAGCCGGCGGCGCCCGCGGTTCGCCGCGGCGTGGTTCGCGCAAGCGCGAAGCCGGCGTTCACGCCCGCCCGCATCGCTGCAGGCCCTTGTCAACCCATCGAAGGAGATCGCATATGAGCAAGTCCCGCATCAAGTTGTCGCAAGCGCTTCCGGTTCTGGCACTGGCCGCCGCCGCGGTGGCCCCGATGCCGCAGGCGCTGAGCAGCTTGTCTGCGAGCCCGGCGGCGCTGGCCGCCGGCAATCCCTGCGCACCGAGCAACCCCTGCGCGCCGATGGGAGCCAAAGGCAAGGCCAAGGCCGGCAAGCCCTGCGCGCCCAAGAGCGGCAAGGCCGGCGGCATGTCGGGCGGCAAGGCCGGCAACCCCTGCGCGCCGTCGAAGTGAGCCCGCGCGGCGCGCCCGCCCCCGGCGGCGCGCCGCAGCGCCGCTGCGCGACCCCGCTCCCCGCACCCCGAGCGATGACCGGCACGCAGTTGCGCGTCCCGCGCGAGCGCATCGTGCGCGCGCTGCGCGCCATGCCCCGCGATGCGCTGGAGCAGGCGCTGCTGGCGACGCTGGCGCGCCTGCAGGCCGACGCGCGCAGCGGGCGTGGAGTGCTGTCCGAGGTGCTGGGGCGCGAAGCCGCGTTCGTCGAGTGGCGACACTATCCCTCCGGTGACGCCCTCGACCGCCGCAGCGGCTACCGTTTCTACTACCACGCCCATGCGGCGGCGGCCCGCGCCGCGGGCGAACACGGCCATTTCCATGTCTTCGCCGGCAGGCCCGCGCGACGCGACGACCAGGCCGCCCATGTCCACCTGTTCGGCCTGTCGGTCGACGGTCGCGGACTGCCGATGCGCGTGTTCACCACCAACCGCTGGGTGACCGCCGAGCACTGGCAGGATGCGCGCTGGACGCTGCGCGCGCTGCGCACCCTCGACCTGTCGCAGGCCAGGCCGCGCCGCTTGGCGCGCTGGCTGCAGGACATGGCGCTGCTGTTCTCGCCGCAGATCGACGCCGTGGTGCGCCAGCGCGACCTGCGCATCGCCGAGCGCGCGCATCGCGCGCCGCTCGAGCGGGTGCTGGAAGATCGCCGAAGCCACATCGTCAGCCAGTGCAGCATCGACCTGGCCACCCAGTTCGACTGCCTGCAGGCCAGCGGGATCGCGTAAAGGCATCGCCGGCTCGGCTGCGCCCGCGCGGGCGCAGCCGAGCGCGGCGGCGCACCTGTAGTTCAACCCGGAGGAGAACCATGAAAGCCTTGAAGCACCTGTTGGCGGCCGGCATCGTCGGCGCCTGTGTCCATCTGGCCTCGGCGGCGAGCCTGCCCGGCCCGCTGGTGACCCCGCAATGGCTGCACGAGCATCGCAACGAGGTCACGGTCGTCGACATCCGCGACGACATGGACACGCTGACCCGCGCGCCCCGATTCGAGACGGACAAGAAGACCGGCGCGAAGAAGCTGGTGGCCACCGGCGGCCACCTGGCCGGCGCGCTGTCGGTGGATTTCGGCAAGATCCGCCAGAACAAAACGATCGACGGCAAGAAGATCGTCGCCCAGCTTCCCAGCGCCGAGTATTTCACCAAGGTCATGGACGACGCCGGCCTCGACTCCGGCAAGCTGATTGTCATCGTTCCCACCGGCGCGACCGTGGATACGATGGACATGGCCACGCGCCTGTACTTCCAGCTGCGCTACTTCGGCGAACCCAGGGACCACGTCGCGATCCTCAACGGCGGGGTCAACGCGTGGCTGCAGGCCGGTCTTCCGGTCAGCACCGGCAAGGTGGCGACGGCCAGGGGCGACTGGAAGGCTTCCGGCGAGGACAAGGAAATCCTGGCCACGCTGCCGCAGGTCGAGCGCGGGCTGCGCAACGGCTCCGAGCAGTTCGTCGACGCCCGCCCGACCGCGCAATTCCTGGGAATCGTGGTCAAGCGGCCGGTGGACGCCGCCGGCGGGCACCTGGCCGGTGCGCGCTCGTTCCCGACCGATGCGATCGTCAAGCCGGTGGGTGCCGCGCATGAATTCATGAGCGCGGCCGACTATCGCAAGATCTACGCGGAGTTCAACATCCAGCCGAACGCTTCGACGATCACCTACTGCAACACCGGGCACCTCGCGTCGGGCGCCTGGTTCGTCGATCACGAGATCCTCGGCAATCCGAAGACCCGGCTGTACACGGGCTCGATGACCGAGTGGACCAACCTGGGCCATCCGACCCGGGGCCTGTGACGGCTCGCGCGGGCCACGCCCGGCCCGCGCTGGCCCGGCGCCCGCGCAAGCGCCTTCACACCAGCACGGGCTCGTACTCGAGTTCGATGCCGAAGCGCTCGCGCACCGCCGCGCGCACCGTCTCGGCCAGGCGCAGCACCTCGCTGCCGCTGGCGCCGCCGTGGTTGACCAGCACCAGCGCATGGCGGCCGTCGACCGCGGCAGCGCCCTGGCTGCGCCCCTTGCAGCCGCAGGCCTCGATCATCCAGGCGGCTGCCAGCTTGTAGCTGCCGTCGTCGAGCGGGTAGCTGACGATCTCGGGGAACTCCTCGAGGATTTCATTGCGGATGGTGCGATTGACCACCGGGTTCTTGAAAAAGCTCCCGGCATTGCCCAGGCGTTGCGGATCGGGAAGCTTGGCGCGGCGGATCGCGCAGACGGCATCGAACACCTGCCGTGCGTCGGGCTCGCCCACGCCGCTGCGCTCGAGGTGGCGCTGCAATTCGGCATAGCCCTGGCGCGCGCGCCAGGGCTTGGGCAGACGCAGCCGCACCTGGGTGATCACCGACTTGCCGGCCAGCGCGTGCTTGAACACACTGTCGCGATAGCCGAAGCGGCAGGCGGCGGGGTCCAGCGTCGCGAAACGCCCGGTGGTGAGGTCGATCAGATCCAGCGAATCGAAGACCTCGACCAGTTCCATGCCGTAGGCGCCGATGTTCTGCACCGGCGCGGCGCCGACGCTTCCCGGAATCAGCGCCAGGTTCTCCAGTCCCGGCAGTCCCTGGCGCAGGCTCCAGCACACCAGATCGTGCCAGGCCACGCCGGCGCCGGCCTCGATCAGCGTGGCCTGGGCATCGTCGGCCAGCACGCGCATGCCGGGGATGTCGATCTTCAGCACCAGCCCCGGCGGGTCTCGGGTCAGCAGCAGGTTGCTGCCTCCTCCGAGCACCAGCTTGGGCAGCTTGCCCAGCTCGGGGTGGTCGACCACCGCGCGCAGCTGCCGCGCGTCGGTGATGCGCAGCAGGCGCTGCGCGCGCGCGGCCACGCCGAAAGTGTTCAGGCCCGTCAAATCGACATCGCTCTGGACCGCCAGATCCATACAATTCCCTTGCGGGCCACACGGCCCCAGAAAACCCACGATTATTCCCCGTTCCGCGTCATCCCACGTATCGCGCGCAGCACCGCGCAACCGCCAGCCATGCCCTCCTTCGACGCCGTACTCGAGCCCGACCTGATCGAAATCCGCAACGCGGTCGACCAGACCGCCAAGGAAGTCGCCAACCGCTTCGACTTCAAGGGCAGCTCGGCCAAGGTCGAGCTCGCCGACAAGACCATCACCGCGTTGGCGGACAACGAGTTCCAGCTCGGCCAGTTGCGCGACGTGCTGCTGGCCAAGATGGCCAAACGACAGGTCGACGCGCGCTTCCTCGAACTGGGCAAGCCGCAGCCGGCTGGCGGCGACCGCTTCAAGCAGGTCATCACGGTGCGCGCCGGAATCCCTCAGGAACTGGCCAAGCGGATCACCGCGGCGGTCAAGGAATCGAAAATGAAACTGCAATCGTCGATCCAGGGCGAAACCGTGCGGATCAGCGGATCCAAGCGCGACGACCTGCAAGCGGCGATCGCGCTGCTGCGCAAGCAGATCGACGACACCCCGCTGTCGTTCCAGAACTTCCGCGACTGAACCCGGCCGGCCGGCGCCCGGCTCAGCGCGGGGGCTTGCGCGCCTGCCCGGCCGATCGCCCGCCGATGCGGCTTTCCTCGCCCCGCAGCAATTTGCCGATGTTGGCCTGGTGGCGCCAGATCACCAACACGCACATCGCGAGCAGCGCAAGCAGCAGCGCCGGCTGCAACTGCCACAGCAGACGCTGCCCGAACCAGGCGTAGGCCGGAGCGAACACCGCCGCGGCCAGCGCAGCCAGCGAGGAATAGCGGAAGAACACCGCGACGATCAGCCAGGTCGCGATGGTCGCAAGCCCCAGCCAGGGGTTGATGCCCAGCAGCACCCCCGCCGCGGTGGCCACCCCCTTGCCACCGCGAAAACCCAGGAACAGCGGCCACATGTGGCCGATCACCACGCCCAGCGCGGCCAGCGCCACCGCGGCCCTCGGCATCCAGCCCGCCTGCGCGGCCTGCTGCGCCAGCCATACCGCCAGCCAGCCCTTGCCCCCGTCGAGCAACAGGGTCAGCGCGGCCGCGAGCTTGCTGCCGGAGCGCAGCACGTTGGTCGCGCCGGGGTTGCCCGAGCCGTAGCTGCGCGGATCGGCCAGCCCCATGGTTCGGCTGACCAGCACCGCGAACGGCAGCGAGCCCAGGGCATAAGCCAGTGCAGTGGCCAGCAGCGCGGCAAGCATCGAGGTTTGCATCGGCCCGGATTCTAGTCGTTCCACCCCGACACCCGGCCGCGGGCGGGCACCGGGCCGGGGCGCCTAAAATACCCGCATGTCCGACGCGTTCAACGCCGACCTGCACTGCCATTCCCTGGTTTCCGACGGCACCCTGGAACCCGCCGCGCTTGCGCGACGCGCGCAGCGCAACGGCGTCGATCTGTGGGCATTGACCGACCACGACGAACTCGGCGGACTGCAGCAGGCCGCCCGCGCCTGCGCCGAAATCGGCCTGGACTTCGTCCCCGGAGTGGAGGTTTCGGTGTCGGTCGGCGACCAGACGGTGCATGTCGTCGGGCTGGGGATCGACGCCGGGCACGCCGCGCTGCGCGGCCACCTGCAGCGCATGTGCGAAGGCCGCGATGCCCGCGCGCACGCCATCGCCGCATCGCTGCGCGAACACACCGGGGTCGACGACGCCTACGCCGGGGCCAGCCGCCTGGCCGGCAATCCGGCGCTGATCTCGCGCACCCACTTCGCCCGCCACCTGGTCGAGCGCGGGGTGTGCTCGAGCACCGCCGAAGTGTTCACCCGCTTCCTGACACCGGGCAAGCCGGGCTATGTCGAACACGCCTGGGCCAGCCTGGAGCAGGCGGTGCAGTGGATCGGCGATGCCGGCGGGCTGGCGGTGCTGGCGCATCCCGGGCGCTACCGCTTCAGCGCGCAAGCCGAGCAGCAACTGCTGGCGCGCTTTCGCGATCTCGGCGGACAGGGCATCGAGGTCGTGACCGCCAGCCACAGCGCGGCCGACTGGCGAAAGTACGCGCAGATCGCGCGCAGCTTCGGGCTGCGCGCATCGCGCGGATCGGATTTCCACTGTCCGCGCGAGAGCCGCTGCGACCTCGGGCAGCTGCCGCGGCTGCCCGATGGCCTGCGACCCATCTGGGAACTGCTGCACTGACGGCGCGCCGCGCTGCCCTCCATGGCCCAGTACTTCAGCCTGCACCCGGACGATCCCCAGCCGCGCCTGATCAAGCAGGCCTGCGCGATCCTGCATGCCGGCGGAGTGGCGGCGATCCCCACCGACTCCTCCTACGCGCTGGTCTGCCACCTGGACGACAAGGCCGCGGCCGAGCGCCTGCGCCGCATCCGCGAGGTCGACGCCAAGCACCACCTGACGCTGCTGTGCAGCGACCTGTCGGAGCTGGGCAGCTACGCGATGGTCGACAACCGGCGCTTTCGCCTGCTGCGGGCCGCGACCCCGGGCCCCTACACCTTCATCCTGCCGGCCACGCGCGAGGTACCGCGACGCGTGTCGCACCCCTCGCGCAAGACCATCGGCGTGCGCGTTCCCGCGCACGCGGTGGCGCACGCCCTGCTGGTCGAACTCGGCCAGCCGCTGCTGGCCACGACCCTGATCCTGCCCGGGCAGGCCGAGCCGCTCAACGAAGCGGCCGACATCCGCACCCGTCTGGAAAAGCACATCGAACTCGTGATCGACTCCGGGGCCTGCCCGCAGCAGCCCACGACGGTGATCGACCTCAGCGGCCCCACGCCCGAGGTCTTGCGCCTCGGTCGCGGAGATCCGGCTCGCCTGGGACTGGAACAAGACCACTGAGGCGGGACGACCGCAAGCCGCGACGACCATGAACGAGCAAATCCAGCAACTCACCGTCTACGCCCTGCCGCTGCTGTTCGCCATCACCCTGCACGAAGCGGCCCATGGCTACGCGGCGCGCCACTTCGGCGACAACACCGCCTACATGATGGGACGCATCTCCCTGAACCCGGCGCGCCACATCGACCCCATCGGAACCGTGCTGATCCCGCTGGTGCTGCTGCTGTTCGGAAGCCCCTTCCTGTTCGGTTACGCCAAGCCGGTGCCGGTGAATTTCGGCGCGCTGCGCAACCCCAAGCGCGACATGATCTGGGTCGCGCTGGCGGGCCCGGCGTCGAACTTCGTGCAGGCTTTCCTGTACGCGCTGGCGCTGCTGGTGATGGAGCGCCTGGGAGTGCGCGAGGCCTTCCTGGTCGACGTGGCGAGCGCCGGGATCACCGTCAACCTGGTGCTGTTCGTGTTCAACCTGTTTCCCATCCCGCCACTCGACGGTGGACGAGTGCTGGTCGGCCTGCTGCCCATCCGCCAGGCGCTGGCGCTGTCGCGGATCGAGCCCTACGGATTCTTCATCGTGATGGCTCTGGTGCTGACGAATATCGCCACCTACATCTGGCTGATCCCGCTGATGGGCCTGAGCCAGACCCTGCTGGGCGTGCTGCTGAGCCCGTTCCGCCTGTTGCTGTAGCGCCGGAGCCGGCGCGCGAGCAGCGCCCGCGCCCCTTCCCCACTTGCCGAGGAACCACCGACCATGACCCACGCCACGCCCCGCCGCGCCGCTGCCCGAGCGGACCGCAATGGCTGGCCTGCGCGCAAGCGACTCGCCGCGGCCCTCGTCTGCGCCGGCTTGCTGCTGGGTCCGCTGGCTCGGGCGGAACAGCTTTCGCTGTTCGCCGGCGGCGACGCGGGCTATCACAACGTCACGCTGGCGTGGCAGGGCGACCCGCTGTGGCAGCGCACCTTCGGCTCGTCGCGGTTGGACCTCGTGCTCGAGGCCTCGGCCGGGCGCGCGTTCGGGCCTGCCGGCCAACCCGGGGCACCCCTGTGGCACGTGGGCCTGACGCCGATCGCCCGCTGGTGGTTCCTCCCCGACACGGCGCTGGAGGCGGGAATCGGCGCCAACCTGTTCTCGGCCACGCGCATCGGCTCCAAGCGCATCTCGACCGCCTACCAGTTCGGCGATTCGATCGGCCTGTACCACCGGCTGGCCGGCACCTCGTGGGGCCTGGGAGTGCGCTTCACCCATTATTCCAACGCCGACATCAAGCGCCCCAACCCGGGGCAGAACTACCTGCAACTGCGCATCAGCCATGAATTCCACTGACTCCCTCGCGCCTGCCGCGACAGGCGAACGCGTGCTGTCGGGCATGCGCCCGACCGGCGCGCTGCACCTGGGCCACTACCACGGCGCCCTGAAGAACTGGGTGCAGCTGCAGCGAGACAACTCCTGCTTTTTCTTCGTCGCCGACTGGCACGCGCTGACCACCCACTACGAATCGCCCGAGGTCATCGCCAGCCACACCCACGACATGGTGGTGGACTGGCTGGCCGCCGGGGTCGATCCGGCGCAGGCCACGCTGTTCGTGCAGAGCCGGGTTGCCGAGCATGCCGAACTGTTCCTGCTGCTGGGCATGGGGACCCCGCTGGCGTGGCTGGAGCGCGTGCCCACCTACAAGGAGCAGATCGCCAACCTCAAGGACAAGGACCTGCTCACCTACGGCTTCCTGGGTTATCCGCTGCTGCAGGCGGCCGACATCCTGATCTACCAGGCACGCTGGGTTCCCGTGGGCGCCGACCAGGTCCCGCATATCGAGATGAGCCGCGAGATCGCCCGCCGCTTCAACACCCTGTACGGCAAGGACCCGGGAATCGAGACGCGCGCCCGCGCTGCCGCGCAACGCCTGCCGGAAGCCGAGCGGGCGCGGCTGCTGGCGCTGCGCCGCGCGGCCGACCAGGAGGGGCAGGTCGAGCAGCGCGAGCAGGCGCGCGCGCTGGTGGGTGCGAGCAAGCTGGCGCGCGCCGACAAGGACGCGCTGCTGGCGCAGGTCGACGGCGGCAGGCGCACCATCCTGCGCGAGCCGGAGGCCCTGCTCACCCCCGAGTCCAAGTTGCCCGGGCTGGACGGCCGCAAGATGTCCAAGAGCTATGGAAACTCCATCGCGATCCGCGAGGAGCGCGCCTCGGTGGAGCACAAGATCCGCCGCATGCCGACCGACCCGGCGCGCGTGCGCCGCAGCGACCCGGGCAACCCCGACCACTGCCCCGTGTGGCAGTTCCACCTGGCCTACAGCGATCAGGCCTGCCGCGAATGGGTGCGCCGAGGCTGCACCAGCGCGGGCATCGGTTGCCTGGAGTGCAAACAGCCGGTGATCGATGCGGTGCTGCGCGAGCAGCAACCGATGCTCGAGCGCGCCCAGCCCTATCTGGATCAGCCGCAGTTGGTGCGGGACATCCTGGACGACGGCTGCGAGCGCGCCCGGCACGCGGCCCGCGAGACCATGCAGGTGGTGCGCGACGCGATGGGACTGCGGCCGGGCGACGCGAGCTGAAGCCGCGAAGGCACGCGCTGCCCGGCGGGGGGCCGGATCGCCTGCCCGGTGTCAGCCGCGTCGCAGCCGGCGCAGTACCCACCGCGCCAGCAGACCCAGCGCGGCGACCGCGACGAGCAGCGCCAGCAACCCGGCCTGCATGCCGGCCAGCCGCCCGGAGACCTGCTGCCAGGCATGGCCGAAGCCCCAGCCGACGCCCAGGATCAGCGGCGCCCACAGCAGCGCACCCAGCACGTTGAAAACGGCGAAGCGCGCCGGCGACACACCGGCGGCGCCGATCAGGATGGGCCCGGCGATCCGCAATCCATAGAGGAAGCGCACCGCCACGACCGCGCCGCCCGGGCGCCGGCGCAGCAACGCGGCGACGCGCTCGACCTGGGCGCGCAGCCGGGGAATGCGCCGCAGCAGCACGCCGCCCCAGAGGCGGCCGATCCAGAAGAAGAACTGGTCGCCGGCACTGGCCGCCACCACCGCGACCACCAGCACCCGCCAGGCGTCCAGCCATCCCGCCCGCGCCGCGTAGCCGGCTGCCAGCAGCACCGTCTCGCCTTCGGCGAAGGCGCCCGCGGCGACCGCCAGGTAGCCCCATTCCCGCAGCAGCTGTTCGACCAAGCCGACCTCCGTCACCGCGACGCCGGCGTCCGGCAGGACACCCGCTCGCCAAACCGGATGGTGCGCCAGCGCGACGGCGGGTGCCGGCCGGAGACAAAAAAACCGAGCTGGCTGGCTCGGTTATTTTTTGCACGCAGCACGAGATTGCGGCCCGGACCCGCGGCCGCAACGATTCGGCGTGCAACAACGAAACCGCCGCGCGGCGCGAGCATCGCGCCGGTGCGGCGGTTCGGCGGGTCTTCAGATCACGCGGATCTGCGACGCCTGCGGGCCCTTCGGGCCGGCCTTCACGGTGAACTCGACGCGCTGGTTTTCCTGCAGCGTGCGGAAACCCTTGGCCTGGATCTCGCTGAAGTGGGCGAACAGATCCTCGCCGCCTTCGTCCGGCTTGATAAACCCGAAGCCTTTGCTTTCGTTAAACCATTTGACGATGCCGGTGGGCATGATCTTC
>JAKBBQ010000384.1 GCA_021808405.1 Pseudomonadota bacterium | reverse complement strand
CTCAACGGCATGTTCGCCATCGCCATCTGGGATGGGCGCGAGCCCGAGAACCCCCGGCTTCATCTGGTGCGCGACCGCATCGGCGTCAAGCCGTTGTTCGTGCAGGACGACGGTCGGCAGGTGCTGTTCGGTTCCGAAATCAAGGCCATGCTCGCCGCGCAGACGGCCAGGCCCATGCTCGATCTGCCTGCGCTGCAGCACTACCTCGCCTACAACTACGTCCCGCCGCCCTTCACCCTCTTCGCGGGCATCCGCCATGTGATGCCGGGAACGGTGCTCAGCGTCAGCCGCGCCGGCAGCAGCACGCGCCGCTGGTGGAGCCTCGCCGAGCAGACGCCCGCGCCGCAGGGCTTCGCGCAGTGGCAGGAGGAATTCCTCGCCCTGCTCGACGATGCGGTGCGGCTGCGGCTGCGCGCCGATGTGCCCTTCGGCGCGTTTCTCTCGGGCGGAGTCGATTCCAGCACCATCGTGGCGCTGATGGCCCGGCATGTGCGCGAGCCCGCGCGCACCTTCTGCATCGGCTTTCCCGACGCCCGCTTCGACGAATCGCCCTACGCCCGCGAAGCCGCACAGCGCTTCGGCGCCACGCACCGCGAACGCATCGTTCAGCCCGACATGCTCGATGACTGGGCTCGCGTGCTGTGGCATTGCGACCAGCCGCACGGCGACGCCTCGTTCATGCCCACGCGCGAGGTCTCGCGCCTCGCCGCAGGGCTTGGCCCCCACGCTGCGCTGCCCACCGAGGAGGCCATCGCCTTGGGGCGTCCCGGGGGTGCTGGCGTCAAGGTCGTCCTCACCGGCGACGGCGGCGATGAGCTGTTCGCGGGCTACGACAAATACGCCAGCTTCATGGCGGACCCCGCGCTGCGCGAGCTGCCGGCCGCCGACTTCGCCCGGCACTATGTCGAGCACACCGGCCTGTTCGGCGAGCAGGCGCGCGCCGCGCTGTTCCAGCCCTGGCTGCGGCAGAGGCTGGCGGGTGTGGACAGCGTGCGCGACGTGGCCGCGCCCTGGTTCGAGCAGGCCGCGCACTTCGACCGCGTCAACCAGATGCTCCATCTCGACATGATGCTGCTGCTGCCCGGCAACAACCTCGTCAAGCCCGACCGCATGGGCATGTCCGTGTCGCTCGAGGCGCGCACCCCCTTTCTCGACTGGCGCATGATGGAGTTCGCCTTCCGCGCCGAAGGTCGAACCAAGCTGCACGAGGGCGACAAGAAACACTGGTTCAAGCGCGCCGTCGAACCGCTGATCGGCGAGGATCTGGCCCATCGCAAGAAGCAGATGTTCACCGTCCCCATCGGCGATTGGTTCCGCGGCCCGCGCAAGACCTGGCTGGCTGCGCTGCTGTTCGCGCCGGGGGCGCTGGGCGCCCGGTTGTTCGACATGGCGCGGGTGCGCACACTGTTCGACGACCATGTCTCGGGTGCCGCCAACCACACCCGCGAACTGCGGGCGCTCGCCGCGCTGGAGTTGTGGGCGCAGCAGTTCGAACCCCGGCTTCCCGTATGAGCACTCCACCCCCTCGGCGCGCGCAAGACAACGCCGGGCCGCCGCAAGTTGTCTTGCCCCCCTCGGAGAGTGGGTTGGGCACAGCCCAACCCAGGGGGCCGTCCCGCATCCTCGCCGTGGCCTACGGTGGCGGCCATATCGCCATGATGCTGCCGGTGCTGCGCGCCCTGCGCGCCCGGCGGCCCCACTTCACCATCACCCTGCTGGCCTTGACCACCGCCGCCCGCGTGGCGCGCGATGCCGGCGAAACCCCGCTGGGCTACGTCGACCTGCTGCCGCTGCTGTCGGCGCAAGAGCAGGCGCAGGCCTTGGCCCTGGGCCGCGCGCTCCAGCCAGGCAACACCCACCCCGACATTCCCGAGGCCGAGACCGTGGCCTACCTCGGCATCAACGCCTGGGATCTGCAGCAGCAACATGGCCCGGAGGCCGCGCAGGCGCTGCTCGACACCAAGGGGCGCCAGGGCTTTTATCCCCTGCGCGTCTTCCGCCGCGTGCTCCAGCACCTGCAGCCCGATCTGGTGCTGGCCACCAACTCCCCGCGCAGCGAACAAGCCGTGGTCGATGCCGCGTGCGAAGCGGGCATTCCCAGCCTGGCCTTGCTCGACCTGTTCGCCTTGGGCGCGACGCCCCCGGAAGCCCGCAAGCGGGCTTCACCCCCCGAGGGGGAACAACAGCCTCGGGGCGGCCCGCCGGCTTTTGTCGGCGACGCCTTCGCCGCCCGCACCCGCTACCCCAGCCGGGTGTGCGTGTTGTCCGAATCGGCGCGCGACAACCTGATCGCCGCCGGATGGCCTGCGGAGCGCATCGCCGTCACCGGCAACCCGGCCTTCGACGCCCTCAACGCCCCGCAAACGCGCGCAGCCGGTCTCGCGCTGCGCGAAGTTCTCGGCGGCGCGCAGCAGCATGAGAAAACGTCGGGCCGCCCCAAGTTTGCTCATCCCCCTCGGGAAGCGGCCACTGCGCAGCAGCGGTCTCGGGTCGCTCTGATTGTGCTGGCCCTGCAGCCCGAGCCCCTGCATCACGCCGCGTCGCCCGGCCGCACGGGGGACCCTACGCTGCCTGAGCGCATTCTCCACGCCAGCATCGCCTGCGTGCGCCAGCACCCCGATTGGCGGCTCATCGTGCGGCCGCACCCCTCGCAGCCCGCACCCCCACTGCCCGACGATCCGCAGTTCCGCC
>JAKBBQ010000383.1 GCA_021808405.1 Pseudomonadota bacterium | reverse complement strand
ACGGATCACGGACCGCCTGGGCGGCGGCGGCCGCGTCCAACTCGCCGAACTGCTGCGCAAGCTCGAAACGCTTTGATCGGTTCCCTTCACAAGCGCCCGAGGAGTGACGCTGCAATGGGTCAGGACGTCGTTTCGCTCGTCATCGAGGACGGCATTGCCGTCGTCACGATCAGCAACCCCCCCGTCAACGTCATCAGCGCCGCGGTACGCGCCGGCTTGAGCGAAGTGCTGATGGTCCTCGGTGCCCGCGCCGATGTGCGTGCCGTGGTGCTCGCGGCCGAGGGAAGCACCTTCTGTTCGGGCGCCGATATCACGGAATTCTCGGGCCCCCCGAAGGAGGCCGAGTATCGCGACTTGTTCCGCCGCCTCGAACAGCTCCCGATCCCGCTGGTCGTCGCCCTGCACGGGACGGTGCTCGGCGGGGGCCTCGAGTTGTCCCTGGCCTGTCACTACCGCATCGCGGCGCCAGACGCGCGGCTGGGGCTGCCGGAACTCACGCTCGGCATCATTCCGGGAGCCGGTGGCACGCAGCGCATGCCGCGCCTGATCGGGCTGGAGCAGACCCTGGAGCTGCTGTTCAGCGGCCGTCCGGTCGCTGCGCAGCGTGCACTCGAGCTGGGGTTCATCGATCGCATCGCCGAGGGGTCGCTGCGCGCGGCGGCCGTGGCTTACGCCCGCTCGCTCGTGCAGGCCGGCAGCGGGCCGCGACGCACCTGCGATAGCGCCGTTGATCCGCAGAGCGCGACGCCGCAGATCATCGAACGTCTCACGGCGCAGGCGAAGCGACAATTTCCGCATCGGATGGCACCCCTGAGTGCCATCGAGGCGGTCGGCGCTGCGCTGCGCCTGCCCTTCGAGGCCGGGCTGCTGCGCGAAGAGCAGATCGCCAACCGGTCGAAGGAGACGGTCGAGGCGAAGGCACAGATCCACGTGTTCTTCGCCGAGCGTGAGACTCGCAAGATCCCGGGCCTCGCCGGCGGCGCGCCCCGCGAGATCCGGCACGCCGCCATCATCGGTGCGGGAACCATGGGCAGCGGGATCGCCATCTCGTTCGCCAATGCGGGCATCGGGGTGACGCTGCTGGATGTCAATGAGGAGGCCGTCGGACGCGGACGGCAGACCATTGCGGACACGTACGCCTCGATGGTCAAGCGCGCCCGCATCAGCGAGCAGGACCGGGACAGACGTCTCGCGCTCGTCCGCGGCACGACGGATTACGAGGCGCTGCGCGATGCCGACGTCCTCGTGGAGGCCGTGTTCGAGAAGATGGAACTCAAGAAGCGCATCTTCGCCCGTCTCGACCAGGTCGCCAAGACTGGCGCGATCCTCGCGACCAACACCTCGACCCTGGACATCAACGCGATCGCAGCGGCGACTGCCCGACCGAAGGACGTGATCGGCCTGCATTTCTTCTCGCCCGCGCACATCATGCCGCTTCTCGAGGTGGTCAGAGCCGATGCGACCTCGCTGGCCACGATCGGCGCTGCAATGGATCTGGCGAAGCTGCTGCGCAAGACACCCGTGCTCGCCAGGGTGTGCTACGGTTTCATCGGCAATCGCATGATGGAGGGCTACGCGCGCGAAGCCCAGCGCATGGTGCTGGAGGGCGCGACGCCACGACAGGTCGACTCCGCGCTGGAGAATTTTGGGATGGCCATGGGAATACTCGCGGTGTTCGACATGGCCGGCATCGATGTCGGGGTGAACGTGCACAAGTCGAACGCCGAAAAATATCCGCCCGATCCGACCTATTACCAGGCCGATATCGCGCTGCATGCGGCTGGTCGCCTGGGTCAGAAGAACGGCCGGGGATACTACAAGTACCTGCCGGGAGAGCGTGCCCGCCATGATGACCCGGAGGCGATCGCTATCCTGCGCGAGCAGGCCACGAAGCTCGGCGTGCCGCAGAGCGAGCATGGCGAGGCCGAGATTCTCGAGCGATGCCTGTATCCGCTGCTCAACGAGGGCCTGCGCATTCTCGAGGAGGGTGTGGCGCTGCGCGCCGGCGACGTCGACGTCGTCTGGACCTCCGGCTACGGCTTCCCGAGCTACCGCGGCGGTCCGATGTTCCATGCCGATACCATCGGATTGAGCACGCTGCACGCGGGCATGCTGAAGTACCGCGAGCGGTTCGGGCCCATGCACTGGGAGCCTGCGCCGCTGCTCACGCGGCTCGTCAGGGAAGGACGATCGCTCACCGAGTGGAGTCGCGAGCACCTCGCGCAGTCGCGCTGAGAAAACCACAAGTCACGGGCCGTCCGAATCGTCTGCGAGAGCTGTCATGAATCTACAGGAACTGGTCGCCATCGATGTTCACACCCATGCCGAAGTCTCCTGCCGTCAGCCGGCCGACGAGGTCTGGCGGGAATACGAGGAGGCGGCATCGAAGTACTTCAAATCGGGCAAGCGCCCGACGATCGCCGAGACCGTCGCCTATTACCGCGAGCGCCGCATCGGCCTGGTGATGTTCACGGTCGACTCCGAGAGCGAGATCGGCGCCCGCCGGATCCCGAACGAGGAGGTCGCCGAGGCCGCCCAGGCGAACAGCGACATCATGGTCGCGTTCGCGAGCATCGATCCGCACAAGGGAAAGTTTGGCGTGCGGGAGGCCCGGCGATTGATCAGGGACCATGGCATCAAGGGCTTCAAGTTCCATCCGACGACCCAGGGATTCTTCCCCAACGACCGGATG
>JAKBBQ010000382.1 GCA_021808405.1 Pseudomonadota bacterium | reverse complement strand
CAGCGAACTGGTCGGGCTCAGGATCCACGACCTCGGACTCCACGAATCGGTGGTGCGGGTGCAGGCGGGCAAGGGCGGCAAGGACCGGCTGGTGCCCTTCGGCGAGGCGGCGGCGCACTGGCTCGAGCGCTACCTGCAGGCGGCGCGCGGCGAATTGCTGCGCGGCGCGGCCAGCGACTTCGTGTTCGTTTCGTCGGGCCCGCGGCGCGCGGCGCGCCGCGGCGCGCCTGCGCTGACCCGGCAGATGGTGTGGACGCTGCTGCGGGGCTACGCGCTGGCCGCCGGAATCGAGGTGAGGCTTTCGCCGCACACGCTGCGCCACGCCTTCGCGACCCACCTGCTGAACCACGGCGCCGACCTGCGGGTGGTGCAGCTGCTGCTCGGCCACGCCGACATCTCGACCACCCAGATCTACACCCACGTCGCGCGCGAGCGGCTGCGCCAGTTGCATGCGCGCCACCATCCGCGAGCCTGAGTCCCTGCGATGCCGCAACGCCACGACTTCTGGTCCACGCTGATCGTGCTGCTGCTGATCCTCGATCCGCTGGGCAACCTGCCGATGTTCCTGGCGGTGACCCGGCATGTCGACCCGGCGCGCCGCACCCGGGTGAGCCTGCGCGAAACCGCGATCGCCTACCTGGTGCTGCTGCTGTTCATGGCGGTCGGCCAGCGCTTCCTCGAGCTGCTCGGGCTGGAGCAGTCGTCGCTGCAGGTGGCCGGAGGGATGATCCTGCTGCTGGTGGCGATCAAGATGATCTTCTCGGGCAGCGAGGCGATGTTCGGCGACCCGGCGCAAGGCGAGCCGCTGATCTTCCCGCTGGCGGTTCCGCTGCTCGCGGGTCCCTCGGCGCTGGCCGCGGTGCTGCTGCTGGGAAGCGGAAGCTGGAAGACCATCGGGCTGCACATCCTGGCGCTGAGCGCCGCAATGGCCATCACCGCGCTGGTGCTGCTGCTCGCCGACAAGCTGCTGTCGGTGCTCGGCGACGCGGTGCTGCGCGCGGCCGAGAAGCTGATGGGGCTGATCCTGTCGGCGATCGCGATCGACATGCTGCTGCGCGGGCTGGTCGCGTACTGGGTCAAGGCCTGATCCGGGGCCGCGCCGCCGCCGGCGGCGTACCCGCCGCGGGCGCCGGAACGCCGAGCCGGGCCGGCAGCCGTGGCGCGGCCGCCTGTTCCGGGACCGCCTGTTCCGGGACCACCGGTTCCGCGACCGCCTGCGCCGCCGGTGCCGCGATGCAGGCGACGAGCAGCCGGGCGGTCGATGCGCCGGACCATGCGCTGGACCATGCGCTGAACCATGCGCCGGACCCTGCGGCCCGGCGCGACTTCGCAGCCAGGATGTTCAAGCTCGACTCCCCGCAGGCCACGCGCCTCCCGACACCGACTGTCAGCTGCCGACTGTCCGACACCGGCTGTCCGATGCCGATTCTCCGATGCGCTCGCTGCCGCCGAAGACCGCGGCGCCCTTCTGGTCGAAGCCCGCGGGGGTTTGTCGGCACCAGGCCGCGCACGGCCGGGCATCGTCGGGCGCTTTCAGTCGATCGCGAACAGGCCGCCCGGCAGGGGCCCGTTGAAGGTCCCGTACAGCCAGCCGTTGCTGCCCACGCTGAGGCCGTTGATCGCGCCTTCGGCGGTGGTGCCGGAGGCACCGCTGAACGCATAGACGGAGGTCAGCGTGCCGGTGGTGGGATCGAAGCGGTACACCCCGCCGGCGTTGCCGCTCCCGCCGCTGCCGGCGGCTCCATACAGGTCGCCGTCGCTGCCCAGCGCCAGCTGCCCGGCCCCCACGGTGAAGGTGAACGCGCCCGAGCCGCCGCTGTTGAAGTTGTAGACCACGCTCGCGGTTCCGGTCGGCGTGACCTCGAACAGTACGTTGCTCCCGCTGTAGGTGGTCACTCCGTAGAAGTTGCCGTCGCTGGCCTGGACGACGCCGTTCTGGGGGCTCGGGAAGGTGGCGGCGCCCATCGCGAGGTCGGTTTCGGTGTCGCTCTTCAGGTTGAAGGTGAACACCCCGCCGGCGCCGCCCGTACCCCCCTCGTAGCAGGTCCCGACCAGTTCTCCATTGCTCGCCTGGATCAGCGGGCCCTCGGGGATGCTGAGCGCGCTCCCGCTGTAGATCGGGAAGGAGTACAGCAAGGTGTAGGCCCCGGCCGGGCTGATGCGATACAGGGTGCCGAAGCCGGAGGTTCCACCCGAAGCGGTCACCCCATAGAAATTGCCGTCGCTGGCCAGCAGCAGCGGGGAACTGGGGTTGAGGGCGTTGCTGCCACCTGTCGTGAAGAAATGCAGCACGGTTTCGGCGCCACCCAGGGTCAGTTCGAAAATGCTGCCTGTGTTGTTCGGCCCGCCCACGCTGGTGACCCCGTAGAGGTTGCCGTTCGGCCCCTGCACCAGCGTTCCGGGATCGGCGCCGTCTGCGGTGCCGCCGGCGAAGGAATACAGCACCGAAAGCTTTCTGGCGGGGGTGATTTGCACGATTGAACCGAAGCCATTGGTGGTACTTTCGTAGAGGTCCCCATTCGATGCCAGCAACGGGACGCCGGAGGTGCTGTAGCCTGAACCCGGCAGCGCCGCCAGCACGCTCGCGGTCCCGGCCGCGCAGGTCACCGCGACGTTGCTGACCGAGGCCTGCGCGGTGCCGCTGCCCTGGGCGACCGTGCAGTACTGGTCCGGGGGCTGGGTGGCGACGCTGACC
>JAKBBQ010000071.1 GCA_021808405.1 Pseudomonadota bacterium | reverse complement strand
GCCTCGTCAAACATGTGGTGACCGCCAACAAGGCGCTGCTGGCGCACCACGGCAACGAGATCTTCGCCGCGGCGCAGTCGCACGGGGTGGTCGTCGCGTTCGAGGCGGCGGTGGCCGGGGGCATCCCGATCATCAAGGCGGTGCGCGAGGGCCTGGCGGCCAACCGCATCGAATGGGTGGCCGGGATCATCAACGGGACGACCAATTTCATCCTGTCCTCGATGCGCGAGCAGGGGCTGGACTTCGCCGGCGCGCTGGCCAAGGCCCAGCAACTGGGCTACGCCGAGGCCGACCCGGGCTTCGACATCGACGGCGTCGACGCCGCCCACAAGATCACCCTGTTGTGCGCGATGGCGTTCGGGGTGCCGGTGCAATTCCAGCGCGCCCATGTGCAGGGGATCCGCGACCTCGACGGCGCCGACATCCGCTACGCCGAGCAACTGGGCTACCGCATCAAGCTGCTCGGCCTCACCCGCCGCTCGCAGCAGGGCATCGAGCTGCGGGTGCACCCGACCCTCATTCCGTCGGCCCGCCTGATGGCCAACGTCGAAGGGGCGATGAACGCGGTGATGGTGCAGGGCGACGCCGTCGGCCCGACGCTGTTCTACGGCAAGGGGGCGGGCGCCGAGGCGACCGCCTCGAGCGTCATCGCCGACCTGGTGGACATCACCCGGCTGCACACCGCCGACCCCGGACACCGTGTTCCCCACCTGGCCTTCCAGCCCGGCGCGCTGGCCGACACCCCGATCCTGCCGATGTCCCAGGTGCGCACCTCGTACTACCTGCGCATCCACGTGCGCGACGAGGCCGGGGTGCTGGCCGAGATCACCCGCATCCTGGCCGAGCAGGGCATGTCCATCGACGCGCTGCTGCAGCGACCGTCGGGGGAGAACGACCAGCACACCGATGTCATCCTGCTGACCCACGAGACCCTGGAATGGCGCATGGACGAGGCGCTGGCGCGCATCCAGGCGCTGGACAGCGTGCTGGCGCCGGTGGTGCGCCTGCGCAAGGAGGAGTTGCGTTGATGGACTACGTCAGCACCCGGGGCGCCTCGCCCCGCGCCCGTTTCGAGGACATCCTGCTCGAGGGCCTGGCCCCCGACGGCGGGCTGTACCTGCCCGAGCACTATCCCCGGCTGCACCGCGATCAGCTGCAGCGCATGCAGCCGCTGGCCTACGCCGAGCTGGCCTTCGAGGTGCTGCACCCCTTCGTCGAGCCGATGCCGGCGCAGGCGCTGCGCGACAGCCTGCGCCGCACCTACACCGCGGCGACCTTCGGCAGCGAGGCCATCATCCGGCTGCAGCCCATCGACTCGAGGCTTGCGCTGCTCGGGGTGTCGCAGGGGCCTACGCTGGCGTTCAAGGACATGGCCATGCAGTGGCTCGGCCACCTGTTCGAGCAGGCGCTGGAGCCATCCGGCGGGGAATTGAACATCCTCGGCGCGACCTCGGGAGACACCGGCAGCGCGGCCGAGTACGCGATGCGCGGGCGGCGCGGAATCCGGGTGTTCATGCTGTCGCCCTTCGGGCGCATGAGCCCGTTCCAGACGGCGCAGATGTACAGCCTGCACGAGCCGAACATCCACAACATCGCCGTGCAGGACGTGTTCGACGGCTGCCAGGACCTGGTCAAGGCGGTGTCGGCGGACCTGGAGTTCAAGCGCCGCTGGCGGATCGGCAGCATCAACTCGATCAACTGGGCGCGCGTGGCGGCGCAGGTGGTGTATTACTTCGCCGGCTACCTGCGCAGCGTGCGCAGCGTGGGCGACCCGCTGGACGTGACCGTGCCGTCGGGCAATTTCGGCAACATCCTGGCCGCCCACGTGGCGCGGGAGATGGGACTGCCGCTGCGCCGCCTGGTGCTGGCCACCAACGAGAACGACGTGCTCGACGAGTTCCTGCGCAGCGGGGTGTACCGGCCGCGCAGCACCGAGCAGACCCATCACACGTCGAGCCCGTCGATGGACATCTCCAAGGCGTCGAACTTCGAGCGCTTCGTGTTCGACCTGCTCGGGCGCGACGCCGAGCGCACGCGCCGCCTGTTCGAGCAGGAACTGGCGCGCAACGGCAGCTTCGACCTGGGCGCCGAGCCGGCCTTCGCGCGCGTGCGCCAGGGCATGGCCTCGGGCCGCAGCGACCACGCCATGCGGCTGCGCACCATCCGCGAGGTCTGGGAGCAGTCGGGGGTGATCATCGACCCCCATACCGCCGACGGGGTCGCGGTGGCGCGGCAGCACCTGGAACCGGGGGTTCCGATGCTGGTCGTCGAGACCGCGCTGCCGGCCAAGTTCGACGCCACCATCCGCGAGGCCATCGGCCGCGATCCCGAGCGCCCGCAGGCGGCCCGCGGGCTGGAGGCCAAGGCGCAGCGCTTTGTCGTGATGAATCCCGACGTCGACGCGTTGAAAGCCTATATCGCCAGCCATTGCGCGGCCTAGCCATCGCGATGATGCACGTCGCTGGTTTCGTCGGCTCCTCGGGTAGCGGCAAGACGACCCTGATCGAGGCCCTGCTGGGGGAGTTCGCGCTGCGCGGTCTGCGCGCTTCGGTGATCAAGCACGCCCACCACGGATTCGAACTCGATCGCCAGGGCAAGGACTCGTGGCGCCACCGCAAGGCCGGCGCTTTCGAGGTGCTGGTGGCTTCGCCGCACCTGCTGGCGCTGCAGCGCGAGACGCGGCAGGCGCGCGAGTACGCGCTGGCCGAGTTGCTGCCCCTGCTGCAAGCGGTGGACTGGGTGCTGGTCGAAGGCTTCCGCGGCGCGCCGATCCCTAAAATCGAGGTGTGGCGCCAGGCCACCGGCAAGCCCTTGCTGCTCGGCGACGACCCGCATCTGCTGGCGGTGGCCTGCGACGGCACCGCTGCGCCCGGGCTGGGCGGTGCGGCGCAGCGCCTGGACCTGGGCCAGCCGGCGCGGATCGCCGACTGGATGCTGAGCCAATCCCGACGTTTCGTCTACGCCGATGAACCAAGCCTCGAGTGATTCCCTGGATGTCGATACCGCGCTGGCGCGCCTGCTCGAGCGGGCACGGCCGCTGACTGCGGCGCAGGAGTTGCCGGTCGAGCACTGCCTGGGCAGGGTGCTGGCGCAGGATGTGCGCAGCCCGATCGACGTGCCCGGCTGGGACAACAGCCAGATGGATGGTTACGCGCTGCGCAGCGGCGACGTGGCGACTGCCGGGGCGCGGCTGGCGGTGAGCCAGCGCATCGCCGCCGGCCAGGTCGGCCAGCCGCTGCAGCCGGGGCAGGCGGCGCGCATTTTCACCGGCGCGCCGATTCCCCCCGGGGCCGACGCGGTGGTCATGCAGGAGCAGTGCCGTGCCGAGGACCAGCACGTTCGGGTCGACCACCTGCCGCGCCCCGGCGAATGGGTGCGACCGCGCGGCTTCGACGTGCGCGAAGGCAGCACGGTGCTGCACGCGGGCCAGCGCCTGCGCCCGCAGGACCTGGGCCAGGCCGCCTCGGTCGGGGTGGCGCGCCTGCAGGTGGCGCCGCGCCCGCGCGTGGCGCTGCTGTGCACCGGCGACGAACTGGCGGTGCCGGGCCAGCCCTTGCGCATCGGAGGGGTCTACAACAGCAACCGCTTCCTGTTGCGCGCGCTGCTCGAGGCGCTGGGCTGTCAGGTCAGTGACCTCGGTCAGGTAGCCGACACCCTGCCGGCCACCCGCCAGGCGCTGGCCGACGCCGCGCGCGAACACGATCTGGTGCTGAGTTCGGGCGGCATGTCGGTGGGTGGCGAGGACCACGTGCGTCCGGCGGTGCAGGCGCAGGGCGAACTGGCGCACTGGCGCATCTCGGTCAAACCGGGGCGTCCGCTGGCCTTCGGGGGCATCCGGCGCGCGCAAGGCGACAGCGCGCATTTCATCGGACTGCCCGGGAATCCGGTTTCGAGTTTTGTCACGTTTCTGCTCTTCGTGCGACCTTTCGTGCTGGCGCTGCAGGGGGCGTCGCGGCTTGCGCCGCAAGCCCTGTGGCTGCCCAGCGCGAGCAGCTGGCCGCGTCCGGACAAGCGGCGCGAGTTCCTGCGCGCCCGCCTGGACGCCCAGGGCAGGGTGGAACTGCATGAGGAGCAGAATTCGGCGGTGCTGAGTTCGACGGTGTGGGCCAACGGGTTGGTGGACAATCCCGCCGGACAGTCCTTCGCACCGGGAGACCTGGTGCGCTTTGTCGCCTTTTCCGATCTGCTGCAATGAGGGGCTTGGCGATGCCGACGATGATTCGCTATTTCGCCAGCGTGCGCGAGACCATCGGTTGCGCCAGCGAGCAACTGGAACTCCCGGCCGAGGTGCGTACCCTGGGCCAGGCGCGCCAATGGCTGGCGCAGCGCAGCCAGCGGCATGCCGATGCGCTGGGTCCGCAGCGCACCTTGCGCATGGCTTGCAACCATGTGATGGCGGGCGCCGAGGCGCCGCTGGTCGAGGGCTGCGAACTGGCCTTCTTTCCTCCGGTCACCGGGGGCTGAACGGCGTCGCCCACGCAGGAGCGCATCGATGTTCGAAGTCCTCATCCAGGCCGAAGCATTCGACGGCGCCCAGGCCGCGCAGCGGCTGCGCGCCGGCCGCCGGGATATCGGCGCGGTGGTGGTGTTCGAGGGCATTTGCCGCGAGGAAGCCCCGGCGCCCGGCCAGACCGGCGTGCAGACGCTGGAACTGGAGCATTACCCCGAGATGACCCGCGCCAGCATCGAGGCGATGGTCGAACAGGCGCGCGCTCGCTGGCCCTTGCTGGGAGCGCTGGTGGTGCACCGGGTCGGCGTGCTGTGTCCCGGCGATCCGATCGTGCTGGTCGCGGTGGCCAGCAGCCACCGCCACGACGCCTTCGAGGCCTGCGCGTTCCTGATGGATTACCTGAAGACCCAGGCCCCGCTGTGGAAAAAGGAAACCACCGCCGAGGGTGCGCGCTGGGTCGATGCCCGGGAGGCCGACGATGCGGCGCTCGCGCGCTGGGGAGTGCGCTCGGGCAACCGCGACCCGGGTCGCTGAGGCCTGCGGCCCGCGCTCAGGCCCCGGTCAGTCGGCCGAGCCAGCGAGCCCAACCCCGGAGCAAGCCGTGATGGCGCCGCCAGCCCAGCCAGAGCAGCCAGCCGCGGCGCGACCAGCGCAGCGCGGCGCGCGGCCGCGCCAGCAGCACCAGGCCGCCGGCCAACACGCCGAGCGCAGCATGTTCGCGGAGTAGCGAGCCCAGCCGAGCGACCAGGCGGCGCCCTTGCTGCGCCACCGAAAGCAGGCGCTCGACTTCCTGCAGCACCCCCAGGCACTGCGCGCGCTGCTCGGCGATGCGCCAGCGCAGCTGCTGCTTGCGCAGCAGCAGGTCGACCTGTTCAGGGCTCATGGTCGCGCGCTGCCAGCGCCTGGCGATCGCGTTCGAGCTCGGCCAGGCTGGCACTGAACAGCCCGCTGCCGGCACGCCAGGCGCGCGCGGCGACGCCGGCAGCGCCCAGCCCGAGCAGCAGCGCGAGCGCCGTGGCCATCGCCAGCCCGAGCTGGCGATGGCTGTCCCACAGCGCCACGGTCAGCCAGACCAGCCCGAACACCACCGCGAAGCCCAGCAGTACCGCAGCGAGCACCAATCCGAGCAGCAACCGCGCCAGGCGCAGTTTTTCCTCCTGCAGCTCCAGCGCAAGCAATTGCAGCCGCGTCTGCGCCGATTGCAGCAGCAGGTCCAGCCGTTGGCGCAGGCCGTGGGCCGCGCCACGCGAAGTCGACACGCCGGGGGCTCCGTCGGGATGCCAGCGCGCCGGGCTTCAGCGTCGACCGATCAGCAGGCCTAGCAGGAAGGCGACCCCGGCGGTGGCGCCGATGGACTTCCAGGGGTTGTCGTGCACGTAGTCGTCGGTGGCGCGCGCCACCTGCCGGCCGCGCTCGAGCATTTCGGCCTCGAGCTCGGACAGTTGCGACTTCAGCCCGCCGAGGCGTTCGCCGAGCCGGGCGCGCACGTCGGCGATGCGCTCGCCGGCCTGGCTGGCGGTCAGGCTCAACAGTTCCTCGGCGTCGGAGGCGACTTCACGCAGGTCGGCTACCAGCTTGTCGGTGGTCTTGCTGTCGACTGCGGCGGTTTCCAGCTTGCCGGCGAGTTTGGCCATGACGGACTCTCCTGAGGGTGGGCATACGAAAGACGGTGCAAGCAACGCGCAAGGACGGCACCAGGACGACACGAGGGCGGCACCAGCGCGGCACCAGGACCGCGCCCGGGCACGGCCGGCAAGCCGAGCTTACTTCCACGCGCGGTCGCGCGCAGGCGGGCGCCGCAAAGGCACGCCGACATGATGCCATCGTCGACCCCCGCACGCCATGCAGCCAGATCAACTTCGCCCGAGCCGGCAGCGCCTTGAAAATGCGGCGAGGCTCCACATGTTGTACGGGTACTGACGGAGGAATCCATGCGCTTCGACAAGCTGACCACGCAGTTCCAGGAGGCCCTGGGAGAGGCCCAGTCCCTGGCGCTGGGAGCCGACAACCCCTACATCGAGCCGGTGCACCTGCTCGGCGCGATGCTGCAGCAGGACGGCCCCAAGGCGCTGCTGGCGCGCGCCGGGGTCAGCGTGCCGGCGCTGCAGTCGTCGGTGCAGCAGGCGCTGGGCCGCTTGCCGCAGGTGCAGGGTACCGGGGGCAACATCCAGGTCAGCCGCGAACTCGGCAACCTGCTGAACCTGGCCGACAAGGAAGCCACCCGTCGCGGCGACCAGTTCATTCCCAGCGAGACCTTCCTGCTGGCGCTGGCCGACGACAAGGGCGACGCCGGGCGCGTGGCGCGCGACGCAGGGCTGAGCCGCAAGAGCCTGGAGGCGGCGATCGACGCGGTGCGCGGCGGACAGAGCGTGAACAGCGCCGATGCCGAGCAGCAGCGCGAGGCGCTGAACAAGTACACCCTGGACCTGAGCGAACGCGCCCGCCAGGGCAAGCTCGACCCGGTGATCGGGCGCGACGACGAGATCCGCCGCACCATCCAGGTGTTGCAGCGCCGCACCAAGAACAACCCGGTGCTCATCGGAGAGCCCGGCGTGGGCAAGACGGCCATTGTCGAAGGTCTGGCCCAGCGCATCGTGTCGGGCGAGGTTCCCGACAGCCTGAAGGACAAGCGGGTGCTGGTGCTGGACATGGCCGGGCTGCTGGCGGGCGCCAAGTACCGCGGCGAGTTCGAGGAACGGCTGAAGGCGGTGCTCAAGGAGGTCTCTCAGGAAGAGGGGCGGGTGATCCTGTTCATCGACGAAATCCACACCATGGTCGGCGCCGGCAAGGCCGAGGGCGCGATGGACGCGGGCAACATGCTCAAGCCGGCGCTGGCGCGCGGTGAGCTGCACTGCATCGGCGCAACCACGCTGGACGAGTACCGCAAGTACATCGAGAAGGACGCCGCGCTGGAGCGGCGCTTCCAGAAGGTGCTGGTCGACGAGCCGAGCGTGGAGGCGACGATCGCCATCCTGCGCGGCCTGCAGGAGAAGTACGAAGTCCACCACGGCGTGGAGATCACCGATCCGGCGATCGTCGCGGCCGCCGAGCTGTCGCATCGCTACATCACCGACCGCTTCCTGCCCGACAAGGCCATCGACCTGATCGACGAGGCGGCCTCGCGAATCAAGATGGAAATCGACTCCAAGCCGGAGGTGATGGACCGGCTCGACCGCCGGCTGGTGCAGCTCAAGATCGAGCGCGAGGCGGTGGTCAAGGAGAAGGACGAGGCTTCGCAAAAGCGCCTGGCGCTGATCGAGGAGGAAATCGGCCGCCTGCAGAAGGAGTACGCGGACCTGGAGGAAATCTGGAAGGCCGAGAAGGCGGCCGTGCAGGGTTCGGCGCAGGTCAAGGAGCAAATCGACCAGTTGCGTTTCCAGATCGAGGAACTCACTCGCAAGGGCGACTTCAACAAGGTCGCGGAACTGCAGTACGGGCGGCTGCCCGAGCTCGAGCGGCAGTTGCACGAAGCCCAGGCCAAGGAGGCCGCGCCCGGCGGCGAGGGCGCCCAGGCCACGCGCAGGCTGTTGCGCACCCAGGTCGGCGCCGAGGAGATCGCCGAGGTGGTCAGCCGCATGACCGGGATCCCGCTGTCCAAGCTGCTGCAAGGCGAGCGCGACAAGCTGCTGCAGATGGAGCAGCGCCTGCACCAGCGGGTGGTCGGCCAGGACCAGGCGATCGCCGCGGTGTCGGACGCCATCCGGCGTTCGCGCGCCGGGCTGTCCGATCCCAATCGGCCCTATGGCTCGTTCCTGTTCCTCGGCCCCACCGGGGTCGGCAAGACCGAGCTGTGCAAGGCGCTGGCGGAGTTCCTGTTCGACAGCCAGGACCACCTGATCCGCATCGACATGAGCGAATTCATGGAAAAGCACTCGGTGGCGCGGCTGATCGGCGCGCCGCCCGGCTACGTGGGCTACGAGGAGGGCGGCTACCTGACGGAGGCCGTGCGACGCAAGCCTTACAGCGTGATCCTGCTCGACGAAGTCGAGAAGGCGCATCCCGACGTGTTCAACGTGCTGCTGCAGGTGCTCGACGACGGCCGCCTGACCGACGGCCAGGGGCGCACCGTGGACTTCAAGAACACGGTGATCGTGATGACCTCCAACCTGGGCTCGCAGCACATCATGAGCATGGCCGGCCAGCCGCAGGAGGCGATCCGCGACGCGGTGTGGGCCGAGGTCAAGCAGCATTTCCGCCCGGAATTCCTCAACCGCATCGACGAGGTGGTGGTGTTCCACTCGCTGGACCAGCAGCAGATCGAGGGCATCGCCCGCATCCAGCTCGCCTCGCTGGAGCGCAGGCTGGCGCAGATGGACATCCGCCTGGAGGTCAGCGCGGCCGCGGTGGCGCAGATCGCCAAGGCCGGCTTCGATCCGGTGTTCGGAGCTCGGCCGCTGAAGCGGGCGATCCAGAGCGAGCTCGAGAACCCCTTGTCCAGGCTGATCCTGCAGGGGCGCTTCGGCCCCAAATCGGTGGTCCCCGTGGACGTGGTCGACGGCCGGCTGGTGTTCGAGCGCACCGTGCACTGATCGACCGCATGCCGCGGGGCGTCGGCGCTACGATGACGCCTTTGACCCCAGCGGGCGCGCCGCCGGCGCGCCCGCGCAGCCCGAGCGCGTGACATGAATGGATCGATCGGCCGCCTGGCGCGTGCCCTGATGGCGGCGGCGGCGGCGCTGCTGGTTCTGGCCGCCTGCGGAAAGAAGCTCCACTGGGACCTGGACGATGTCGGCGCGGTGCTGCCGAACCTGCAGTTCCATCTGGTCGACGACACCGGCAAGCCGGTGACCGCGGCCGACTTCGGGGGCAAGGTGGTGGTGCTGTATTTCGGCTACACCCACTGTCCCGACGTCTGCCCGCTGACCATGTCGCACCTGGCGGAGGCGGTCCAGCAGCTGGGCCGGCAGGCGGCCGACGTGCGCATCCTGTTCGTGTCGGTCGACCCGGCGCGCGACACCCCGGCGATCCTCAAGGCCTACACCGGCGCGTTCAGCCCGCAGGCCGTGGGGCTGACCGGCTCGATGGCGCAGATCCAGGCGGTGGCCAAGCGTTACCATGTCGCCTTCAACTACGGCCAGAAGGACCGCTACGGCAACTATGTGGTCAACCACAGCGCGGCGATCTATGTGTTCGACCGCGAGGGTCGCGGCAAGCTGATCGGCTCGGATACCGCGGCGCCGGCGCAGATCGCCCACGACCTGCGGCAGTTGCTCGACGACTGAGTCGCTCGCAGGCGGCGCGGACCGCGTCAGGCGCGCCGCATCGACTGCGCCGCGGCGCCCTGCGGTGGGCGCGGCGGCTGCGCGGCGGCGCCTTGCGGCGCGCTGCGGTCGGAAAGCCGCATCCAGCGCCTGAGTGCCGCCATCGCCGCCATCACGTTCACCGCCGAAGCCGGGATCCACAGGATCAGCCCGCCGAGGTGCTGGTCGCTCATCGCGCTCAGCCCGGAAATCGCCCGTCCGCACAGGCTGTAGATGGGGTACCAGTCGGTGCTGGTCAGCGCCAGGATCGCCCCCAGCAGCATTTGCGGCAGCATGCCGATGACCGGCAGGAAAATGCGCAGTCCGGCGCGCAGGTGGGCCGGCGGGCTGGGGCGCGGGTCGAGCACCAGCCACCAGAAGAGCAGTCCGTCGAGCACCATGGTCCAGTTCATCGCCTGGTACAGCTGGGTGTTGAGCATGACCCCCACATGCACCGCGGGCACCAGCCAGAACACCACCAGCCCGGCGAACAGCACCACCGCGACCCAGGGGTTGAGCAGCAGCGCGCCCAGCCAGCGCACGGGCGGCAGGCGCAGCAGCGGCAGCAGCAGCGCGCGGCGCCAGCGCACGGGCAGGCCGGCGCGCCAGGTCGGTCCGGGCCAGGCCGCGATCACCAGCATCGGCGCCAGGTCGTGCAGCACCATCTGCTGGGTCATGTGGACGAAGAACTCGTGTTCGGCGACGTAGTCCCACTGGGTCTGAAGCGCCTGCCACAGCAGCAGCCAGCCGATCCAGAACAGGCCCTGGCGCCACGCCGCGGTGCGCCTGCGCAGGCTGCCGCGCAGGTACAGCACCGCTCCGCCGACGAGGAACAGCGCCATCGGCAGCGAGGGATACCAGGGTACGAACCAGTTCCAGGACATGGCAGGGATGCGCGGGGCCCGCGAGCCGTGGCGGGGGCCGGGGGCTACAGCATAACCGGGCGGCCTCGCAACGATCGGTTGCACTTTGACTTGGGACAGGACGCCGCCGGTGCAAACCCATTGCAATCGGGGGAGAGCGCGCGTCGCGGGGCCACGGTCCGGCGCCGCGGCCGCAGCCGCAGTCGAACTTCAGGAGAGCGTGCATGGCCCCGTCCACCCCGACCCTCAGTGCCGGCGTGAGCACTTGCGATTTCTGCGACCAGCAGGCCGAGGCGATCGAGCGCGGCGAGGTGCGGGTGCTGCCGCCGGTGTTCCGCCACTACGGTCGTCAGCGCCATTTCTTCGGGCCGGTGGCCACCGTGCAGTGCTTGGAGGACAACGCGCTGCTGCGCGCCACGCTGGAGCAGGCCGGCATGGCGCGGGTGCTGCTCGTTGCCGGAGGCGCCTCGCTGCGCACGGCGCTGGTCGGCGCCAGGCTGGTCGAACTGGCGCTGCGCAACGGCTGGGCCGGGCTGGTGATCGACGGCTGCGTGCGCGACGTGCAGGAGATCCAGGCCCGGCCGATCGGAGTGCGGGCCTTGGCTCACGTTCCGATGCCCGCGCGCAAGCTCGGTACCGGCCAGTGTCAGGTTGCGGTGCGCATCCAGGGGGTCGCGGTGCAGCCCGGGGATTGGCTGTACGCCGACGCCGACGGCATGCTGGTCAGCGCCCGCGCGCTGCACCAGCTGGCGCAGCCGCTGCGGCAGGCGGCGCTGCACGACGACGCCTGAGGCTCGCGGGGGCGGGCCCGGCGCGACAAGCCTCGCGCTACAGGCTCGCGCGCAGCAGCCCGACCGCCACTCCCTCGATGTCCAGCGCCTGCCCCGGCTCGACCACGATGGGCGCGAAGTCGGGGTTCTCCGGCAGCAGTTCGATGCGCGAGGCGGTGCGTCGCAGCCGCTTGACGGTGACCTCGTCGCCGAGGCGGGCGATCACGATCTGGCCGTTGCGCACCTCGCGGGTCTGCCGCACCGCCAGCAGGTCGCCGTCGAGGATCCCGGCGCCCTGCATGCTCGAGCCGCGCACCTTCAGCAGGTAATCGGGGCGGGCGCTGAACAGCCCGGCGTCGACCCCGACGGTGGCCTCGACGTGCTGCTGCGCGAGGATCGGGCTGCCCGCCGCGACACGCCCGATCAGCGGCAGCATCAGCTGCTCCATGCCGGGCAGCGAACGCAGGCCGGCGCCCGCCGGGCGCAGCGCCAGCCGCGCCTGCGGGGTCAGCCGGATGCCCCTGGAGGTGCCGGAGGACAATTCGAGCATGCCCTTGCGCGCCAGCGCGTGCAGATGGTCTTCGGCGGCATTGGCGGAGCGGAACCCCAGCTCGGCGGCGATCTCGGCTCGCGTGGGCGGGTAGCCGCTACGCTCGATGGCGCGCGCGATCAGACGCAAGATCTCGTCCTGGCGGGGGGTAAGCTTCGCGGCGTCGGGCATGCAGGCGATCCTCCGGGCGGCCCTGTCTTGGCGGCGCTGTCTTGGCGGCGCTGTCTTGGCGGCCCTCGACAGGAACTGTACGAAATAGGCTGTAATTTTATCCAGATCGAACGATGACGCAAGCTGCTTCGAACGAGCGCCCGGAAACCGGCGGCGAATCCCCCCCCGCAGGCGCCGACCTGCCGCGGGTCCTGGTGCTGGGCACCGGCGGCACCATCGCCGGGGTGGCTCCCGCCGTCTCGGCAGCGACCGGGGCCGGCTACACCGCCGGCGTGCTGGGGGTCGATGCGTTGCTGGCAGCGGCTCCCGGGGTCGATCGGGTGGCGTCGCTGGCATGCGTGCAGCTCTGCAACATCGACAGCAAGGACGCGCAGCCGGAGTTGTGGGCGCAACTGGCGCGCGCCATCGAGGACTGGCGGGCTCGGCCCGGCGTGGCGGGCTGCGTGCTGACCCACGGCAGCGACACCCTGGAGGAGACCGCCTACGCGCTGGACTGCCTGCTGGCGCCCGGCGCACCGGTGGTGCTGACCGCGGCGATGCTGCCGGCCAGCGCGCTGTCGGCCGACGGTCCGCGCAACTTGTACGACGCGGTGCGCGTGGCGGCCGACTCCGCGGCGGCCCGGCGCGGCGTGCTGTGCGTGATGCACGGCAGGGTGCACGCGGCGCGCGACGTGAGCAAGGAGTTCGCCGGCCGCGTCGACGCCTTCGGCTCCGGCGAACGCGGTCCCCTGGGCTTCATCGGCCCCTCCGGCCTGCGCTTCACGCGGGAGGCGCCGGGAGCGGCCGGCGAGCGCGCGTGCTGGCGCGCACCCGCGGCCTGGCCGCGGGTGGAACTCGTGTGCAGCCACAGCGGCGCCGACGGCGCGCTGGTGCGCGCGCTGCTGGCGCAGTCGCTGCAGGGGCTGCTGCAGCCGCCGCTGCGCGCCCTTGTCGTGCTGGGCACCGGCAGCGGCACGGTGCACCGCGACTTGCAGGCCGCGCTCGACGAGGCCGCCGCGGCCGGGGTGCGGGTGCAGGTGGTGCCGCGGCACGGCGCGTGCCAAGGCGGCGAGTTCGACGGCTTGAACGCCGTCAAGGTGCGGGTGCAGCTGATGCTGGAGCCGCCGCGCTGAAGCCGCGGCCCGCGGCCGAGGCGCCGGCCGGAGGCGATCAGCGGCAGTTGGAGTCGACCAGCGCCTGCGCCTGCTGGCGCTGCGCCTGCAGTTGCTCCGAACCCAGGTAGGCCTGTTGACCGTCGGCCTGCACCTGGCGGATGCGCCGTCCGCTTTCGAGCACCTGCAGGCGCTGCTGCGCCTGCTGGCACAACTGCATGCGTTGCATCGCCTCGGCCTGCTGCTGCGCTGCCTGCGCGTCCTGCAGCGCCTTGCGCCGCGCCTGCTGCTGCGCCTTGCGCCGCTGCAACTGTCGCTGCACCGCCTGGGCCGCGGCCGCCGACGCCCCCGACGCCGGCTCGGCCGGCGCCACGCTGGTGGGCCGCGGCTGCGCCAGGATGTCGCGCAACGGCGTGTCGGCGGGCGGCGGCTGGTCGCTGTACTGGACCACCCCCGAAGGCGAGATCCATTTCCACTGCGCCAGCGCCTGTTTCGCCAGGCCCAAACTGGCGGCCAGCGCGAGCAGCGCCGCCAGCGCGGCGGGGCGGCAGAGGCGAGGGGCAGGGTGCATGGTGCTGCTCTCCGGTGGGAGCCGAGGCGGGCGAGGGCGGCGATGGCCTGAACTGTACGGCATCGCGGCGCCCCGGCGCACGACCGCAGCGGGCGTTGTCTTTTATCATCACGTTTTGCGCCCGGAGGATGTATGCGCCTGCTCGGAAAAGCGTTGACCTTTGACGACGTTCTTTTGGTTCCGGCTTATTCCCAGGTCCTGCCCAAGGACACCAGCCTTGCCACCCAGCTCAGCCGGCGCATCCGCCTGAACATCCCGTTGGTGTCGGCTGCGATGGACACGGTCACCGAGTCGCGCCTGGCCATCGCGATGGCGCAGGAGGGCGGCATCGGCATCATCCACAAGAACCTCTCGCCGAAGGCCCAGGCCACCGAAGTCGCGCGGGTCAAGCGCTTCGAATCCGGCGTGCTGAAGGACCCGATCACCATTTCCCCCGGCGTGAAGGTCAGCGACGTGCTGGCGCTGTCGCG
>JAKBBQ010000381.1 GCA_021808405.1 Pseudomonadota bacterium | reverse complement strand
CTGTCGCGCCAGCACGGCATCTCGGGCTTTCCGGTGATCGAGAACGGCAAGGTGGTGGGCATCGTCACCAACCGCGACCTGCGCTTCGAGAGCCGGCTGGACGCACCGGTGCGCGACATCATGACCCCTCGCGAGCGCCTGATCACCGTGCGCGAGGGGGCGACGCTGGACGAGGGCAAGGCGCTGATGCACCGCCACCGGCTGGAGCGGGTGCTGGTGATCAACGAGGAGTTCGAACTGCGCGGCCTCATGACCGTGAAGGACATCCTGAAGGCCACCGAGCGCCCGAATGCCGCGCGCGACCCGCAGGGCAAGCTGCGCGTGGGGGCCGCGGTGGGGGTCGGCGAGGGCACCGATGAACGCGTCGAGGCGCTGGTGCGCGCCGGCGTGGACCTCATCGTGGTCGACACCGCGCACGGCCACAGCCAGGGGGTGATCGACCGCGTGCGCTGGGTCAAGGAGCACTACCCGGCGGTCGACGTCGTCGGCGGCAACATCGCCACCGCCGAGGCCGCGCGCGCGCTGGTCGAGGCCGGCGCCGACGGCGTGAAGGTGGGGATCGGCCCGGGGTCGATCTGCACCACCCGCATCGTCGCCGGAGTGGGGGTGCCGCAGGTCACCGCGGTGGCCAATGTCGCGCAGGCGCTGGAGGGAACCGGGGTGCCGCTGATCGCCGACGGAGGCATCCGCTATTCGGGCGATATCGCCAAGGCGATCGCGGCGGGCGCCCACTGCGTGATGATGGGCAGCATGTTCGCCGGCACCGAGGAGGCGCCCGGCGAGGTGATCCTCTACCAGGGGCGCTCCTACAAGACCTACCGGGGAATGGGGTCGATCGGGGCGATGAACGCCGGGTCGGCCGACCGCTACTTCCAGGACGGGGTCGAGGCGCCGGCATCGGCCGGAGCGGAGAAGTTCGTCCCCGAGGGCATCGAGGGCAGGGTGCCGTACAAGGGCACGTTGGCGGCGATCCTCTACCAGCTGGTCGGAGGCGTGCGTTCGGCACTCGGCTATTGCGGCTGCGCGAGCGTCGAGCAGATGCGCTCGCGGGCGCAATTCGTCGAGATCACCTCGGCTGGAATGCGCGAGAGCCACGTGCACGACGTGCAGATCACCAAGGAAGCGCCGAACTACCACACCGACTGAACCGCGGATCGGCCCACCGACCGTTCCAGCGGCCGCCTCATCGAGCGAATCCCCATCTCCATGCACCAGAAGATCCTGATCCTGGATTTCGGCTCCCAGGTCACCCAGTTGATCGCGCGCCGGGTGCGCGAATCCCACGTCTACTGCGAGATCCATCCGCACGACGTCAGCGACGAATTCATCCGCGGCCAGCTCGCGCAGGGCCTCCAGGGCATCATCCTGTCGGGAAGCCACGCCAGCACCTACGAGGCGCACGACCTGGTGGCGCCGCAGGCCGTGTGGGACAGCGGGCTGCCGGTGCTGGGGATCTGCTACGGCATGCAGACCATGGCCGCGCAGCTGGGCGGCAAGGTCGAGTGGAGCGAGCACCGCGAGTTCGGCTACGCCGAGGTGCGCGCGCGCGGCCACACGCGTCTGCTCGAGGGCATCGAGGACCTGCGCACCGCCGAGGGCCACGGCCTGCTCAAGGTCTGGATGAGCCACGGCGACAAGGTCACCGAACTGCCGCCGGGCTTCCGCCTGATGGCCAGCACCCCGAGCTGCCCGATCGCCGGCATGGCCGACGAGGCGCGGGGCTACTACGCGGTGCAGTTCCATCCGGAGGTCACCCACACCCTGCAGGGGCGGGCGCTGCTCGAGCGTTTCGTGCGGGACATCTGCGGCTGCAGCGGCGACTGGGTGATGGGCGACTACGTCGCCGAGGCGACCCGGCGCATCCGCGAGCAGGTGGGCGACGAGCGGGTCATCCTCGGCCTGTCCGGAGGCGTGGATTCGAGCGTGGCGGCCGCGCTGATCCAGCGCGCGATCGGCGACCAGCTGACCTGCGTGTTCGTCGACCACGGCCTGTTGCGCCTGGACGAGGCGCGCATGGTGATGGACATGTTCGCCGGCCGGCTGCATGCCCGGGTCGTGCATGTCGACGCCGGCGAGGAGTTCCTCGGCGCGCTGGCCGGCGTCTCCGACCCCGAGCACAAGCGCCGCATCATCGGCCGCGAGTTCGTCGAGGTGTTCCAGCGCGAGGCGCGCAAGCTCGGCGATGCGCGCTGGCTGGCGCAAGGCACCATCTACCCCGATGTCATCGAGTCGGGCGGAGCGGGAACGAAGAAGGCCACGGTCATCAAGAGCCACCACAATGTCGGCGGCCTGCCGCAGAGCCTGGGGCTGAAGCTTCTCGAGCCGCTGCGCGAGCTGTTCAAGGACGAGGTGCGCGAACTCGGCCGGCAGCTCGGGCTGCCCGCCGAGATGGTCGACCGCCACCCTTTCCCCGGCCCCGGGCTGGGCGTGCGCATCCTCGGCGAGGTCAAGCGCGAGTACGCCGACCTGCTGCGCAGGGCCGATGCGATCTTCATCGAGGAACTGCGCGACACCCGCGACCCCGCCAGCGGCCGCAGCTGGTACGAGCTGACCTCGCAGGCCTTCGCGGTGTTCCTGCCGATCCGGAGCGTGGGGGTGATGGGCGACGGCCGCACCTACGAATACGTGGTCGCGCTGCGCGCGGTCCACACCAGCGACTTCATGACGGCGGACTGCGCCGAGCTGCCCTACGAGCTGCTC
>JAKBBQ010000380.1:846-2701 GCA_021808405.1 Pseudomonadota bacterium | reverse complement strand
AGGTAGAGCGACAGCGGCGTGTCGAGATCGGCGAAGGCCTGCGAAACCAGGGCGATGCGGTTGTACCCGGACTCGGCCAGGCTACGGAAGTCGGATTCGGTCATGGTCGGCGGCTGGCGTTGCTGCCGCGCCGCGCGGCAGCCATCGGCCACTGTAGCAGTGCCCCGCTGCAGGCGCGCCGGCGCAAGGCCCTGCAGGCCGGCGCGGCGACGCTTTTGCGTATGCTGCGCGGCATGCGATCGCGGCCGGCCGCCGCGCGCCGAACCAGGAACCGGGAGTCTGCGATGCACGATGGGATGCGGTGGTGGCGCGGGGCGGGCAGCCGGCGCTCGGGCTTGCGCGCGGGCGCGGCGCTGCTGGCCGGCGCGGCGCTGGCCTGCGGCGCGCAGGCCGCCGCGCCGCAGCCGCAGGCCCCGCAGCCGCTGCGGCTGCACGGAGTGCAGCTGCCCGCGGGCCAGGCGCAGGACGGGCAGTCGCTGCTGCGCAACGGCGCGGGCACGCGGCGCATCCTGTTCTTCAAGATCTACGTGGCCGCGCTGTACCTGCCGCAGCCCACGCGCGATGCCAGCGCTGCGCTGGCCATGCCGGGCCCGAAGGAAATGCGCCTGGTCATGCTGCGCGATGTCAGCGGCAAGGAGCTCTCGGAGCATATGGAGTCCGACCTGCGCAACAACCTGTCGCCGCAGCGCCTCGATGCGCTCAAACCCGAACTCGAGCGCATGCGCGGCTGGTTCGAGGCGCGCGGCGAGTTGCACAGCGGCGACGTGGTCGAGCTGATCCGCCAGCCCGGCCGGGGCGTGCTGGTCGAGGTCGATGGCCGGTCGCTGGGCCCGGCGCTGGACGATCGCGGCCTGTTCGAATCGCTGCTCCGGGTCTGGCTGGGAGCGAAACCGGCCGAGTCGCGCCTGAAGCGCGCGCTGCTCGGCGACGACACGGCGGCCGACTGAATCCGCCCGACCGCATCCACCCGACCGAAGCCGATCGAAGCAGCCTGAACGGCCGTGCTGACGACCGCGTCGGCTCAGACCACCCGGGCCAGTTCGGCGCGCATCGCGGCGATCACCGCCGCGTAGTCGGGCTGCCCGAAGATCGCGCTGCCGGCCACGAAGGTGTCGGCCCCCGCGGCGGCCGCTGCCGCGATGTTGTCGACCTTGATGCCGCCGTCGACCTCGAGCAGCACCTCGCGGCCGCTGTGCCGCCGGTAGGCGTCCAGGCGCTGGCGCACCAGCGCGATCTTGCGCAAGGCCTCGGGGATGAAGCTCTGCCCGCCGAACCCCGGGTTGACGCTCATGATGAGCACCAGGTCGACCCTGTCCAGCACGTAGTCGAGCACCTCCAGCGACGACGCGGGGTTGAACACCAGGCCGGCGCGACACCCCTGGTCGGCGATCAGTTGCAGCGTGCGATCGACATGTCGGCTGGCCTCGGGATGGAAGCTGATGAGGTCGGCCCCCGCGCCGGCGAACATCTGGGCCAGCGCGTCGACGGGCTCGACCATCAGGTGCACGTCCAGCGGCACCGCGCTGCCGTCGGCGCGCCGGCACCACGGCTTGATGGCCTGCGCGACCAGCGGGCCCACCGTCAGGTTGGGGACGTAATGGTTGTCCATCACGTCGAAGTGGATGAAGTCGGCACCGGCTTCGATGACCCTGCGCACCTCGTCGCCCAGGCGTGCGAAGTCGGCCGACAGGATGCTGGGGGCTATGCGGTAGCTTTTCATCGTGGCGGCGATTGTAGGTGGCGACTCGTGCTGCCGCCGAAGCCATGTCTACAATCGACCGCATCATGGAGGCCTATCAATTTTCGGTGACCGTCGAGCCGACCTTCCTGCCCGACGAGTCCGACACCCGGCAGG
>JAKBBQ010000380.1:0-836 GCA_021808405.1 Pseudomonadota bacterium | reverse complement strand
CGGCAGGGCCTGTGGGCCTTCAGCTACACCGTGCGCCTGCGCAACACCGGAAGCCGCGCGGCGCAGCTGATCGCCCGCCACTGGGTGATCATGGATGACACCGGCCACACCGAGGAGGTGCGCGGCTTGGGCGTGGTGGGCCAGCAGCCGCTGCTGCGCCCCGGCGAGGTCTTCGAGTACAGCAGCTGGACGCGCCTGCGCACCCCCAGCGGCAGCATGCGCGGCAGCTACCTGTGCGTGGCCGAAGACGGCACCCAGTTCGATGCGCCGATTCCCGAGTTCGCCCTGCTGGCGCCGGGGCTGAGCCTGCACTGAGCCTTGCCGCGCGAACAGCCTGCGCCGGATCCCGCCGCCGCCACCCGCCGCCAGGCGCTGCGACGACTGCAGCGGCTGGCGCGGGCCAGCGCGGCAGCCGCGCTTGCGCTGCTGCTGGCTGCGTGTGGCGTGCCGCCGCGCCGCCCCGCCCCGGTGACGCAGGCCAGCGCGCCGCCGACCGCTGCGAACAGCGCCCCGGCTGCGCCCGCCGCGCCGCCGCCGCCGGCGGCCAGCGCTGCGCTGCCCGACCCGGCGGGGCTGGCGTTGCGACCGGCCAGCTTCGCCCAACTCCCGGGGTGGCAGGACGACGACTTCCGCGGGCTGTGGCAGGCCTGGCGGCGCGACTGCCGGGCGCAGGTGCGCCTGCTGGCGGGCGCCTGCGCGGCGTCGGCAGACATCGCCGACGCGGACCTGCAGGCGCAGCGCGGCTTTTTCGAACAGTGGTTCCGACCCTGGCAGATGCTGGCGCCCGATGGCCACGCCCACGGCCTGGTGACGGGCTATTTCGAGCCCGTGTACCC
>JAKBBQ010000379.1 GCA_021808405.1 Pseudomonadota bacterium | reverse complement strand
TCGGCGGCGGCCAGCGCGAGCCGTGCTGCCAGCAGTGCCGAAGCGACGACGGCGGTTCGCAAGCGCATGGCGAATTCCCTTGCTGGCAACCGCGCCAGCATAACCGCGCGCAGCGGCCGGCTGCGCTTGGCGCTCGTGTTGCACTGCGATAGTCTGCAAGACCCTTGCCGCGCACGATTCCGGACATGCAGGACCACTACGATCCACAGGCGGTGGAAGCCGCAGCCCAGGCCTACTGGGATCGCACCCGCGCATTCGAGGTACGCGAGGTTCCTGGCAAGCCCAAGTTCTATTGCCTTTCGATGCTGCCCTATCCGTCGGGCGCGCTGCACATGGGTCACGTGCGCAACTACACGATTGGCGACGTGATCAGCCGCCACCAGCGCATGCGGGGCCGCAATGTTCTGCAGCCGATGGGCTGGGACGCATTCGGCCTGCCCGCCGAGAACGCCGCGATCCGCAACCGGACGGCGCCGGCGGCGTGGACCTACACCAACATCGAGCACATGCGCGGTCAATTCAAGCGCATGGGCTTCGCCTACGACTGGTCCCGCGAGGTCGCCACCTGCCGGCCCGAGTACTACGTGCACGAGCAGCGTCTGTTCACGCGGCTGTTCGGGAAGGGGCTGGTGTACCGCAAGAACAGCGTCGTCAACTGGGACCCGGTGGACCAGACGGTGCTCGCCAATGAGCAGGTGATCGACGGCCGCGGCTGGCGTTCCGGCGCCCTGGTCGAGAAGCGCGAGATCCCGCAATGGTTCCTGCGCATCACTGCCTACGCCGACCAACTGCTTGACGGGCTCGACGCGCTGCCGGGCTGGCCCGAAGCGGTCAAGACCATGCAGCGCAACTGGATCGGGCGTAGCGAGGGCCTCGAGATCCGCTTCGACGTGGAAGGCGAGGACGAGCCGATTGCCGTTTTCACCACCCGCCCCGACACCCTGATGGGTGCGACCTATCTGGCCATTGCCGCCGAGCATCCGCTGGCAGGCAAGGCTGCGCAGAGCAACCCGGTGGTGGCGGCGTTCATCGCCAGCTGCCGCCAGGGCGGCGTGTCCGAAGCCGAGCTGGAGACACAGGAAAAGCGCGGCGTGTTCACCGGCCTGCACGCCATCCACCCGCTCAGCGGCGAGCGCCTGCCGGTATGGATCGCCAACTTCGTGCTGATGGGCTACGGCACCGGCGCGGTGATGGCGGTGCCCGGCCACGACCAGCGCGACTGGGAATTCGCCACCCGCTACGATTTGCTGATCCGCATGGTGGTGGTCAGCGCGGCAGTGCGCGATGCGATCGTCGGGCTCGGTCGCGACGCCGCGCGCAACGCCGACCCGATGAGCGCGGCGCTGGGCGAGAGCCGCGCGCTGGAGGTGGTCGAAGCGCCCGGATCGCTGGACGTGCTGGAGGCGTTCGAGCGCCGGATCATCGAGGACGGCGCCTGGACCGATTATGGATACTTGGTGAACTCCGGCGCCTTCGACGGCATGAACTACCGCCAGGCCTTCGATGCGATCGGCGACCGGCTGGAGGCCATCGGCAAGGGTGCGCGCAAGGTCCACTACCGCCTGCGCGACTGGGGCGTGAGCCGCCAGCGCTACTGGGGCTGCCCGATTCCGATCATCCATTGCCCGGCTTGCGGAGCACAGCCGGTGCCCGAGGACCAGCTGCCGGTGATTCTTCCCGAAGACGTCGCCGACGCATTCGCCCGCGCCGGCGGCGTGCAGTCACCGATCAAGGCCGACCCGGCCTGGCGTCGGACCACCTGTCCGCACTGCGGCGGGCCGGCCGAGCGCGAGACCGATACCTTCGACACCTTCATGGAATCGAGCTGGTACTACGCGCGCTACTGCTCGCCGGGCGCCGCGACCCAGGTCGATGCGCGCGCCAACTACTGGCTACCGGTCGATCAGTACATCGGCGGCATCGAGCACGCGATCCTGCATCTGCTGTACTTCCGCTTCTATCACAAGCTGCTGCGTGACGAGGGCCTGGTCGCCAGCGACGAACCGGCGACGCGCCTGCTCTGCCAGGGCATGGTGGTAGCGGAGACGTATTCGCGCGACGCAGCCGACGGCTCGACGACCTGGATCAATCCCGCCGACGTGGAAGTGCAGCGCGACGAGCGCGGGCGGGTGATCGGCGCGCTGCTGAAGTCCGACGGCCGGCCGGTGGCCATCGGCGGCATCGAGAAGATGGCGAAGTCGAAGAACAACGGCGTCGATCCGCAGACCATGGTCGATCGCTATGGCGCCGACACCGTGCGCCTGTTCTCGATGTTCGCCGCGCCGCCGGACCAGTCGCTGGAATGGAACGAGGCCGGCGTCGAGGGCATGGCGCGCTTTCTCAAGCGTCTGTGGCGCGAGGCGAATGCACACGTCGCCGCCGGTCCCGCGCCGGCTCTGGACCGTGCTGCGCTGACGCCCGCGCAGCGCAGCCTGCGCCGCCAGTTGCACGAGACGATCGCCAAGGTGTCCGACGACCTCGATCGCCGGCACGCCTTCAATACCGCGATCGCCGCGCTGATGGAGCTGCTCAACGCGCTCGGCCGCTTCGACGACGCCAGCGACAACGGTCGCGCGCTGCGCCAGGAGACCTTGGTCGCGCTGACCCTGCTGCTCAACCCGATCACGCCGCATGCCAGCCATGCGCTGTGGCAGGCGCTGGGTCATGCCGAGACCCTGCTCGAGGACCAGCCGTGGCCGGTCGCCGAGGCCGATG
>JAKBBQ010000378.1 GCA_021808405.1 Pseudomonadota bacterium | reverse complement strand
ACGCCGGCGGGAACCGGGCCCTCGTCGGCCTGGGCGGCGCCGCAGGCCAGGAACAGCGCGCCGATCAGCGCGGCAAGACTCTTGCGTTTCATGGTCGTCCTCGAAATGGGGGTGGTCGAAGCGGCGCGATGTCTTATCGTGTTGCGCCAGAAACGTTTTGTAGGGACGTTGCGAGGCAACTTGATGACAGTTGCGTCGAAGCCGCATCGGCCCCCGCGGACGCGGGGTGCGCTCCCGGAGAGCGCTCAGCGAGCCGGCTGGGCGGCCGCGCGCATCGCCGCGGCCTCGGCGGCGGCCGATTCGGGGCCTGCCGATCCGCTGCCTGCCGGCGCGGCGTATTCCTGCGGCGCCGCGTAGCGGCGAGCCGGGCCGGCGGGCGCCACGTAGGCCCCCGTGGAACCGGCACCCGGGTTCGTGGCGAGGGTCTCGCGAACCCCGTCGCGCAGCAGCACCGCGCGCCCGAAGGAGGTCTCGACCAGGCGGATTCCCGGTTCGATCTCGGCGCCCACCTTGTAGGCGTGCGGCGAGCCGCCGCCGATTCCGATCAGCGCCGCTCCGGCACGCGAGCCGCCGCCGATCACGCCCCACAGCCGATAACGCGTCGGCGCCGCGACGCTGCGCTGCGCGCCCGGAAACAGGCGCGGCGCGGCCCGCGCGAACTCCTGCCAGCGCGCCTTCGCCTGCGGAGTCGGCGCGGGGGCGTGGGCGCCGCGCCAGATGAGCAGGCCCCAGGCGCCGCAACTGGCGAGGCAGCCCAGCGCGAGCAACAGCGCGACCAGCGCCGCGGCGACGCGCGTCGGCTCGGCGGCGGAGTCCGGCGGGATCGGGGCGTCGGGCACGTCAATGCACCAGGTTGTTCATCTGGATGATCGGCATCATCACTGCAAGCACGATCAGCAGCACCATGACGCCCATGCCCAGGATCAGCAGTGGCTCCAGGATGGTCACCAGCGTGAAGGCCCGGCGCTGCACTTCCTGCGAATGCTGGGCCGCCGCACGCTGCAGCATGTCCGGCAGCGTGCCGGTCTGTTCGCCCAGGCGGATGAAGGTGATCAGGACCGGCGGGAATCGCTTGTGCAGGCTCAGCGCCGCGGCCAGCGACGAGCCTTCGCGCAGCAGGCTCAGCGCTTCCTGTGCATCGGCCTTGAGCACGCGATTGGCCACGGTGTCGATGGCCGCCTGCAAGGCGCGCAGGATCGGCACTCCGGCTGCCGTGAGAATGGCCAGCGTGGAGGCGAAGCGCGCGGTGTTGAGTCCGCGGATCAATCGTCCGAGCTGCGGCACGCGCAGCAGCATGGCGTCGATGCGCATGCGCGGCCCGCTCAGGCGCAGCGCCTGGCGCAGCACCAGCGCGCCGGCGCCCAGCAGCGCCGCCAGCGCCCAGCCCCACTGGCGCATGAAATCGCTGATGGCGATCAGCCCGACGGTCAGCAGCGGCAGCTTCTGGTGCGCTCCCTGGAACACGCCGACCACCTGCGGCACGACGTAGGTCAGCAGCAGCACGATGACGCCGATGGCCACCAGCACGACGATCACCGGGTAGGCCACCGCCGCCAGCAGCTTGGAGCGCAGCTGCTGGCTGCTCTCCAGGTAGTCGGCCAGGCTGCCCAGCACCGAACCCAGGTCCCCGCTGTCCTCGCCGGCGGCCACCAGCGCCCGGTAGACCTCGGAGAACTCGCGCGGGTGCTGCCCCAGCGCGACCGACAGGCTGTGCCCGCCACCGACCTCGCTCTTGATCGCCTGCAGCATCTCGGAGATCTCGGCGCGGTCGGCATCGTCGGCCAGCGCTCCGAGGGCGCGCTCCAGCGGCAGGCCCGACACCAGCAGTCCGGCCATCTGCCGCGTCAGCAGGGCCAGTTCCTGGGCGTTCAGGCGGCGGCGCGTGAAGCGGCGCCGCGCGGCGGCCGGGTTGTCGGCGGTGATCGGGTCGACCTGCAGCGGGATCAGGCCGCGCGAGCGCAGCATCGAGCGCGCGCCGCGCGCGCTGTCGGCCTCCAGCACACCGCGCTGCTCGCCGGCGCTGGCGTCGAGGGCGACGAATCGGTAGGCAGGCATCGAGCGTCGCGACCTATTCGCGCGTCACGCGCAGGAGTTCGGCCAGCGAGGTCTGGCCGGCGTCGACCCAGCGCATGCCGTCGTCGCGCATGCTGCGCATGCCCGTGGCGGTGGCCAGGCGGCGCAGTTCCGCCTCGGCGGCGCGCTCGTGCACCGCGGCGCGCAGCGCGTCGTCTGCCTCCAGCAGTTCGAATACGCCGGTGCGCCCGCGGTAGCCGGTGTGGTTGCAGGCCGCGCAGCCGTCGGCGACCCGGCCCGGACCGTCTGCGGCGGGCCGGCTGCACTGCGGGCACAGCTTGCGCACCAGGCGCTGCGCCAGCACGCCCAGCAGCGAGGACGCCAGCAGGAAAGGCTCGACTCCCATGTCGATCAGCCGCGTGACCGCCGACGGCGAGTCGTTGGTGTGCAGGGTGGCAAGCACCAGGTGGCCGGTCAGCGAGGCCTGGATGGCGATCTGCGCGGTCTCGAAATCGCGGATCTCGCCGATCATCACGACGTCCGGGTCCTGGCGCAGGATGGCCCGCAGCGCGCGCGCGAAGGTCAGTTCGATGCGCGGGTTGACCTGGGTCTGGCCGATTCCGGCGAGGTCGTACTCGACCGGATCCTCGACCGTCATGATGTTCATCTGCGTGGCGTCGAGGCGGGCCAGCGCCGAGTACAGCGTGGTCGTCTTGCCG
>JAKBBQ010000070.1 GCA_021808405.1 Pseudomonadota bacterium | reverse complement strand
AAGGCGCCGAACGGCTGGGCACCGCGCACGATCGCCTGCGCCATGCGATCGAGCAGCGCATCGCCCGAGCCGTGCTCCACCTCGGCGCGCAGCACCCGGCCCGTGGAATCGACGGTGATCGCCATGACCAGGCGCCCGTACAGCTTGTGGCCGTCGCTCTGCGGGAAATCGGCGGTTCCCAGGCGTTCGATGCGCTCGCGCATGCGGTCGTAGTACAGCGCGTAGGGCACGCTGCGCGTGTCCGGGCCGACCAGGCGCCGGCGGGGGTTCGCGTTGTGCAGCGCGATGCGGCGCTCGATGGCGCCGATCAGTTGCAGCATTTCCCGCCTCTGCGCCTGCAGCGCCTGCTGCCGGGGTTGCGTCCGCGACTGCGTCGGCGCCGCCTGTTGCAGCGTGACGACCTGGCTGCGTTCGGCGCTCAGCACCCGGCGCGCGTCGGCGCTCGGCGCGCTGAGCTGACGCCGGCTGTCGCGGGCCGCGTCGCCGGCCTGGTTGCGCGCGGCGGCCGGCAGCGGGGTCGCGGCCAGGCCGCTGTGCGCGCTGCCGCCACCCTCCAGGTCGGCCTGCGCCAGCGCCTGGGCGTGCCGCGGCGCGTGCGCGGTGGAACTGTTCACCAGCACCACCGACAGCGGTGGCAGGTCGGAGGCGGCCGAGCGCATCGCCGGAAGGCCGAAGTGGATCCCCAGCACCAGCAGGTGGATCGCCAGCGAAACCCCCAGCGCCCATTGCAGCGGGCTCGGGTGGGGTCGCGCGCGCGGCGCGGCGCGCCGGGCAGTCGGCGCGCCGGCCTCAGGCCGCGGGCGGGACATCGGCCGGGCCATGGACATGGGCGACGCCGTGCTGCGCGGGCTCGGACGCCGCCGCGGGAGCCGTCTCGTCCGCCGGCTCGTCCTGCGCGGCCTGGTCGACCGCCAGCTGCAGGCCCGCGCTCAGCGCCTGCTGTTCGTCGGCCTCGCCGTCGCCGGCCTCGGGCTCGGCCGTCTCCGCCGCGGCGCCCGAGGCCTGCAGCAACTGCAGCACCCGACAAGGCTGCTCCAGGGTGACCAGGTCGGGCTGGCCGAACTGCACCCTGACGCGCGCGCCGCGCGGCAGTTCCTGCGCGCCCAGCGCCGGCAGCACCAGCGGCAGGCCGTCGATGCGCACCAGGCCTTCGCGCAGAACGGCGCCCTCCGCTTGCGCAATGCCTTGCTGCTGCAGGTAGCGCAGCGTCCAGTAGCGTTCCATCGCGCGCTGGAAGTCCCCGTAGGCCTTGTAGGTTTCCTCGAAGGATTCGACCACCGCGTACAGCTGGGCGTCCTTCGGGCGGTAGGGGGCGGCCAGCGCGGCGGTGCGGCCGTGCCGAGCCGCCGCGATGATCTGCCCCTGGTTGACCAGGTCGGCGTAGCGGCGCAGCGGCGAGGTGCACCAGGCATACTGCGCGACTCCCAGCCCCTGGTGCGGCGCCGGACGGGTGCTCATGCGGGTGCGCTGGTTGGCGCCGAATCCGCTCTGGCTGCGATAGATCGCAGGCAGCCCGATTTCGGCCAGCCAGCCGCCCCAGGTGGCGTTGGCCAGGATCATCATCTCGGCGACGATCAGGTCCAGCGGCGCGCCGCGCCGGCGCGGCACGATGTCCACGCGCGCCTGCTCCTCGCCCTGGTCGAGGTCGTGCACGCGGAAGCTGAAATCCACCCCGGCGTGGCGTTCCGGGCGGCCGCGCACCTGCTCGCGAGCCGCCTGCAGCCGCTGCGCCAGCTGCCACAGCCGGGCCAGCTCGGCGGCGCAGGGATAGGGTTGCAGCGCCGGGTCGCCGGCCAGCGACTGTTCGCTGATCAGCGAATCGAGCTGGTCGTGGCGCAGGTTGGCGACGATTTCCACCCTCTCGATGCGGGTCTCGAATCCCCGGATCTGCGACTGGGCATCGAAATCCACGTACAGGCTGACCGCCGGCGCGTGGCTGCCCTCGGCCAGCGTGAAGGCCTGCACCAGCGAGTCGGGCAGCATGGTGATCTTGTCCCCCGGCATGTACACCGTGGACATGCGCTGGCGCGCCGCCTGATCCCACGCGCTGTCGCGCTGCAGCGCCAGCGCCGGCGCAGCGATGTGGATACCCAGCAGCACGCCGCCGTCGTCGCGCGGCTGCAGCGACAGCGCGTCGTCGATCTCGGTGGTCGCGGAGTCGTCGATGCTGAAGGCGCGCGCCTGCGACAGCGGCAACTCGGGCAGCGCCGGGGCCGGCGTCGCGACTTGCGGGAACGCGCTCCCGCGGGGGAAATACTCCAGCAGGAAACGCTGCATGTGGAAGCGCCAGGGCGAGGCGATCGCGCCCGCCTCGCGCAGCAGTTGCAGCGCGCCCTTGCCGCTTTGCCGCACCGCCAGCGCCAGCGCCTTGTACTCGGCGCTGTTCTTGTCGGGTTTGAACAACAGGCTGTACAGGCGCTCTGCGATGGCCGCGGGGCAAACCCCCTGCTGCAGTTGCTCGGCCTCGGCCTGGATGCGCCGCTCCAGTTCCTGGCGGCGGGCGATCGCGGCCAGCGCGGCCTGCAGCACTTCGCGCGTGGCCTTGCGGAAGCGTCCCCTGCCGCGGCGCGAGAAATAATGCGGCGCGCCGTGCAGGCGCAACAGCACCGCGGCCTGCTGGCGGGCATCGCCGGCGGCACCGTAGTACTCGGCGGCGATCTGCTCGAAACCGAACTCCTCGTCGGGGGCGAACTCCCACAGCAGGTCGAGCTCGATATCGCCTTGCTGTTCTTGCGCCCATTGCATCAACGCTTCGGGCTCCGGCGACTCGAAGCGCAGCAGCGCCTGCTGCTGCTTGATCTTCTGGCGCTTGCCGCTGGCCAGTTCCAGTTGCAGCGAGGCGTCGGCCTGGCTCATGATGCGCGCGGCGGCCAGCTTGCCGGCGTCTTCGTAGACAACGTAGGTCACTTCAGCATCCACACATTCAGGCGGCGCGAACGCCGAGGAACTCCAGCACGGCGTCGCAGTGCGTGTGAGCATAGTCGTGCAGCCCATGGCCGCCGCTGTCGACCACGCGCAGGCTCGCGCCGCGGTAGCGCGCGAGCATTTCGGCCGAGTCGAGCACCTCGTCGTCGCGGGCGATCACCGCCAGGTAACGCGCCGGATGCGGCAGCGGCTGGCCGGGCGGAGCCAGCTCGTAGGCCCGCAGTTCGGCCACGTGCTCGGTGGTGAACACGAAGCGCTGCGCGGGGTCGTGCCAGCTCGCGTGTTCGCCGATCTGCGCGCCCAGGTCACGTGCCGGGTCGACAGCCGGGTTGAGCAGCGCCGCCCGGCAATCGAGCCGCTCGGCCAGCCAGGTGGCGTAGAAGCCGCCCAGCGAGCTGCCGATCAGCGCCAGGCGCCGCGGTGCGGCCTCGCGCACCAGCGCCAGCGCCAGGTCCACCGCCTGCCGCGGCGACGGCGGCAGCTGCGGGCAGATCCATTGCACCGCGGGCTGTGCGGGCGCCTGCAGCTGCTGCAGCCTGGCGTGGGTCAACCGCGCCTTGGCCGAGTCCGGCGACGAGCGGAAGCCATGCAGGTACAGCAGGTGGGAGGGGCGCTGGGGCGAGTCGGCGACGGGCATGCTCGAACCGGGGCTCGAGCCGCCCCGCGGAAGCTAGCCTCCATCGTAGCGGGTGGCCGCCGCGCCGGTCACCCGCCGGCTGCCGGCTCAGCCGGCGCCGGCCGAGGAGGTCTCCGACGATTCGGGCGGCCAGTCGCGGATGTAGGCCTTGAGCATGCGGTTCTCGAAGTCCTGCTCCTGCACCACCGCGCGCGCGACGTCGCGGAAGGAAATCACCCCCAGCAGGGTCGTTGCGTCCATCACCGGGATGTAGCGCGTTCCGCTGTCGAGCAGGAGTCGGCGCAGTTCGTCCAGGCTGGTGTCGGGGGAGCAGTGCACCGGGTCGCGCTGCATCCACTCGCCGACGTCGCGCTGCCCGCCCGCCTCCGAACTCAGCGCCTCCAGCGCCTCGCGAAAGGTCAACATGCCGACCAGGCGCCCGGCGTCCATCACCACCAGCGAGCCGACGTCGTGCAGCGCCATGGTGCGCGCCGCTTCCATCAGCTGCGTAGGAGGCGCGACGGTGAACAGCGCGGTCCCCTTGATGCGCAAAATATCACGTACTTGCATCGCGGCCTCCGGTCGGCAGTGCGGGCATGAAGCCAATATAGTGCAGGCGGCTGCAGGATTCCATGGCAGCCGTTTCATGGCAGCCGTTTCGCGGGGATCGAAGCACCTGCGGCATGGATAGGGAGATTCCGATGCAATGCCTGGTCGATTCGCGGCAGGTGCATGTCCACTCCACCGAAGCGGCGGGCCGCGCCGCGGCGCGGCCGCCGCTGCTGCTGCTGCACGGCGCGGGGCAGGACCATCGCGCCTGGCTGCCGCCATGGCCGGCGCTGCAGCGCGCCGGCCATGCGCTGTACGCCCCGGACCTGCCCGGGCATTCCGACAGCGCGGGACCGCCCTGCGGCAGCATCGCCGAGCTGGCAGCGTGGGTGCTGGAACTGCTCGACGTGCTGCAACTGGGGCCTTGCGCGCTGGTCGGGCACAGCATGGGCTCGCTCGTGGCGCTGCATGTCGCGGCGCTGGCGCCGCAGCGTGTGAGCCATCTGGGGATGATCGGCAGCGCGCTGCCGATGAGGGTGTCGCCGGACCTGCTGCAGCGAGCCCGCAGCGACCCCCCGTCGGCGATGGAGGACATCGCCCGCTGGTCGCACAAGAGCTCGCGCGAGCAGCCGGCGGATCCCGCGCTGGTCGACTCCACGCTGCGCTTGATGCAGTCGGTGCAGGCGCGCTGGCCGGCGGGGGACCTGCTGGCCACCGACCTGGGCGCCTGCGACAGCTACGCCGACGGCCTGGAGATGGCGGGCAGGGTGCGCGCTCCGGTGGAACTGGTGCTGGGTCGAGGCGACCGCATGACCCCGCTGCGCGCCAGTTCCGAACTCCAGCAGCGCCTGCCGCAAGCGCACGCCAGCGTGCTGGACGCGGGCCATTCGCTGATGCAGGAGCAGCCGGCGGCGGTGGCGCGGGCGCTGCTGGATCTGCTGGAACGCCGCTGACCGCGTGCGGTCGGCCCCCAAAAAAAGAGGCCGATCGTCGCCGATCGGCCTGCTAAGGTACTGGAAAGTACCGAGGAGACAAACGGTACGGCCGTCTGCGCGGCCTCGCTGGGCCGGCTGCCCGGGGGCGGCCGGCGCTGGCGGTGACCTCAGGCGGCGCGCTTGGCGCGGCCGGCGCTGCCGTTTTGCGCCGCCTTCATCGCGGTGCTGGTCACGGTGTTGATGTTGGCTTCGACGACCTCGGCGGCCTGCTTGCTGGCCTTGTGCAGCGAGTCGTAGGCGTTGTTGGCCGCGCTCATCGCGCTCTTGAGGATCGCCACCGCGGTTTCGGTGCCGGCCGGAGCGTTCTTGGTCGCGGTTTCCACCAGCGCCTGCACCTTCTTGTTCATCTCGGCGGCGTTGGCTTCGACCGCCTTGGCGATCTCGGCCTGGGTGCCCGAGGCGATTTCATACACGTGGTGCGAGTACGCCAGCATCTTCTCGGCCAGCGGCTGCGCCAGGTTGGGTTGCAGCGCGGCGAGTTCCTGCAGGTCCTTGACGGACAGCGCGGCCAGCGCGGCGTCGGTGGTTTCGTGCATCGCGGTCTTCAGCGTCTGCAGGTTGAGTTCGACCATGCGCTCCAGGCCGTCCATGGCCTTGCCCGACAGGGCAAACAGGGTTTCCAACTGCGACTTCTGGGCGGCGATCACTTGTTCGGGGGTCAGCATCATCAGCTCCTGGTTCAATGGCGCGAGGCCGGTTCAGCATGTCGGCCGGAGTTGAGCCCAGCCCGCTCGGTTTTCTTGCAAGCTCCGCTGCGAAACCGCATTGGTGCATTGCACAAAACGAATTCTAGACCCCTTTCGTCCTCTGTCAAGTCCTTTTTTGCTGCGTTGCAACAAAATGGCTCCCGGAACGGAAAACCATCGTGAAACAACAGCTTATGGTTCGTTCCACGAGCTCGCCCGGCTTCCGTGACGGCGTCGGGAGGTGGCCCGCAGGGCCCGCGAGGGCCAGCCCGCCGCGAGCCGTCATGCCGTGCCGCAACAAGGCGCGGCGGCCGCGCCGCCACGGCGCAGCCGCCGGCCGCGCCCTACACTGCATCTCCATGTCACGACCCGCGATACCCCCGTCCCCCCTGCCGGACTGCGCGAACGACTCCAGCGCGGTCGACGCGGCCATCACCTCGCGCCGCGCGGTGCGTCGTTTCCTGCCGCGGCCGGTGCCGCGCGAAGTCGTCGAGCAGATCCTGCGCGTGGCCGCGCGCGCGCCCTCGGGCACCAATATCCAGCCCTGGCAGGTGCATGTGCTGACCGGCGCGGCGCTGCAGCGCCTGTGCGGCCGCCTCGTGCGGGCCTACGACAGCCCCGACGCGGCCACCGAATACACCGAGGAATACGCCTACTACCCCTTGGAGTGGCGCAGCCCGTACATCGAGCGTCGGCGCAAGGTCGGCTGGGACCTGTATGGCCTGCTGGGGATCGCCAAGGGCGACAAGCCGGGCATGCACGCCCAGCATCGGCGCAACTTCGTGTTTTTCGACGCCCCGGTGGGCCTGCTGTTCACCATCGACCGGGTGCTCGAGCTCGGCAGCTGGCTGGACTACGGGATGTTCCTGCAGAACATCATGGTCGCGGCCCGCGCCCGCGGGCTCGATACCTGTCCGCAGGCCGCCTTCACCCCCTTCCACCGGGTCATCGCCGAGGAACTCCAGCTCGACGCGAGCCGGCAACTGGTCTGCGGCATGGCGCTGGGCTGGGCCGACCCGGCCGCGGTGGAGAACACCCTGGTGACCGAGCGGGCCGAGGTGGATCAGTTCACGGTCTTCCGCGATCGATGATCATCGAGTCGCTGCTCGACACGGACCTGTACAAGTTCACCATGATGCAGGTGGTGCTGCATCATTTCCCCGCGGCCGAGGTCGAGTATCGCTTCCGCTGCCGCACGCCGGGGATCGCGCTGGCGCCGCTGCTGCCGCGCATCGACGCCGAGCTCGACGCGCTGTGCCGCCTGCGCTTCAGCGCCTCCGAACTCGACTATCTGCGCAGCCTGCGGTTCATCCAGAGCGACTTCGTCGATTTCCTCGAGCTGTTCCATCTGAACCGTTCGCGCATCGACGCCCGCCCGGCTGCCGACCCGCAGGCGCGCTCGCGCGGAGAGATCGACATCCGGATCCGCGGCCCGTGGCTGCACACCATCCTGTTCGAGGTCCCGGTGCTGGCCATCGTCGGCGAGGTCTGGGCCGCGCACGCCCATGCCGACGCCGACCAGCCCGCAGCGATGGCGCGGCTGGATGCCAAGATCGCCAGCCTGCGCCAGCCCGGTCTCGAGGACTGCCGCATCGCCGACTATGGCACGCGCAGGCGCTACTCGCGCGCCTGGCAGCGGCGGGTTCTGGAGCGGCTGCGAGCGGGGCTGGGCGAGCAGCTCGCCGGCACCAGCAATGTCGAGCTGGCGTGGGAAATGGGCCTGGTTCCGCTGGGAACGATGGCCCACGAGTACCTGCAGGCCTGCCAGGCGCTGGGCCCGCGGCTGCGCGACACCCAGGTGTTCGGTTTCGAGACCTGGGCGCGCGAGTACCGTGGCGACCTGGGCATCGCGTTGGCCGACGTCTACGGCCTGCAGGCTTTCCTGCGGGACTTCGACCTGTATTTCTGCAAACTGTTCGACGGCGCGCGCCACGACTCGGGGGACCCCTTCGCGTGGGGCGAGCAGATGATCGCCCATTACGCCCGCCACCGCGTCGACCCGCGCGGCAAGACCCTGGTGTTCAGCGACGCGCTGACGGTGGACAAGGTGGTGGCGCTGTACCGGCGCTTCCACCAGAGGGTGCGGCTGGCTTTCGGCGTCGGCACCAACCTGATGCACGACCTCGGGCACGACGCCCCGCAGATGGTGATCAAGATGGTGCGCTGCAACGGCCAGCCGGTGGCCAAGGTCACCGACGAGCCGGCGAAGAACATGTGCGACGATCCCGCCTACCTGGCCTACCTGCGGGAGGTGTTCCAGATTCCCGCGCCGCTGGCCTGACGCACGGCACCCGGGCCAGCGGCCATCTCGGCGAAGCGACGACCATGACCACCGAACCGCCCCAACGACCCCGCGTGCTGGTTGCGCGCAGGCTTTTCGACGATGTGCTGGAGCCGCTGCGCCAGGCCTGCCAGGTGCAGTTCAACGACGACGACCGCATCGCCGACCCGGCGCAGCTGCGCGCCTGGATGAGCGACAAGGACGGCGCGCTGATCACCGGCAGCGAGCGCATCGACGCGGCGCTGCTCGAGGCCTGTCCGCGGCTGCGCGTGGTCAGCACCATGACCGTGGGTTTCGACCACGTGGATGTCGCCGCCTGCGCGCGGCGCGGCATCGTGGTCACCCACGCGCCCGACGTGCTGACCCAGACCACCGCCGACTTCGGCATCGCGCTGCTGCTGGCGGCGGCGCGCCAGATCGGCGACGCCGAGCGCTACCTGCGCGCCGGCGAGTGGCGCAGCTGGAGCGCCGACCTGTTCGCCGGCAGCGACGTGCACGGCAGCACCCTGGGGATCGTCGGCATGGGGCGCATCGGACGCGAGGTCGCGCGACGTGCCGCGCTGGGCTTCGGCGCCGCGATCCTCTACCACAACCGCAGCCGGCTGCCCGAGGAGCTGGAGCGGCCGATCGGGGCCCGCTACTGCGGCCTGGACGAGCTGCTCGAGCAAAGCGACCACGTGCTGCTGGCGCTGCCTTTCAGCGCGCAGGCCCGGCACCTGATCGGGCGCGAGCAGCTGGCGCGCATGCGCCGCGGCGCGACCCTGGTGAACATCGGTCGCGGCGGCCTGGTCGACGAGGCGGCGCTGGCGCAGGCGCTGCACGGCGGCCACCTGGGCGCCGCCGGGCTGGACGTGTTCGAAGGCGAGCCGCGGGTCGACCCGGTGCTGCTGGGGGCGCCGCGCCTGGTGCTCACCCCGCATATCGCCAGCGCCTCGCTGCCGACCCGACGGGCGATGGTCCGCCTGGCGATGGACAACCTGCTGGCCGTGCTGGCGGGGCGTCCGGCGCTGACCCCGGTGGCGGCGGGCGCCGCCTGAGCGTGGATACCCTGGCGCTGCTGGCGATCGCCGGGCTGCTGGCGCTGCTGGTGCTGCAGGCCGCGCTGCAATGGGCGCGGTTGCGCGAACTGGCGGCGCTGCAGCGCGAGCAGGGCCAGGCGCTGCAGGGACTGGAGCGGCAGTGGCAGGACGCCCTGCAGGCCGCCAGCCAGGCGCTGCGCACCGAGCAGGCCGCGCAACTGGCCGCGCTGCAGCAACTGCTGCTGACCCAGCAGGGCGAGGCCGCTCGCACCAGCAACAGCCGGCTGGAGGCGATGGCGCAGCAGTTGCAAAGCCTGCAGAAGGGCCTGGCCGACACCCTGGCGCAACAGATCGGCGCGCTGGCGCAGAGCACCACCCAGACGCTGCAGGCGTTGCAGGTGCAACTCGGCGAGCGCGTCGAGACGCTGCGCGCCAGCACGGAGCAGCGCTTGCGCGAGCTGCAAAGCGGCAACGAAACCAAGCTCGAGCAGATGCGGCTGACCGTCGACGAGAAGCTCCACGCGACCCTCGAGCAGCGCCTGGGCGAGAGCTTCCGGCAGGTCGCCGAGCGCCTCGAGCAGGTGCACAGCGGGCTGGGGGAGATGCGCAGCCTGGCGCAGGGGGTGGGCGACCTCAAGCGGGTGTTTTCCAACGTCAAGTCCCGCGGCGTGCTGGGGGAGATCCAGCTGGCCGCCCTGATCGACCAGGTGTTCACCCCCGAGCAATACGGGGTGAACGTGGAGACCGTTCCGGGCAGCGGGGCGCGGGTGGAGTACGCGCTGCGGCTGCCCGGCGACGGCGAGGGCCCGCTGTGGCTGCCCATCGACGCCAAGTTCCCGCGCGAGGACTACGAGCGCCTGCTGGAGGCGCAGGACAGCGCCGACAAGGTCGCCGCCGAAGCCGCGGCACGGGCACTGGAGTCGCGGCTGCGCGACGAGGCCAAGGCCATCCGCTCCAAGTATGTCGCGAGCCCCCACACCACCGATTTCGCGATCCTCTTCCTGCCCACCGAGGGCCTGTACGCCGAGGCGCTGCGCCGGCCCGGACTGCTGGAGGCGCTGCAGCGCGAGCAGCGGGTGATGCTGGCCGGGCCGACGACCCTGCTGGCACTGCTCAGCAGCCTGCAGATGGGGTTTCGCACCCTGGCGCTGCAGCAGCGCTCGACCGAGGTGTGGAAGGTGCTGGGAGCCGTCAAGACCGAGTTCGGCAAGTTCGGCGAAGCGCTGTCCAGGGTGCGTCGCAAGCTGGACGAGGCCGGCAACACCCTGGGCGCTGCCGAGACCCGCACGCGCGTCATGCAGCGTCAGCTCAAGGAGGTCGAGGCGCTGCCCGCCGAGCAGGCCGGGGCGGTGCTGGGTTTGCCCCTGATCAACCCCGAGGGCGAGCAGGGCGAGGTATAAAGACCCTTTGCGCGGCGCGCGAGCACGGCGCGCGCGACCTACCATTGCAGTTGATTGCAGGAGCCGAGTATGCAGGCGCAGGAAATCAGCCTGGACGTCCTTGCGGAAAAATACGCCAAGGCCGACGAAAAGACCCAGCAGGACATTGCGCAGCGGGTTGCCCGCGCGCTGGCGGCCGTCGAGGCCGACCCCGCCGCCGCGCAGCAGCGCTTCCTGTGGGCCATGCAGCAGGGTTTCATCCCGGCCGGACGCATCCTGTCGGCGGCCGGCAGCGGCATCCAGGCGACCCTGATCAACTGCTTCGTGCAGCCGGTGGGCGACTCGGTGTCGGAGGACGTCGCCGGCAAGCCGGGCATCTACCGCGCGCTGGCCGAGGCGGCCGAGACCATGCGCCGCGGCGGGGGCGTGGGCTACGACTTCAGCCGCATCCGGCCGGCCGGAGCGATGGTCGGCGCCACCCACAGCCGCGCCAGCGGCCCGCTGTCGTTCATGCGGGTGTTCGACGCCTCGTGCCAGACGGTGGAATCGGCGGGGTCGAGGCGCGGCGCGCAGATGGGGGTGCTGCGCATCGACCACCCGGACATCGAGGCCTTCATCCACGCCAAGGACGGCGGGGGTTTTCGCAATTTCAACCTGTCGGTCGGCGTCGGCGACGCCTTCATGCAGGCGGTGCGCGACGACGCCGAGGTCGATCTGGTGCATGCGGCCCGCCCCGGCCAGGAGCAGATCGCGCAGGGCGCGCGCCAGCGCGACGACGGCCAATGGGTGTACCGGACGGTGCGCGCGCGCGCGCTGTGGGAGCAGATCATGCACTGCACCTACGACCATGCCGAGCCGGGCATCCTGTTCCTCGACGCGGCCAACCGCGACAACAACCTGCACTACTGCGAGGTCTTCGAGGCGACCAACCCCTGCGCCGAGGAGTTCCTGCCCGACTACGGCTGCTGCTGCCTGGGATCGCTGGACCTGACGCGATTCGTCGTCGACCCCTTCGAGGCCGGCGCGCGCTTCGACATGGCCCGGCTGCGCGAGGTCGCCGCGGTGGCGGTGCGCATGCTCGACGACGTGCTCGACATCACCTACTGGCCGCTGCCGCAGCAGGCCGCCGAGGCGCGCGACAAGCGGCGCGTCGGCCTGGGCTTCCTCGGCCTGGGCGACGCCCTGATCGAACTCGGGCTGCGCTACGACAGCCCGCAGGCGCGCGCCTTCGCCGCCGACATGGCGCGCAACCTGCGCGACGCCGCCTACCAGGCCTCGGTCGATCTGGCGCGCGAAAAGGGCGCCTTCCCCCGCTTCGACGCCGACCAGTACCTGGCCGGGGGCTTCGCCAGCCGCCTGCCGCAGGACCTGCGCGAGAGCATCCGCCGCCACGGCCTGCGCAACTCCCACCTGCTGGCGGTGGCGCCGACCGGCACCATCAGCCTGGCCTTCGCCGACAACGCCAGCAACGGAATCGAGCCGGCCTTCTCGTGGGTCTACACCCGCAAGAAGCGCATGCCCGACGACAGCACGCGGGAATACGAGGTCGCCGACCACGCCTGGCGTCTGTGGCGCCAGCGCGGCGGCGACACCGCGCGCCTGCCGCAGGCCTTCGTCACCGCGCTGGAACTGCCGGCATCCGAGCACATGCAGATGCTGGCCGCGGTGCAGCCCTGCATCGACACCGGCATTTCGAAGACCGTCAACGTCGCCGAGGACTACCCCTTCGAGGACTTCCAGGACCTGTATTTCGAGGCCTGGCAGGCCGGCCTCAAGGGGCTGGCGACCTACCGCCCGAACACCGTGCTGGGAGCGGTGCTGCAGGCCTCGGCGGCGGCGACGCCGAGCGGCGAGCCGCTGCCCGACGTCGACCCGCTGACGCGGCGCATCGAGGGCAGGCCGGGCGGCGACCTGCAGGCGGTGACCAGCAAGGTCAGCTACATGACCGCCGAAGGGGCGAAGACGGTCTACCTGTCGATTTCCTTCGCCGAGGTCGAGGGCCTGCACGACGGCAAGCCGGTGCGGATCGAACGCCCGATCGAATTCTTCATGCCCGCCGGCCAGCGCGACGAAGGCCAGCAGTGGATCGCCTCCAACATGCGGCTGCTGTCGCTGGTCGCGCGCTCCGGCGGCTCGGTGGCCAAGTCGCTGCAGAACATGCGCGAGGTGGTGTGGGACAAGGGCCCGGTGCGCTGCGGCGAAGTGCTCAAGTCCGACGGCAGCCGCGCGCCGCGCTTCCACCAGTCCGAAGTCGCCGCGATCGCCTTCGCGCTGCAGGAAATCCTCAAGCGCCGGGGTTACCTGCGCGAGGACGGGCGCGAACAGCCGCTGCAGCAGCTGGCGCAGCGCCAGGCGCAGCCGCAGGCGCTGCAGATCGACCTCGACCAGACCGAGGCGCTGCCGCAACTGCTGGCCGGCGCGCGCATCTGCCCCGAGTGCGGCGGCCCCTACCTGCGGCGGGTCGACGGATGCGACCGCTGCGACAACTGCGGGTACATCGGCAGCTGCGGCTAGGGACCTGTTCTTGGCGGGACAGCACACTAGCCCGTGCGGCGGGGGCCTTGGCCTTGCGGGGTTGCAGGCCATTCGCCGCCGCCCTCCCGCGGGATCGACTGCGCAGCCTGCACCGGGCGTGCAACCGTCGCTTGGCCGGTGACTGCCCCGGTGAATTCGCGCGCCTTGGCAATCTCGTGCCGGGCTTGTTCCCAGGCCGAGGCGGGCACCAGCATGTCGGCACGCGCGCGCAGCTCGTCGATGCGCGCGCACAACTGCTCCACCGGATCGTGCGTGCCTCCCAGATAGACGCCGTGGGTCATCGTGATGTCGGCAGCCTCGAAGCTGCCGGCGCCGGCCAGCAGGATCAGGCGCGTGGGCGCGGACTCGGCGACCAGCGCGACCAGCCCGGGACTGACGCACTCGGGAGCCAGCAGCCGCGCCGCGTCCTCGTCGAGCAGGCCGTCGGTCATCGCGGTGAGCGCGGTCGGCGCCAGGCAGTTGACGCGGATGCCGTGCTTGGCTCCTTCCAGCGACAGGGTCTGCATCAGCCCGACCAGCGCCATCTTCGCTGCGGAGTAGTTGGCTTGCCCGAAATTCCCGTACAGCCCTGACGAGGACGTGGTCATGACGATGCGCCCATAGCCGCGCGACTGCATGTGGCCCCAGACCGCCTGGGTGGCGTGCACCGCCCCCATCACGTGCACGTCGAGCACCAACCGGAAATCCTCCAGGCTCATCTTGGCGAAACTGCGGTCGCGCAGGATTCCAGCGTTGTTGACCAGGATGTCGATGCCGCCGAAGCGCTCGATGGCCAGCGCTGCCAGATCCTGCATGTCCTGCGGGCGAGTCACGTCACCGACGAATTCGATGGCCTCGCCGCCAGCTGCGCGGATCTCGTGTGCCACCTCGCCGGCTCCCGGCCCCAGATCGTTGACGACGACTCGCGCGCCTTGGCGCGCGAGTTCCAGCGAGTGGCTGCGCCCCAGCCCGGCGCCGCCTCCGGTGATGATCGCCACGCGATCGTGCAGATGCCTCGGCATGTGTCCATCCCCTTCCCGTCGACCTTCAGGTGCCCTCGAACAGCGCCGCGATGCCCTGCCCGCCGCCGATGCACATCGTGGCCAGAGCGTAGCGGCCGCCGCGGCGGCGCAACTCGTGCAGGGCCTTGGTCGCAATGATCGCACCGGTCGCACCGACCGGGTGGCCGAGCGAGATCCCGGAGCCGTTCGGGTTGACCGTCTCGGGGTCGAATCCGAGTTCGCGGTTCACCGCGCAGGCCTGCGCGGCGAAGGCCTCGTTGGCTTCGACGACGTCGAGTTGCTCCACTCGAAGGCCGCTGCGCGCCAGCAGCCTGCGGGTGGCCGGGATCGGGCCGATGCCCATGAGCGCGGGGTCGACGCCGGCGTGGGCGTAGCCGGCCAGGCGTCCGATCGGCGACAGCCCGAGGCTGCGCACCGCTTGCGCGCTCGCCAGTACGAGTGCCGCTGCGCCGTCGTTGATCCCGGAGGAGTTACCCGCGGTGACGCGGCCG
>JAKBBQ010000069.1 GCA_021808405.1 Pseudomonadota bacterium | reverse complement strand
GCGCCGGGCTGCCGGCGCTGCGCGCTGCTGCGCGCGACGCCCGCGGCGCGCTGCGCCGCGGCGACATCACCCTGCCGCAAGCGCTGGCCCAACGCCGGGCGTTGCTCGAGCAGCGGCTGGCGTTGCAAAGCGTCGAGGAACAGCGAGTCGAGCAGGCCGTGACCCTCGATCTGCTCACCGGCGCAGGCCTGTACGACCCGGCGCCGCAGGCCGCCGCAGCGACGCCGGCACGGCGCGACGGCGTGCCGGCCCGATCCACCGCATCGCCCTCCCGATCATGACCCTTCGTTCGACGCCCCGGCTGCGCCCCCTGCTGCGGCAGCCACCTCGTGGTGGCCGTGGTGGCCGGGGTGGCCGCGCACGCGCGGCTGCCTGGCTGCTGCCCCTGGCCTTGTGGCTGCCGCTCGCGCTGCCGACCGCGCGGGCGGCGCAGGCCGAGCCGACGCTCTCGGCGCTGGTGCGCGTGCAGGCGCTGCGCCAGGGCGAGCTCACGCGCAGTGTCGATGCCGTGGGCAGCGTGCACACCGCCAGCGGGCGCACGCTGCAGCTCAGCCTGGCCCGCGCGGTGGTCGTGCGCCGGGTGTGGGTACGCGCCGGCCAGGCGGTGCGGCGCGGCCAGGCGTTGATCGAGGTCGCCGGATCGGCCGCCGACCGCGCCGCCTACCTGCACGCCCGCGACGCCTTGCGCTACGCCCGCGCCGACCTGCGCCGGCTGCGCGCGCTGGCGCGCCAGCAACTGGCCACCCGCGCGCAGCTCGACGCCGCGCGCAAGGCCGTGGGCGATGCAGCCGCGGCGCTGGCCGCGGCGCGTGCCCAGGGGCTGGGAACTCCCGTGCAGACCCTCGACGCCCCGTTCGACGGGGTGGTCGACACCGTGCCGGCGGCTCCGGGCGCCCGACTCGCCGCGGGCGCGGTCGCGCTGAGCCTGGCGCCCGGCGCCGGGCTGCAGGCGGTGGTCGGCGTCGATCCGCGCCAGGCCGCGCAGCTGCGCCCGGGCGCCAGCGTGGAGCTGCACGCGGTATTCGACCCGCGGCTGCGCGCCCGCGCCACCTTGCTGGCGGTCGCTGCGCGGGTCGACCCCGCCACCGGGCGGGTCGACGCCGAGCTGGCGCTGCCGGCTTCGGCGCGATGGCCGCTGCCCGGCCTCGCGGTGCAGGCCCGGCTGCCGCTGCGCACCTGGCGCGGCTGGGTGGTGCCGCGCCGCGCCGTGCTGCGCGACGCCTCCGGCCAGGCCTACGTGTTCCAGGACGACCACGGGCGCGCGCGCCGCGTCGACGTGGCCATCGACGCCGAGCAGGGCGAGCGCAGCGTGATCGCCGGGCCGCTGCGCCCGGCGCTGCCGCTGGTCGTGCTGGGCAACTACGAGCTGCACGACGGCATGGCGCTGCGCACGCGGGACGCGGCTTCGCGCGCGGCCGGGCAGCCGCGATGAACACCTCGCTGTGGCTGCAAAGGCACCGCCGCTCGGTGCTGTTGTTGCTGCTGCTGCTGGCCGCCGGCGGCATCCTCGCCGCGTTCAAGCTGCCGGTGGGCCTGTTCCCCGACGTCAGCTTTCCCCGCGTGGTCGTCGAGGTCGATGCCGGGGTGCGGCCGACGCGGGAGATGGTGCTGCAGGTGACCCAGCCGCTGGAGGAGGCGATCCGCCGCGTGCCCGGCGTGGTCACGGTACGCTCGAAGACCAGCCGCGGCGCGGCCGACATCTACGTCACCTTCCACTGGGGCGACGACATGAGCCTGGCGGCGGTGCAGGTCAACGAGGCGGCCAACCAGGTGCTGCCGACGCTGCCGCCGGGAACCACCATCCGCAGCAAGCGCATGGACCCGACGGTCGACCCGATCATCGCCTACAGCCTGACCTCGGCCAGCCTCACGCCGGTGCAGCTGTACGACCTGGCGCAGCTCGATTTGCGCCCGCTGCTGTCGGGCATCGACGGCGTCGGACGCGTGCAGGTGCAGGGCGGCGAACGGGAGGAGTACCACGTGGTCGTCGACCCGGCGCGGCTGCAGGCGCTGAACCTGAGCCTGGGCGACGTCGAGCGCACGCTGTCGCAGGGCAACGGCGTGGCCGCGCTGGGACACCTGCAGGACCGCTACAAGCTGCTGCTGGCGCTGGCCGACTCGCGGCTGCACGATGCCGGACAGATCGGCGAGCTGGTCGTGCGCGCCACCCCGTCCGGGGTGGTGCGCCTGCGCGACGTGGCCAGGGTGCTGCGCAGCACCGCGCCGCAATGGACCACCGTGACCGCCGACGGCAAGCCCGCGGTGCTGCTGAACATCTACCAGCAGCCTGGTGGCAACAGCGTGAAGATCGCCGGCGAGGTTCGCAGGCTGCTGGCCTCGACCCCGCTGCCGCGCGGCGTCAGGCTGGCCAACTGGTACGACCAGAGCCGACTGGTCGTGGCCTCGGCGCTCAGCGTGCGCGACGCCATCCTGATCGGCGTCGTGCTGGCCGGACTGGTTCTGCTGCTGTTCCTGCGCAGCCTGAAGATCACCCTGATCGCGATGGTCACGGTGCCGGCGGTGCTGGCCGCCACCGTGGTGCTGCTGTACGCGCTGGGAATGAGCTTCAACATCATGACCCTGGGCGGCATGGCGGCGGCGGTCGGGCTGGTGATCGACGACGCGATCGTGATGAGCGAGCACATCGTGCGTCGGCTCGGCGAGCGGGGTCCGCGCGCGGCCGCGCAGGACGACCGCCGGCACAGCGGGGTGATGCACGCGGCGATGGAATTCTTCCAGCCGCTGGCCGGGTCGAGCGCATCGACGGTAGTGATCTTCGTGCCCCTGGCCTTCCTGTCGGGGATCAGCGGAGCCTTCTTCAAGGCGCTGGCGCTGACCATGGCCGCGGCGCTGGCGATTTCGTTCTTCGTGTCGTGGCTCGCCGTGCCGCTGCTGGCCGACAGGCTGCTCGGGCGGCGCGACATCGAGCGCGAGCTCACGCGCGAGCACGGCCGCGTGCTCGGCGCCTTCCAGCGCGGCTACGCCAGGCTGCTGCCGCGGCTGCTGCGGCGGCCCTGGCTGACGCTGCTGGGCGTCGGCCCGCTGCTGCTGGCCGGCTGGATCGCCTACCACGCGGTGGGCAGCGGCTTCCTGCCGCGCATGGACGAAGGCGGCTTCGTGCTCGACTACCTGACGCCGCCCGGCACCTCGCTGACCGAGACCGACCGCCTGCTGTCGCAGATCGAGCGCATCCTGCGCGAGACGCCGCAGGTGCAGACCTTCTCCCGGCGCACCGGCCTGCAGCTGGGCGGAGGCATCACCCATGCCAACGAGGGCGATTTCTTCGTGCGCCTGAAGCCCCTGCCGCGCGAGCCCATCTGGGAGGTCATGGACCAGGTGCGCGCGCGCATCCATGCGCAGGTCCCCGGTATCGACATCGACACCGCGCAGCTGATGCAGGACCTGATCGGCGACCTCACCGCGGTTCCGCAGCCGGTGGAGATCAAGATCTTCGACGACAGGCCGCGGCAACTGGCGACGCTGGCGCGCAAGACCGCCGCGGCGATCTCCAGGGTGCCGGGGATCGTCGAGGTGCGCAGCGGGATACGCGTGGCCGGCGACGCGCTGGACATCCGGCTCGATCCGACGCGCATGGCGCTGCAGGGGGTCGATGCGCGGCAGGTGCAGGCGCAGCTGGCCGCGCTGATCGGCGGCAGCGTGGCCACGCAGATCGAGCAGGGCCCGAAGATGGTGGGCGTGCGCGTGTGGGATTCGGCGTCGCTGAGGCGCACCCCGCAGTCGATCGAGGCGCTGCCGCTGCGCGCCCCCGACGGCCATGTGTTCCGGCTGGACGAGGTGGCGAAGGTGTCGGTGCTGACCGGCCAGCCCGAGGTCATCCGCGAGAACCTCAAGCGCATGGCCGCGGTGACCGCGCGCATCAGCGGCCGCGACCTCGGCTCGACGGTCGCCGCGGTGAAGAGGATCATCGACGCGCGGGGCTTCTACCCGCCCGGGGTCTACATCCAGCTCGGCGGCCTGTACAGGCAGCAGCGCATCGCGTTCCGGGGGCTGCTGCAGGTGCTGGCCGCCGCGGTGCTGCTGGTGTTCCTGCTGCTGCTCTTCCTGTACGAGCGCTTTCGCGTCGCGCTGAGCATCCTGGCGATGCCGCTGCTGGCCCTGCCGGCGGTGTTCGTGGGGTTGTGGGTCGGCGGCGTGGAGCTCAACATCTCGGCGATGATGGGCATGACCATGATCGTGGGCATTGTCACCGAGGTGGCCATCTTCTACTTCAGCGAGGTCAAGGATCTGCAGAGGCGGACCCCGGACATCGCGCTGCACGACGCGCTGGTGCAGGCCGGGGTGAACCGCATGCGCCCGATCGCCATGACCACCATCGCCGCCATCCTGACGCTGCTGCCGCTGGCGCTGGCCATCGGCCAGGGCTCGGCGATGCAGCAGCCGCTGGCGGTGGCCATCATCGCGGGGCTGGCGGTACAGTTGCCGCTGGTACTGCTGGTCATGCCTGCGCTGTTCGCCAGGCTGGGCGGCAATCTGGCGGAGGAACTCCGAGGCCCGCGAGCGCTGGAGATCGGCGATGAGGATCCTGCTGGTTGAGGACGACCGCATGCTGGGCGCGGCAACCCAGCAGGCGCTGCGCGACGCCACCCACGCGGTGGACTGGGTGCTCGACGGCGATGCCGCGCTGGCCGCGGTGCAGTCGACGCCCTACGAAGTGCTGCTGCTCGACCTCGGGCTGCCCAGGCGCGACGGCCTGGGCGTGCTGCAGGCGGTGCGGCGCGCCGGCTACAACCTTCCGGTGATCATCGTCACGGCCCGCGACGGCGTCGACGACCGCATCCGCGGCCTGGACCTCGGCGCCGACGACTACCTGATCAAGCCCTTCGACGTCGGCGAGCTGCTCGCCCGCCTGCGCGCGGTGGCGCGGCGCAAGGGCGGCCAGGCGCAGGCCGTGCTGAGCAACGGCGCGGTCAGCCTGGACCCGGCAACGCGCATGGCCAGCTTCCGCGGCACCACGGTGCGCCTGACCGCGCGCGAGTATTCGCTGATGCACGCTCTGCTGCTGCGCCCCGGCGCGGTGCTGTCGCGCGACGACCTGGAGAACCTGATCTACGGCTGGAACGAGGAAGTCGAGAGCAACGCGGTGGAATACCTGATCCACGGCATCCGCAAGAAGCTCGGCGCCGATGCGATCAGCAACGTGCGCGGAGTCGGCTGGGTGGTCGAGCGCCGCGCCGCGGAGCCGCCGCCGGCGATGCCCGACGCATGAAGCCGCTGGCCGCGCTGCGCCACTGGGCGAGGCAATCGCTGCTGCGCCGCCTGTGGCTGTGGACCACGGTGATCGTCGTCGCCGTCGGCGTGACGACGACCGCGGTTTCCTACCTGCTGGGCTACTTCGAGGCCAATCAGCTGCAGGACGCGCAATTGCGCCAGGTGGCCGCGCTGGTGCGCGGCGGCGTGCAGTTGCCCTCCGGCGTGCTGGTTCCGGGCGACGGCGAAATCGACCGCGACGCGCGCATTGTCGTGCAGCGCCTGGGCGCGCCCGGCGGGCTGGCGCTGCCGCTGCGGCTGGCGCCGGGCATGCACGTGGTGCGCGCCTCCGGCCACCGCTGGCGGGTCTACGTGCGCGCCGACCCGGCCGGAGCGATCGCGGTCGCGCAACGCACCGACCTGCGCTCGGACGCGGCCATCGCCAGCGCGCAGCGCACCTTGTTCCCGTTGCTGTCGCTGATCCCGCTGCTGGCGCTGCTGGCGGCGGTGGTGGTGCGGCGCGCGCTGCGTCCGCTGCTGCGGCTGGCCGCCCGCGTCGACGCCGCCGACGGGCTGCGGCTGGACGCCTTGCCGACCGCCGAGGTGCCGCGCGAACTGCGCCCCTTCGTCGCCTCCATCAACGGGCTGCTCGCGCGGCTGGGGGCGCTGGTCGAGCGCGAGCGCCGCTTCGTGGCCGATGCCGCGCACGAACTGCGCACCCCGATCGCCGCGCTCACGCTGCAGGCGCAGAACCTCGAGCACCTCGAGCTGGGGGCCGAGGCGCGCGAGCGCCTGCGCGGGCTGCAGGCCGGGCTGACGCGCACGCGCTCGGTGGTCGAGCAGTTGCTCAGCCTGGCGCGCGCCCAGTCCGACCCGGCCGGAAGGCGCGAACGGGTCGATCCCGGACGGGTGCTGCGCGACGTGCTCGAGGACCTGCTGCCGCTGGCGCAGGCCCGCCGCATCGACCTGGGGATCGACCGCAACGCCGGGCAGGCGATCCTCGCCGACCGCACCCAGCTCTACACCCTGCTGCGCAATGCCGTCGACAACGCCTTGCGCTACACCCCGGTCGGCGGGCGCGTCGACCTGGGCTGCTCCAGCGGCCGCGAGGCCGACGGCTCGCAGTGGACGCATCTCGACGTCGAGGACAACGGCCCGGGAATCCCCGAGGCGCAGATGGATCGGGCCTTCGAGCCCTTCAACCGATTGCAGCGCGACAGCGAGGAGGGCGGCAGCGGCCTCGGGCTGACCATCATGAGCAACATCGCCGCCAACCTCGGCGGCAGGCTCAGCCTGGCCAACCGCGAGGGCGGCGGGCTGCGCGCGCGCTACAGCCAGCGCTGCGCCGAGCAGCCCGGCGCGGGCGCGCCGCCGGATGCGCGGCGGGATTAAGCTTTCGGAGGTTGCGCGGCCCGTCGCGCCGCGCCGCAGCCCAGGACTCGTGATGACCTCTTCCAGCTACCTGTGGACGCCGCCGGAACCCGCCGCGGTGGCCGTGCAGGGCCACGCCGCCCGCTTTCCGGTGCAACGGCTGTTCTTCGTCGGGCGCAACTACCGCGCCCATGCCGCGGAAATGGGGCGTCCGGTCGACCCCCGGCGCGACCGCCCGTTCTACTTCACCAAGTCTCCCACCGCGCTGCTGGCCTCGGGATCCGGCGCGCCGTATCCCCAGTCGACCTCGAACTACCAGCACGAGATGGAACTCGTGGTCGCTCTCGGCGCAGGCGGATCGGAGGTTGCGGTCGAGCAGGCGCCAAGCCTGATCTACGGCTACGCCTGCGGGCTGGACATGACCCGGCGCGACCTGCAACTGGCGGCGCGCGACCAGGGCAAGCCGTGGGACACCGCGAAGGATTGCGAGGATTCGGCGGTGATCTCGCCGATCGTGCCGATGCCGGGCCGGGTGCTCGAGCGCGGGCGCATCGAGTTGCGCCTGGACGGGAAGACGCGCCAGGATTCGGACCTTTCGCAAATGATCTGGGGGGTGCGCGAACTCATCGCCGACCTCTCCACCCTCTACCACCTGCGCGCCGGCGACCTGATCTATACCGGCACTCCCGAAGGCGTCGGCGCGGTGCTCGCGGGCCAGCTGATCGAGGGCAGCATCGAAGGGGTCGGCGAGATCCGCCTGCAGCTGGAGGCGCGGTGATGAAGCTCTACAACTACTTCCGCAGCGGTACCTCGCATCGCCTGCGCATCGCGCTGGCGCTGAAGTCGCTGCAGCCGGAGTACGTGGCGGTCGACCTGCTGCACGACGAGCAGTTCTCCGCGCAGTACCGCGCGCTCAATCCCCAGGGGCTGGTGCCGGCGCTGGAAGTCGATGGCCAGGTGCTGATCCAGTCGCCGGCGATCATCGAATGGCTGGAGGAGAGCTACCCGCAACCTCCGCTGCTGCCGCGCGATCCCCTGCAGCGCGCCAGGGTGCGCGCGCTGGCCGCGATCATCGGCTGCGACGTGCACCCGCTGCACAACCGGCGGGTGCTGGATTACCTCAAGAACGAGTTGCACTGCGACACCCCGGCGTTGAATGCCTGGGCGGGGCGCTGGATCGGCGCCGCCTTCGACGCCATCGAGCGGATGCTGGCGGCCGAGGCTTCGCGCGGGCGGCTTTGCTTCGGCGATGCGCCCAGCCTGGCCGACGTCTACCTGGTGCCGCAGATGACCTCCGCGCGGCGTTTCGGCGTCGACCTGGCGCGCTGGCCGCGGCTGCTCGACATCGAGGCGGCCTGCCTGGAGATCCCCGCGTTCGCCCAGGCCGCGCCGGGCGCGCAACCCGACGCTCCGCGCTGAAACCCCAGCGGATGGCCGGCTGTTGTTGCCTGTTGTCACAACCGACGATATTCGATACAAAAGCGCGTCAACGGCCTGCGCGGGATTCGCGTTTGGCGATGGGGAGGCTTATGCTCCTGCGGGGGCTTGTTGCGCGCTTGGTCGGTCAGGCCCGCCCGTTTCGTGTTGTCGGGGCCGTCGTTCGACGTCCCCTAGCTTGTTGCCTCGCATACCCAACCATTCATTCCTAATCAAGGGGATTCTGATGAAGCGTCACCTGTTGTCCACCGCTCCGGCCGTGCTGGTGCTGGCCGTGCTCGGTACCCTGGGCGGCTGCGCCTCCAGCAGCAAGCCGAATGCCCCGATGCAGGCTGCCACCCAGCCGAGCGGAAACAACGCCAACGCCGCGCAAAGCAACGTCGCCGCGGTGCAGGCTCCGGTCGAGAGCAATCTCGGCCCGGCGCCCAACGTGCCCCGCAGCGTGTACTTCGCTTTCGACAAGTACAACATCGAGAGCAAGTACCGCCCGGTGATCGAGGACAACGCCCAATACCTGGTCGGCCACCCGGCGTCCCACGTGCAACTGCAGGGCAACACCGACGCTCGCGGCAGCCGCGAATACAACCTGGCGCTGGGCCAGAAGCGCGCCGACGCGGTGATGAACGCGATGGAACTGCTGGGCGCCAAGCCTTCGCAGATGGAAGCCATCAGCTTCGGCAAGGAGCGGCCGAAGGCCATGGGCCACACCGCGGCCGATTACGCCGAGAACCGCCGCACCGACATCGTCTACCAGCGCTGAAGGCTGCCGCGGCAAGCCGCCGCGGACCGGTGCAAGGCATGCCGCCGTGCCCGTGCGCACCCTCCCCAGCCGGGGGCTCGGACGCGCAGGCACGGCGTTGGCTTGCCCGCCTGCTGCAGCGCACAAGCCATCCGTGGGATAATGGCGGATGCATGCGAGCTGCAACGCCTGAGGCATGACCTATTCGGTCAAGGAAATCTTCTACACCCTGCAGGGCGAGGGCGCCCAGGCCGGCATGCCGGCCGTGTTCTGCCGCTTCGCCGGCTGCAACCTGTGGTCGGGACGTGAACAGGACCGGGAACAGGCGATCTGCAGGTTCTGCGATACCGACTTTGTCGGCACCGACGGCGACGGCGGTGGGCGCTTCGCCGACGCGATGCAGCTTGCGCAGGCCGTGGTAGCGCGCTGGCCGCGCGCTGCGCCCGGCGCGCTGTGCGTGCTCACCGGCGGCGAGCCGATGCTGCAGGTCGACGGCGAACTGATCGACTGCCTGCATCGAACGGGCATGCGCATCGCGGTGGAGACCAACGGCAGCATCGAGGTCCCGCCCGGGGTCGACTGGATTTGCGTCAGCCCGAAGGCCGGCGTTGCGCTGCGGCAACGCAGCGGAGAAGAACTCAAGGTGGTCGTGCCGCAGGACGGGCTCGACCTGGATGAACTGGCCGGACTGGACTTCCGGCAACACCTGCTGCAACCGATGGATGGCCCGCGGCTGGACGAGAACACCGCCTGGGCGCTGCAGCGCTGCCTGAGCGATCCGCGCTGGCGCTTGAGCCTGCAGACCCACAAGCTGCTGGGCATACGTTGAGTGGCGCTGCCGCGCAAGGCTGGCCCCCGGCCCTGCGCGATGTCTCCCCGGGGGCGAACGACAAGCGGTGCAGCCGCGCCGACAGGCGCTGCGGCCCCCTATCCCTGGAACACGACACGATGAACGATCCCGCCCAAGCGAGCCCGGCCGCGCCGGCGCAGCGCTACAGCGACCTGGCGCTGGACCCGCGACTGCTGCGCGCGGTAGCCGACATGGGCTACGAGACCCTGACCCCGATCCAGCAGCAGGCGATCCCGGTCGTGCTGGCCGGGCGCGACATGATGGGCGCGGCGCAGACCGGAACCGGCAAGACGGCCGCCTTCGCGCTGCCCATCCTGCAAAGCCTGCTGCCGCTGGCCAGCACCAGCGTGTCGCCGGCGCGCCATCCGGTGCGCGCGCTGATCCTGGCGCCCACGCGCGAACTGGCCGACCAGGTCTACGCCAACGCGCACGCCTACGCCCGCCACACGCCGCTGCGCAGTGCCTGCGTGTTCGGCGGAATCGACATGGCGCCGCAGACCGCCGCGCTGCGCCAGGGGGTCGAGGTGCTGGTGGCCACTCCCGGGCGGCTGCTCGACCACCTGGAAGCGCGCAACGTGACCCTGTCGCAGGTGCAGTTCGTCGTGCTCGACGAAGCCGACCGCATGCTCGACATCGGCTTCCTTCCCGACCTGCAGCGCATCCTGGCCTACCTCCCCGCGCAACGCACGACGCTGCTGTTCTCGGCGACCTTCTCGCCGGAGATCCGACGCCTGGCGCAGAGCTACCTGCACGATCCGGTGACCGTCGAGGTCGCCCGACCCAACGCCACCGCGACCAACGTCGAGCAGCTCCTCTACAAGGTGGCCGAGGATCTGAAGCATGCGGCGCTGCTGCAGGTGCTGCGCGACCATGACCTGCGGCAGACCATCGTGTTCGTCAACAGCCGGCTGGGTGCCGGGCGCCTGGCGCGCATGCTGCAGCACGACGGGCTGAAGGCCCAGGCCATGCACGGCGACAAGTCGCAGGCCGAGCGCCTGGCCACCCTCGACGCCTTCAAGCGCAACGAGGTCGAGGTGCTGGTGGCCACCGACGTGGCCGCGCGCGGGCTGGACATCGTCGAGCTGCCCGGGGTGATCAACTACGACGTTCCCTTCAACGCCGAGGACTACGTGCACCGCATCGGCCGCACCGGCCGCGCGGGCGCCTCGGGACTGGCGATCACCCTGGCCTGCGAGCGCGACGCCCGGGGACTCGCCGACATCGAGAAGCTGATCAAGCGCAAGCTGGACGCGCGCGAACTCGAGGTGCGCGCGCCGCGCCGGCTGCCGCGCGCGCCGCGCGATTCCGGCGCCATCGAGTCGTCTCCCCGCCACGCCAGCGCGGCGCGCCACGCGGCGAAGGACCCCTGGTTCGACAAGCCCTACGAGGCGGACCCGAATGCCCAGCCGGCCTGGGAGCAGCCAAGCTCGTCGACGACCAGCCGCGCGAACGGCGGCAACATCCGCGCGCGCCGCAAGGTGGCCGCGCTGCTCGGCGGCAAGCCGGCGGCAGCGACCAAGTAAGGGCCTGCGGCGGCCGCGTCAGCCGCAGTCCGGCTGGTGCTGCGCTGCGGCCTCCTGCCACGCCCGCAGCCGCCCTGGCCACTGGTGCAAGGCCTGCAGCAGCAGCCGCTGCGGCGTCGCGGCGTCGACTCGCAGGCCGAGGATCGCGGCGGCATCGCGCAGCGCCTGCACCCCCGGGCGCAACGCGGCCGCGCCTTCGCTTTTGGAGACCTTGCGCCCAGCGCGATCGCGCAGCAGCGGCAGGTGCAGGTAGCGCGGCGTCGGCAAGCCCAGCGCCCGCTGCAGCAGCATCTGGCGCGCGGTGGAATCGGCCAGGTCCTCGCCCCGCACGACATCGCTGACCCCCTGCGCGGCGTCGTCGACGACCACCGCCAGCTGGTAGGCCCAGTCGCCGTCGGCGCGCTTGAGGACAAAGTCGCCGACCTCGCGGTCGACCCGTTGCACCTGCGGCCCGAGCCGCGCGCAGTGCCAGCGCACGCGCGCCGCCTCGCCTTGCGGCAGGCGCATCCTCCAGGCGCGCGGCGCGCCGCGCGCGCCGTCGCGGCAGGTGCCGGGGTACACGCGCAGGCCGGCGCTGCCGGGCACCGCTGCGGCCGCCTCGATATCGCGACGCGAACAGCTGCACGGGTAGGCGTCGCGCCGCTCGAGCAGGCGCTGCAGCGCCTGCTCGTAGACCGCGCCGCGCGCCGCCTGGTGCAGCACCACGCCGTCGGGACGCAGCCCGCAGGCCGCCAGTTGGCGCAGGATCACGCGGTCGGCGCCGGCCACGCAGCGCCGGGTGTCGACATCCTCGATGCGCACCAGCCAGGTCCCGCCGGCGCATCGCGCGTCCAGCCACGAGCCCAGCGCGGCGACCAGCGAGCCGGCATGCAGCGGCCCGCTGGGCGAGGGGGCGAAGCGTCCGACATAGCCGCCCATCGCGACTCCGGCCAGCGCCCCCCGGCGCACGCCGCCTACAGCGGCAGGTAATGGTCCACCAGCATCGCCGCGAACAGCAGCGACAGGTAGACGATGGAATAGCGGAACATCGCCCGCGCCAGCGCATCGCTGTAGCGCCGCAACAGCTGCCACGCGTAGCCCAGGAACACCCCGCCGAGCAGCAGCGCGCTGGCGGCGTAGATCAGCCCGGCGCTGTGCATCGCCCAGGGCATCAGGCTGACCGCGGTGAGCAGCACGGTGTACAGCAGGGCCTGCAGCCGGGTGTATTCGGAGCCATGGGTCACCGGCAGCATCGGCAGTCCGGACTTGCGATAGTCCTCGGTGCGATACAGGGCGAGCGACCAGAAGTGCGGCGGAGTCCACAGGAAGATGATCAGGAACAGGATCATCGCCTCCGGCGAGACCGTGTTGGTCATCGCCGCCCAGCCCAGCACCGGGGGCATCGCCCCGGAAGCGCCGCCGATGACGATGTTCTGCGGGGTCGCCGGCTTGAGCAGCACCGTGTAGATCACCGCGTAGCCGATGAAGGTGCCGAAGGTCAGCCACATGGTCAGCGGGTTGACCTCGGTGTACAGCAGCAGCATGCCGAGTCCGCACAGCAGCGCGGAAAAAACCACGATGGGCAGCGAGCCCAACTCCCCGGTCGCCGAGGGCCGCCAGGCCGTGCGGCGCATCACCGCATCGATCTTCTGCTCCACCAGGCAGTTGAACGCTGCCGCGGCGCTGGCGACCAGCCAGATGCCCAGGGTCGCGAACACCAGCGGCCGCCAGTGCGGAAGTCCCGGCCGGGAAAGGAACATCCCGATCACCGCGCAGAACACGATCAGCTGCACCACCCGCGGCTTGGTCAGGGCGTAGAACTGCCCGGCCAGGCGCCATGGGCCCGTAGGTTGACTGAGGCTTTCGGTTTTCATCGCTCGACTCCCAGGCCGGAGATTGCCGGTGCCGGCTGCGCGGCTTGCGCCGCCGCCTGCGCGACGCGCGGCCCGGAGGCGCGCCAGGCCGCGATCGTCAGCAGCAGCACCATCCACGCCGCCACGCCATTGTGGGCCACCGCCGGCAGCAGCGGATGCTGCAGCAGCACCAGGCTGGCACCCAGCGCGATCTGCAGCACCAGCGCGAAGGTCAGCCACCCGGCCAGGCGGCGCAGCGGGCGGTGGCGGGCCAGCGCCGCGGCCGCGGCCAGGATCAGCACCGACGCGACGACCGCGAACAACCTGTGCGCCCACTGGATGGCCACCAGGCCCTGCAGGGGGATCGAGGTGCCGTCGGGCATGCGGCCGAGGTTGCGCCACATGCTGAAGCCCGCGCTCCAGTTGGCATCGGGGTGGAAGCTGCCGTTGCAGGTCGGAAAGCCCGTGCAGGCCAGCGCGGCGTAGTTGGTGCTGACCCAGCCGCCGAGGAAGATCTGCACCAGCAGCCCGCCGAGCGCCACCAGGCTGAGCACCCGCGCCGCGCTGCCGGCCGCCAGCGGCTGCGCGTCGGTGCGCTGGCGCATCCAGAACCACGCCGCCAGCAGCAGCAGCACGATCCCCCCCATCAGGTGCAGGGTCACGATCAGCGGCTTGAGCAACAGGGTCACCGTCCAGGCACCGAACATCCCCTGGACGATGACCCAGGCCAGCAGCCCGAACGGCAGCCCCAGCCGGATCGCCTGTCGGTGCCTGCGCGCCCACAGCGCCCGGGCGGCCATCACGGTGATCAGCGCGCCGATCACCGTGGCGACGTATCGGTGGATCATCTCCACCCAGGCCTTGAACGGGCTGACATTGCCGCCGGTCCCTCCCTCCTCGACCACCGCCTGGTGGATCTGCGCGTGGGCCTGCACCGGGGTCAGCCTGCCGTAGCACCCGGGCCAGTCGGGGCAACCCAGCCCGGCATCGGTCAGGCGAACGAAGGCGCCGAACATCACCAGGTCCATGGTCAGGAACACCAGCAGCGCGACCAGCCTGGGCCAGCGCATGCGCAGGCCGGCCCACACCACCAACAGCAGGCCGACCAGCCAGACGGCCGCCTGCAGCCAGTGCAGCGAGAACAGCCAGACCTCGGGACGAGCCTGGTAGATGGTGATCAGGTTGGGGGGAAGCGGGTGGCTCATCATGCATTCCTCGCCGGGACGGCTGGCTTCGCTTGCGGACTGGCCGGCAGCGGCTGCAAGCGCAGCGACTTCCACGGCTGGGTGTTGTACAACAACTTGCTGAAAACCCCCAGTGCGCGCAAGGGATCAAACCCGCTGGGAAAACGCAGCATCAGGTTGCCCAGCGGGTCGACCAGCCACATCGGCCCCTGCAGGGCGTCGCCTCCGGACAGCGGCAGCCAACGGCGCAGTTCGGCCGGGTCGGCGCGCAGCATCACGGTGCCCGCGGCCGGCGCCAGCACCCCGGGATTGACCGGCCCGTTGTCGGTGATCAGCCACACCCGAGCCACGCGGTACTGGTCCGGGCCG
>JAKBBQ010000377.1 GCA_021808405.1 Pseudomonadota bacterium | reverse complement strand
AGACCTTCAAGCAAAGCCCCGATCACACCGCGCTGGTGGTGGGCGAGTACGGCCAGACCCTGGGCATCGTCACCGTGCAGGACATCCTCGAGGCCATCGCCGGCGAATTCAAGAGCCACCCTTCGGAAGAACCGTGGGCGGTGCAGCGCGAGGACGGCTCCTGGCTGCTCGACGGCCTGATCCCGGTGGCCGACCTGAAGGACAGGCTCGGACTGCGCACGCTGCCCGAGGAAGAGAAGGCCCGCTACAACACCCTCGCAGGCATGCTGATGCTGCTGCTGGCCCGGCTTCCCCACACCGGCGACCTGATCGACTGGGAAGGCTGGCGCTTCGAGGTCGTCGACATGGACGCCAAGCGCATCGACAAGGTGCTGGTGTCGCGCCCGCTGCCCCCGGCAGCGGCTGCCGCCGCGCAGCAGCAGGCTGGCTGAGAGCCGCGCCCGCGTGGGGCGCTCGGCGCGGACTCAACCGGCGTCGCGTCGCGGCGCCAGGCGCGCCGCAAGCTCTCCGATGATGCCGCGGCGGAACAGCATCACGCACAGCACGAAGATTCCGCCGATCACCATGCCCACGGAATCGCTGATGTGGGAGAACCACTCCACGCCCGTCAGGTGCACGAGGGTGCGCGCGACCAGCCCGATCTTGTCCTCCAGCACGGTGATGATCAGCGCCCCCAGCACCGGACCGAAGTCGGTGCCCAGGCCGCCGACCAGGGTCATCAGGATCACCAGTCCCGAGGTGCCCCAGTGCACGTCGTCGAGGGTCTCGAAACCCATCACCAGCGCCTTCAGCGCACCGGCCAGCCCGGCGAAGGCCGCCGACAGCAGGAACACGCCCAGCTTGTAGCGCGCGGCGTTGTAGCCCAGCGAGATCAGGCGCGGCTCGTTCTCGCGCGCCGCGCGCAGGATCTGCCCGAAGGGCGAGCGGTTGATGCGCCGCAGGAACCACCAGCTGGCCGCGACCAGCACCAGCACGAACTCGTACATCACGCGGTCGGACTGCAGCGACAGACCCAGCAGGGTCCCGCGCGGGATGCCCTGCAAGCCGTCCTCGCCGCCGGTGAACGGGGCCTGCAGGAAGTAGAAGTAGACGATCTGCGCCAGCGCCAGCGTGATCATCGAGAAGTAGATGCCGTGCCGGCGTACCGCCAGCAGGCCCATGCCGAGGCCGATGGCCAGCGCGAACGCCACCCCCAGCAGCAAGCCCACGGGGGTCGGCAGATGCCACTGCGTCAGCGCCTCGCCGGCGATGTAGCCGGCGCCGCCGAACATGGCCGCGTGGCCGAAGGAGATCAGCCCGCCGTAGCCGGCCAGCAGGTTGAAGGCACAGGCCAGCAGCGCGAAGCACATGATGCGCATGCCCAGCACCGGATACAGGCCCAGCCACGGCGCCGCGGCGACCAGCGCCAGCAGCACCCACGGCAGCAGCTTGCCTCTCATCGCTGCCTCCCGAACAGCCCCGTCGGCCGCACCGTCAGCACGACGGCCATCAGCACGAACACCACGGTGTTGGCCATGGGTGCGTACAGCACCTTGGTCAAGCCCTCGACCACTCCGAGCACAAGCCCCGAGACGATCGACCCCCCCACCGAACCCATGCCACCGATGACCACGATCGCGAACACGGTGATGATCAGGTTCGAGCCCATCAACGGCGACACCTGGATCACCGGGGCCGCCAGCACCCCGGCCAGCCCGGCCAGCGCCGCGCCGAAGCCGAAGGTCAGGGTCACCAGCAGAGGAAGATTGATGCCGAAGCACTGCACCAGCGCCGGGTTCTCGGTGCCCGCGCGCAGGTACGAGCCCAGGCGCGTGCGCTCGATCAGCAGCCACGTCAGCAGGCACATCAGCACGCTGGCCACGACCGCGAAGGCGTAGTAGACGGGCAGGAACATGAAGCCCAGGTTCAGCACCCCGCCCAGCTGCGGCGGCGCGTTGAAGGGCTGGCCGGCGACGCCGAAGGCCGAGCGAAATCCACCCTCCAGCAGCAGGGTCAGCCCGAAGGTCAGCAGCAGCCCGTAGATCGGGTCCATGCCGCGCAGGCGCCGCAGCAGCAGCCGCTCGACCAGCATGCCGAACAGCGCCAGCGCCAGCGGCGACAGCACCAGCACCCACCAGTAGCTCAGGCCCAGATACTGGCCGCCGATCCACGCCAGCATCGCGCCCATCATGAAAAAGGCGCCGTGCGCGAAATTCACCACGTCCATCAGCCCGAAGATCACGGCGAGCCCGAGCGACAGCATGGCGTAGAAGGCGCCGTTGACCAGGCCCAGAATCAGCTGGCCCAGCAGCAACGGCAGCGGGAAACCGAAAAGATCCGTCAAGCAAGACCTCCGTAGGCGCATCGCGCGGCCGGCGGCCGCGCGCGCAGCGCGCGACGCGGGCCGCGCCCGCGTCGCGCAGTCACGTCACGTCACTTGGCCAGCGGGCAGCCGTAGTCGGCGATCGGCCCGAAAGCCTCGGGGCCCGGGATCTTCTGCACGATGTTGTACAGGTCCCATTCGCCCTTCGACTGCGCCGGGGTCTTCACCTGGGCCAGGTACATGTCGTGCACCATCAGCCCGTTCGGAGCCATGTAGCCGTCGTGCATGAACATGTCGTTGACCTTCATCTTGCGCAGTTCGGCCATGACCTTCGGTCCGTTGGTCGTGCCGGCCGCCTTCACCGCCTTCAGGTAGGTCATCACGGCCGAGTAGTCGCCGGCCTGGATGAAGGTGGGCATCACGTGGCGCTCCTTGTAGAAGCGCTCGGCCCAGGCGCGCGCCTGCGGGCTCTGGTCC
>JAKBBQ010000068.1 GCA_021808405.1 Pseudomonadota bacterium | reverse complement strand
CGGGGTGAACATCGCCGTCGGCACGCCCAGCAGGTGGTAGCTGACCGCGGAGAACCAGTCCAGGTTGGGGAACATCTTCTTGATGTCCCACATCACGCTCTCCAGGCGTTCGGCGATCGCGAACAGCCGCATGTCCTTCTGGTCCTCGCTCAGCCGCCTGGCGACCCCCTTGATCACCTTGTTGCGCGGGTCGCTGACCGTGTAGACCGGGTGGCCGAAGCCGATCACCACTTCCTTGGCCTCGACGCGTCGGCGGATGTCGGCCTCGGCCTCGTCGGGCGAGGCGTAGCGGCTCTGGATCTCGTAGGCCACCTCGTTGGCTCCGCCGTGCTTGGGTCCGCGCAGCGCGCCGATCCCCCCGGTGATGGCCGAGTACATGTCCGAGCCCGTGCCGGCCACCACGCGCGACGTGAAGGTCGAGGCGTTGAACTCGTGCTCGGCGTACAGGATCAGCGAGGTGTGCATCGCGCGCACCCCAAGTTCCGACGGGCGCGCGCCGTGCAGCAGGTGCAGGAAATGGCCTCCGATCGAGTCGTCGTCGGTCTCCACCTCGATGCGCCGGCCGTTGTGGCTGTAGTGGTACCAGTACAGCAGCATCGAGCCCAGGCTGGCCATCAGGCGGTCGGCGATGTCGCGCGCGCCCGGCAGGTTGTGGTCGTCCTTCTCCGGCAGGGTGCAGCCCAGCACCGACACGCCGGTGCGCATCACGTCCATCGGATGGCTGGCCGCCGGCAGCGCCTCCAGCGCCTGGCGCAGCGGTTGCGGCAGGCCGCGCATGGCCTTCAGCCGCGTCTTGTAGGAGGCCAGCTCGGCCGCGTTGGGCAGCTTGCCGTGCACCAGCAGATGGGCGATTTCCTCGAATTCGCAGGTTTCGGCCAGGTCGAGGATGTCGTAGCCACGGTAGTGCAGGTCGTTGCCGGTGCGGCCGACGGTGCAGATCGCGGTGTTGCCGGCGACCGTTCCCGACAGCGCGACGGACTTCTTGGGCTTGAAACCGGGGATGGCGGTGTCTGACATGGCGAGTGCTCCTTGCGATTTAGGGCGAGTCGTGGCGCGCGGCGAACATCTGGTCCAGCCGCTGTTCGTACAGGTGGTAGCCGATGCGGTCGTACAGTTCTTCCCGAGTCTGCATGGTAGCCAGCACGCTGCGCTGGCTGCCCTCGCGGCGGATGGTCTCGTAGACCGCTTCCGCGGCCTTGTTCATCGCGCGGAACGCCGACAGCGGGTAGAGCACCACGCCGACTCCCGCCGAGCGGAGTTCGGCCACCGTGAACAGCGGCGTCTTGCCGAATTCGGTGATATTGGCCAGCACAGGCACCTTCAGTTCCTCGACGAATCGCCGGTACGTCGCGAGGTCCGGTACCGCCTCGGCGAAAATGCCGTCGGCGCCGGCCTCGACGCAAGCCAGCGCGCGCTCGATCGCCGGCTCCACGCCCTCGACGGCGATGGCATCGGTGCGGGCGAAGACGAAGAACGCGGAGTCGGTGCGGGCGTCGGTCGCGGCTTTCACCCGATCGGCCATTTCCTGCGACGGGACGATCTCCTTGCCGGGGCGGTGGCCGCAGCGCTTGGCGCCGACCTGGTCCTCGATGTGGCACGCCGCGGCGCCGAACTTGATCAGGCTCTTGACCGTGCGCGCGATGTTGAAGGCGCTGGGGCCGAATCCGGTGTCGATGTCCACCAGCAGCGGCAGGTCGCACACGTCGGTGATGCGGCGCACGTCGGTCAGCACGTCGTCGAGGGTGTTGATTCCCAGGTCGGGCATGCCCAGCGAACCGGCGGCGACCCCGCCGCCCGACAGGTAGATCGCGCGGTAGCCCGCGCGCTGCGCGAGCAGGGCATGGTTGGCGTTGATGGCGCCGATGACTTGCAGCGGGCTTTCCTCGGCCAGCGCGGTACGGAACAGGGATCCGGGAGATTTCATGGCAGTCGCGGGAGAAAGAGGGGGCGCGCTGTCAGCAGCAAGGAGCGTGCCATGCGTCGCCGGCAAGCCGCTTCGGGGCGCGGCCCGGGTGGTTCGTTGCAAAACTGGAAAATGCGTCGCAGGGATGAAACAATGCAGTTCCGGTCGCAGCCGCAGCAAGCCATGTCCGCTCTCGCCCCGATTCCCGAATCCCCGCCGCGCATCCTGGCCATCGGGTTCCTGCGCCTGAAGCAGCTGTTGCACGAAGTGGCGCCCGAATACGCGCAGCGGGCGCGGGTCGACGTGGTCGACCGGGGTTTCGACGAAGCGCTGGCGGAAATCGAGGCGCGGCGCTCCGCGCACGGGGTCGACGTGCTGGTCGCGGCCGGGTTGCACGGGGACTTCCTGCGCAGCCGCACCGAGTTGCCGGTGGTGCTGGTCAAGGTCGGCGGCTTCGACCTGATGCTCGCGCTGGCCCGCGCGCGCAGCATCTCGCAGCGCATCGCGCTGGTCAGCTTCGGCTCGATCAGCAGCGAGGTCGAGCGCTTCAGCCGCGACTTCGCGCTGCACATCGTGCAGCGCAGCTACCACAGCGAGGCCGATGCGGCGGCCTGCGTGCGCGAACTGCGCGATGCCGGCATCGAGGTCGTCGTGGCGCCGGGCATGGTGCTGGACCTGGCCGAGCAGATGGGCATGCGCGGCGTGCTGCTGTACTCCCACGACGCGGTGCGGGCGGCGATCGACGACGCGGTCGAGGTCGCCCGCGCCGCGCGCATCGCCGCCGCCAAGCGCGAGCGCCTGAACACCATCCTCGAGCAGTTGCGCGACGGCGTGGTCGCGGTCGACGAAGGTGAACGCATCGAGGCCGTGAACCCGCCGATGCAGCGGCTGCTCGGCCGCGGACGCCAGCAGCTGCTGGGTCGGGTGCTGGGGGAAGTGGCGCCGGAGTTCAGCCTGGCCGCCGCGCTGCGCGACGGCACCGAGCAGGCCGACGACATCGTGCGCTTTCGCGCTCAGACGCTGGTGGTCAGCCGTTCGCCGATCGTCGAGCGCGGGGTGCGTACCGGCGCCGTGCTGACCTGCCAGGACCCGGCGACCATCCAGCGCGTCGACCGCAGCCTGCGCTCGCGCGCGCGCCCGGCGGCGCTGGCCACGCGCTGGCGGCTGTCCGACCTGGTCGGCGACAGCCTGCCGATGCAGCGGGCGCGCGAGCAGGCGCAGCGCTTCGCGCGCAGCGAAGCCACGGTGCTGATCGTGGGCGAGAGCGGAACCGGCAAGGAGCTGTTCGCGCAGGGCATGCACGCGGCCAGCCGGCGGCGCGCGCAGCCCTTCGTCGCGGTCAATTGCGCGGCCTTCCCCGAGGGCCTGCTGGAGAGCGAACTCTTCGGCTACGAGGAGGGCGCGTTCACCGGCGCGCGCAAGGCGGGCAAGCCCGGGTTGTTCGAGGCCGCCCACACCGGCACGCTGTTCCTGGACGAAATCGGCGACATGCCCGTCCCGCTGCAGACCCGGTTGCTGCGCGTCCTGCAGGAGCGCGAGATCTGGCGCATCGGCGCCACCGAGCCGACTCCGGTGGACGTGCGGGTGATCGCGGCCACCCATCGCGACCTGCCGTCGCGAATCGAGTCGGGGGAGTTCCGGCGCGACCTGTACTACCGGCTGAACATCCTGCGCCTGGAATTGCCGAGCCTGCGCGAGCGGCGCGAGGACCTGCGCGCGCTGGCTTCGCACCTGCTGGACAAGGCGCTGGCGCGCGGCGCCGCGCCGCCGGCCGCCGGCCCGCATCTGCTGCGGGTGCTGCGCCAATGTCTGGACGCGGCGCTGGCCTACGCCTGGCCGGGCAATGTGCGCGAACTGGAGAACCTGGTCGAACGCGTGGCCTGCGCCGCCGCGTTCGACCCCGAGGCGCTCAGCGCGCAGGCGCTGCGCGACCTGCTGCCCGAACTGGCGCGCCCGGCCGACGCGCCAGCCGGCGGCAGCCCGCTGGCGCAGCGCCGCGCCGAGTCCGAGCGCGAGGTCATCGAGCGCACGCTGCGCGACTGCGGGGGCGACCGCGCGCTGGCGTGCGCCCGCCTGGGCATCGCGCGCAGCACCCTGTGGCGCAAGCTGCGCGCCCCGCCGGGCGGCTGAGGCCGCGCGGCGCGATCTCAGAGCGCGACCTGGCGCGTCGGCAGGATCAGCGACTCCAGCGCGTTCACGTGCGCCGGCTGCGCGAAGGCCCACAACAGTGCCTGGGCGATGTCCTCGGCGTGCAGCGCCTGCACCGAGTCGCGCCGCGCCTTCATCTGCTCGGCGGGGACGTTGTAGCCCCATTCGGTGTAGACCGACCCGGGCTCGATCAGCGAAACCCGGATTCCCTGCGGCCCGAGTTCCTTGCGCAGGGTGTCGTGCAGCCCGACGACCGCGAACTTGGTCGCGCAATACACCGCCCATCCCTCGACGCCGCGGCGCCCGCCGACGCTGGAGACCGTGTTGATCATCGCGCCCTCGCGTCCGCGCATCAGCCCGATGGCGGCGCGCGTGCAGTGCAGCACCCCCCACAGGTTGGTGTCGATGGTGGCCTTCCACTGCTCGACATCGCCGTGCTCGAATGCGCCGTGGTAGCCGACGCCGGCGTTGTTGCACAGCAGGTCGAGGCCGCCGAAGCGCTGCTTGACCTGGTCGAACAGCGCGCCCACCTGTGCCGCGTCGCCGACGTCGGTGGGCAGCGCCAGCGCGCCGTCGCCGAGTTCCCTCGCCAGCGCCTGGATGCGCTCGCGGTTGCGCGCGGCCAGCACCACCTGCATGCCCTCGGCGTGCAGCGCGCGCGCCGCGGCGGCGCCGATGCCGCTGGAAGCCCCGGTGATCACGGCCACCTGGCCGCGGATGTCACGCATGCGCAGACTCATATCCCTGTTCTCCTGTTTCCTGGACGGTTTCGATGAACAAACGCGAATTCGCCTGCTCCGCGCCGGCGTCCAGGCGGGCCAGCCGGCCGAGCAGCAGGCGGTAGGTGTCGAGGTCGAAGGCCAGCGCGCCACCCGCCCGGCGCTCGCCGAGCAGCCGCCGCAGCCCGGCCTGGTCGTCGGCGCTGCCGAGATGGCGCCAGTGCTCGAACACATGGACCTGGCTGCGCTGCCCGTCGGCGCTGACTTCGCGCAGCAGCAGCGGCCCGGCGTAGGGCCAGGCCCGCAGGCGTTCGCCTTGCAGCGCGTCGTGCACGCGCTGCGCGTGCTGCTCGAGGTCCTCGCCGCCGCAGCAGGCGCCGCGGCAGCCTCCCAGCTGGTGAGCGAAGCAGCGCCCGCTGCCGGGCTCCAGCCCGAGCACCCGCTGGCACAGCGCATGCTGCCCGGCGATGTCGCGCAGCCGCTGCTGCGCCTGGCGTCGGCTGCGGTAGACGCCGTACAGCCGCGGGAATTCGCCGGGCTGCCATTCCTCGTCTCGCGCGAGGACCAGCAGCGGGCGCTGGCGAGGGTCGGCATGCAGGCGCCAGCTGCACAGCCGGTTGTCGCGCCGCAGCTGGCGGTTGTGCAGCGGCTGCAGTTGCTTGACCAGGCGGGCCTCCAGCAGCAGGGCTCCGAATTCGCCCGCGGTGGGCAGCACCTCGATGCGTCGCACCTGCTGGCTGAGCCGCATCTCCCGCGCGTCGGCATGGTCGGCCTGGAAATGCGACAGAACCCGTCGGCGCACCTGCACGCTCTTGCCGATGTACAGCGGCAGATCGCCGTCGCCATGGAACAGGTAGACCCCGGGTCCGTCGGGCAGCGAGTCGACGTCGGTGCGCAACTGCGCCGGCAGGCTCGCCGCCGTCTGCAGCAGCGCCTGGGCATGCTGCCGCACGATCGCCGCGCCATGGATTTCGGCCATGCGCGCAAGCCAGGCGTGCAGCACCTGCACGTCGCCCATCGCGCGGTGGCGCTGCGGGTTGGGCAGCGCATGGCGGCGGATCAGCGCGTCCAGGCCGTGGCTCCGGCATTGCGGCTCCAGCCGCCGCGACAGCCTGACGGTGCACAGGGTGCGCAGCCTGCGCTCCACGCCCGCGCGCGCCAGGGCGTTCTTCAGGAAGCCGTGGTCGAAGCGCACGTTGTGGGCCACCAGCACCGCGCCGTCGAGCAGCGGCAGCAGGTCTGCCAGCAGGTCCTCGAAGGCCGGCGCAGACGCGACCATCGCGTCGGTGATCCCGGTCAGGCGCTGGATCAGCGGAGGAATCGGGCAGTCCGGACGGACCAGGCTGTGCCAGCTCGCGAGGACCCGGCCGTCGTCGATCCGCATCGCGGCGATCTCGGTGATGCGGTCGCGTACCGGGTCGCCTCCGGTGGTCTCCAGATCGAGCAGCAGGTAACTCGGGAGCATCCCGCGATTGTGCCAGCGGTGCGTCGGCGGCGCAGCCCGGCTTGCGGCTTGCCGCCGCGGCCACTACGCTGGCGCGGGCCGTCCAGCGAGGAGAAACCCATGGCAGCGCCGCAGGCCCCGGGCTCGGCCTTGTACCTGTTCGAGAAGTTCGAAGTCGGCGTGGTGCACCTCGACCCTCACAGGCGGGTGCTGGCGATGAACGATTTCGCTCGCCGTGTGCTGCCGGTGGGCGAGAGGCAGCCCTTCGACAAGCTGGTGACCTCGTTCCATCCGGCGCAATCGGCGGCCAAGGTGTCGTTCCTGCTCGACCAGGCCTCGTCGTGCCCGGTGGCCCATGGTCTGCCGATGACCATGATCATCAACATCCCCGAGCAGGTGCTGTTGATCAAGGTGACCCGGCTGGCCGGCGAGGCGGGGCAGACCACCGGCTTCGCGCTGGTGTTCTACGACGTCACCCAGTTGGTGGTGCAGGGCGAGGCGCCCGCGGCGCCGGTCGTCGCGCAGCCGGGGCGCTCCGACAAGCGCTTGCTGGCTCGCATCCCGCTGGTGGCCAACCATCGGGTGACCTTCGTCGACACCGCCGACGTGGTGCTGCTGGAGTCGCAGGCCCACTACACCCGGGTGCTGACCAGCACGGGCTGGCAGTTCTGCAACCTGAGCATCGGCGACCTGCAGGCGCGGCTCGATGCCCAGCGCTTCCTGCGGGTGCACCGCTGCTACATCGTCAACCTGGACGCGGTGCTCGAACTCGGACGCGCCGACGGCAAGACGCGGGTGCAGGTGCGCGGGGAGCCGCCGGTGTGGGTGCCGGTGTCGCGCGCCGAGGTGTCCCGGCTGCGCGCCGCGCTGGGCGTGATGCGCGGCGCCTGAGCCGAACCAGGCCCCGGGCGGGAAGTTTTTTCTAGGGACTTTCCCGGATTGCGCGGCGGCTTCGCCACGCTCGCCGCCGTTTCATGGAGGGCGGCGTGCAATTCGTGCAAAGATTCCGTGGTTTCGTGAACAAATCGACCGAAACTTTGATCGAATGCAAAGCATCCGTCGAATATTTATAGTTCGCCTGTCCTGGACAAATCGGAGACCTCGATGATCCCACCGCGTTTCGAGTACCACGTCCCGCGCTCGGTGGACGAGGCGGTCGCGCTGCTCGGCAGCCTGGGCGACGCCAAGCTGCTGGCCGGGGGGCACAGCCTGCTGCCGATGATGAAGCTGCGCTTCGCGCAGCCGGCCAACCTGATCGACCTCAACCGGATCGACGAGCTGCGGGGAATCCACGACCGCGGCGACACCGTGGTGATCGGTGCGATGACCGTGGAAAACGACCTCATCGCCTCCGAGGTGCTGCGCGCCAAGGTGCCGCTGCTGCCCGAGGCGGCGGCGCTGATCGCCGACCCCCAGGTGCGCAACCGCGGAACCATCGGCGGCGACATCGCCCACGGCGATCCCGGCAACGACCACCCGGCGCTGGCCATCGCGCTCGATGCCAGTCTGGTGCTGCAGGGACCGAAGGGCCGCCGCAGCGTCGCCGCCGACGGCTTCTTCCTCGGTACCTACATGACGGCGATGCAGGACGACGAGGTGCTGTGCGAAATCCACGTTCCGTCGTTCAAGGCGGGCACCGGCTGGGCCTACGAGAAGCTCAAGCGCAAGACCGGCGACTGGGCCACCGCGGGTTGCGCGGCGGTGCTGCGCCGCCAGGGCGAGCGCATCGAGCACGTGCGCATCGCCCTCACCAACGTCGGGGCGAGCGCGCTGCGCGCGACGGCCGCCGAGGAGCTGCTGCGCGGCCGCGGCCTGGACGCGGCGTCGCTGCAGGCCGCGGCCGACGCGGCGGCGGCGATCTGCGAGCCGGCGGAAGACTTGCGCGGCGACGTGGAATACAAGACCGCGATGGCGGCGCAGATGGTCAAGCGCGCGCTGAGCAAGGCGTGGTCGCGCTGCGCCTGAACCCGAAGGAGCCGCACATGGCAAGCAAACTCATCACCGTCACGGTCAACGGCAAGAAGATCGAAAAGGCCGTCGAGCCGCGAACCCTGCTGGTGCATTTCCTGCGGGAGGAACTCCAGCTCACCGGCACCCATATCGGCTGCGACACCAGCCACTGCGGGGCCTGCACCGTCGACATCGACGGGCGCTCGGTCAAGTCCTGCACCCACCTGGCGGTGCAGTGCGACGGCTCGCAGGTGCTCACGGTCGAGGGCCTGGCGCCCAAGGGAGTGCTGCACGCGGTGCAGGAGGGCTTCTACCAGGAGCACGGGCTGCAGTGCGGCTTCTGCACGCCGGGCATGCTGATGCGCGCCTACCGCTTCCTGCAGGAGAACCCGAATCCGACCGAGGAAGAGATCCGCGCCGGCATGAGCGGCAACCTGTGCCGCTGTACCGGATACCAGAATATCGTCAAGGCCGTGCAGTATGCGGCGCGCAAGCTGCAGCAGGCGGCCGCGCAGCCGGCCTGAGGCCCAGCCAGGCGCCTCGATTCCCCGCAGTCCATCCAGGGAGACACCACCCATGAACGCACCGGCTGACACCGCCGAGGCCCGCGAACTCGCCTTGGCCGGCATGGGCGCCTCGCGCCTGCGCAAGGAAGACGCCCGCTTCATTCAGGGCAAGGGCAACTACGTCGACGACATCAAGCTGCCGGCGATGCTGCACATGGACATCGTGCGCTCGCCGCTCGCCCATGCCCGCATCCGCAAGATCAACAAGGAGGCGGCGCTGGCGATTCCCGGCGTGCACGCGGTGCTGACCGCCGACGACCTCAAGCCGCTGAAGCTGCACTGGATGCCCACGCTGGCGGGCGACGTGGCCGCGGTGCTGGCCGACGAAAAGGTGCACTTCCAGATGCAGGAGGTCGCGATCGTCGTCGCCGACGACCGCTACATCGCCGCCGACGCGGTGGAGGCGGTGGAGGTGGAGTACGACGAACTTCCGCCGGTCATCGACCCCTATGCCGCGCTGGCCGCCGACGCCCCGGTGCTGCGCGAGGACCTGGCCGGCAAGACCAGCGGCGCGCACGGCGCGCGCGAGCATCCCAACCACATCTTCACCTGGCAGGCGGGGGACAAGGAGGCGGCCGACGCCGCGTTCGCCAGGGCCGAGGTCACGGTGTCGCAGCACATGTACTACCCGCGGGTGCATCCGTGCCCGCTGGAGACCTGCGGCTGCGTGGCCAGCTTCGACCCGGTGCGCGGCGAGCTCACCACCTGGATGACCTCGCAGGCGCCGCACGTGGTGCGCACCGTGGTGTCGATGCTGTCGGGGATTCCCGAGTCCAAGGTACGGATCATCAGTCCGGACATCGGCGGCGGCTTCGGCAACAAGGTCGGGGTCTACCCGGGCTACGTCTGCGCGATCGTCGCCTCCATCGTGCTGGGGCGGCCGGTGAAATGGGTGGAGGACCGCATCGAGAACATCTCGACCACCGCCTTCGCCCGCGACTACCACATGGACGGCGAACTCGCCGCCAGCGCGGACGGCCGCATCCTCGGGCTGCGCGTGAAGGTGGTGGCCGACCACGGTGCCTTCGATGCCTGCGCCGACCCGAGCAAGTTCCCGGCCGGGCTGTTCCACATCTGCTCGGGTTCCTACGACATCGCCGCCGCGCATGCCGAGGTCAAGGGGGTCTACACCAACAAGGCGCCGGGAGGCGTCGCGTACCGCTGTTCGTTCCGCGTCACCGAGGCGGTGTACCTGATCGAGCGCATGGTCGACGTGCTGGCGCAGAAGCTGGGAATGGACAAGGCGGAGATTCGCGCCCGCAATTTCATCCGCAAGGAGCAGTTCCCCTACCGCAGCCCTTTCGGCTTCGACTACGACTCGGGGGACTACCACACCGCGCTGAACAAGGTGCTGGATGCGGTCGACTACAAGGCGCTGCGAGCCGAGCAGGCCGCCAAGCGCGCCGATCCGGACAGCCCGACGCTGATGGGCATCGGACTCGTCACCTTCACCGAGGTCGTCGGCGCCGGCCCGAGCAAGATGTGCGACATCCTCGGCGTGGGGATGTTCGATTCGTGTGAAATCCGGGTGCATCCGACGGGCAGCGCGATCGCCCGCATGGGCACCATCAGCCAGGGGCAGGGGCACCAGACGACCTATGCCCAGATCATCGCCACCGAGCTGGGAATCCCCTCGGAGGTCATCCAGGTCGAGGAAGGCGATACCTCGACCGCTCCCTACGGGCTGGGCACCTACGGCAGCCGCTCGACCCCGGTGGCCGGGGCGGCGATCGCGCTGGCCGCGCGCAAGATCCACGCCAAGGCGCGGCGCATCGCCGCGCACCTGCTGGAGGTCAGCGAGCAGGACCTGGATTGGGAGGTCGATCGCTTCAAGGTCAAGGGCGACGATGCGCGCTACAAGACCATGAACGACATCGCCTGGGCCGCCTACCACCAGCCGCCCGACGGCATGGAGCCGGGGCTGGAGGCGGTGCATTACTACGATCCGCCGAACTTCACCTATCCCTTCGGAATCTACCTGTGCGTGGTCGACATCGACCGCGCCACCGGCGAGACCAAGGTACGGCGCTTCTACGCGCTGGACGATTGCGGCACCCGCATCAACCCGATGATCATCGAGGGCCAGATCCACGGCGGGCTGACCGAGGGCTTCGCGGTGGCGATGGGCCAGCAGATGCCCTTCGACGCCCAGGGCAACCTGCTGGGCAACACCCTGATGGACTACTTCCTGCCCACCGCGGTGGAGGCGCCCAAGTGGGAGACGGACTACACCGTGACGCCGTCGCCCCACCACCCGATCGGCGCCAAGGGGGTCGCCGAGTCGCCCCACGTGGGATCGATCCCGACCTTCACCTCGGCGGTGGTCGATGCCTTCGCCCACCTCGGCGTCACCCACCTGGACATGCCCCACAACTCCTTCCGCGTCTGGAAGGCACTGCGCGAGCACGGCGTGGCGGCCTGATCGCCGCGCCGCGACCTGGCTTTTTCGAGACACACCATGGAAGTCAAGATCGACAAGACCTACCCGCTGGAGGTCGACCCGCAGCGCGCATGGACGCTGCTGCAGGACCTGCGGCAGCTCGCCGGGTGCATGCCGGGGGCCGAGATCACCGAACAGCTGTCCGCGAACTCCTACAAGGGCGCGGTGAAGCTCAAGGTCGGCCCGGCGCTGGCGCAGTTCGGTGGCAGCGTCGAGGTCGTCGAATGCGACCACCAGGCGCGCCGCGTGGTGCTGCGCGCCAAGGGCGCCGACAAGGGTGGTTCGTCGGCGGCGATGGACCTGAACGCGGTGATCGAGCCGGTCGCAGACGCGCCGGCGAAGGCCAGCCTGCTCGGCCAGGCCAGCGTGGTGGTCAACGGCAAGTTCGCCCAGTTCGGCGGGCGCATGATGGTCCAGGTGTCGGAAATGATGCTCGGCCAGTTCGTGCAGAACTTCCAGGCGGCGGCGCAGCAGTTGCCGCAGGCTGCGCAGGCGCAGGACGTTTCGCCGGCGGTGGACGTACCGCAGGCGCCCGCGGCCGCCGCGCCGGCGCGCCAGGCGGCACGCGAGATCAACGGACTGGCGCTGCTGTGGGCGCTGATCCGCGGCTGGTTCGCGTCGCGCTTCGCAAGGCCGGCCCGATGAGCCAGGCTGCAGCGCAGCCCGGCCCGGCGGCGCCGCGCGCGCTGCGCGAGGCGCTGCACCAGGCCGGCTACGTCGCCGACGCGGATCTGGCGACCGCCTGCTGGCTGGCGCGCGAGCTGCAGCGTCCGTTGCTGGTGGAGGGCGACGCCGGGGTCGGCAAGACGGCGGTGGCCGGCGCGCTGGCGCGGGCCGGCGGCCGGCAGTTGGTGCGCCTGCAGTGCTTCGAGGGGCTGGACCTGTCGCAGGCGGCCTACGAATGGAACTACGGCCGCCAGCTGATGGCCATCCGGCTGCACGAGAACGGCCCGCAGGCCTTGCGCGAGCAGGACCTGTTCGGGCGCGACTACCTGCTCGAGCGGCCGCTGCTGCGGGCGATCAGTACCCCCGAACCCTGCGTGCTGCTGATCGACGAGATCGACCGCGCCGACGAGGCCTTCGAGGCCTTGCTGCTCGAGGTGCTGGCCGACTACCAGATCACCGTGCCGGAAATCGGCACCTTGCGCGCCATCAGCATCCCGCAGGTCATCCTGACCAGCAACGGCACGCGCGAGCTTTCCGACGCGTTGCGAAGGCGCTGCCTGTACCACTACCTGGACTATCCCGACCTCGAACGCGAGACCCGCATCGTGCGGCTGGCGCTGCCGCAGGTGCAGATCCGGCTGGTCGAGCAGGCGGTGGCCTTCGTGCAGGCCTTGCGCAAGCAGGACCTGGCCAAGACTCCCGGCGTCGCCGAGACCCTGGACTGGATCCGCGCGCTGCACGGCCTGGGACAGCAGCGGCTTCCCGAGGACCTGGACCTGCTGGTGAGCACCCTGGGCTGCCTGCTCAAGACCCAGGAGGATCGCTTCGCGATGCAGGCCGAACGGCTGCGGCAACTGGGCGAGCGCGGCGACGCCGGCGGCGTCGGCGAGGCGCTGCGCGAGGCCGCGCGCTGAGCGGGCGTCGGCGCCGCGTCCGGGAGCAGTCCATGTCGGCAACACCCTCGGCATCCGCGCTCGAGCGCATCGCCGGATTCGCCGCGCTGCTGCGCGAGCACGGCTTTGCGGTCGGCCCGGCCGAGGAGCGCTGCATGCTGCAGGCCGCGCTGTCGCTGGGGGTGGGCGAGGTGACCGCGGTGGAGGCGGCCTGGCGCAGCATCGCCTGCAGCAACCTGCGGGACTGGCGGCGCTGGCGCGATGTCTTCGAGCGCTATTGGTGGCCGCAACGCCTGCGCGGCCAGGTGAAGGTGAGCCACCAGTCTCGGCGCAGCCGCGACCTGCGGGAGCTCGTCGGCGACCTGCATCGCCGCATGGAGCAGCAGGACGCCGCCGCGCCGCAATCGGTGGGTGCGACGGCGGCGGCCGAGCAGGCCGGGCAGGGGGAGCAACAAGGCGCCGAGCGGGCACAGGGCGGCGCCAGCCGCGCCGAAGCGCTGCAGCAACGCGACGGCCAGATGTGGTTGCCGCAGGATCTGCTGGCGCTGCAGCGCGTGGCGTGCGACATCGCGCAGCGCTTGCGGCCGCGCCCGACGCGCCGCTGGCGCAGCGTGCGCGCTGCCAGTCAGGCGCGACTGGACCTGCGCGCCACCTTGCGGCGCAGCGTCGCGTGGGGCGGCGAGCCGCTGCAGCCGGGATGGAAGCTGCGCCGCGTCGAGCCTCCGCGGCTGTTCATCCTGGCCGACGTCAGCCGTTCGATGCAGGCGCATGGCGCGTTCTTCCTGCGCGTGGCGCGCGCCTTCGCCGGTGCCTGCGACGCCCGGGTGTTCGTGTTCCACCTGCGGCTGGCCGAAGTCAGCGCCCTCATGCAGCGCGACAGCGCGGCCACGCAGGAGAAGATCAACGCCGTGACCGCCGGTTTCGGCGCCGGCACGCGAATCGGCGCCTGCCTGCAGGAATTCGCCCGCGGGGATGCCCGCCACCAGTTGGGCAGGGGGGTGCGCGTGTGGGTGATGTCCGACGGCTTCGATACCGACCCGCCCGAGGTGCTGGCGCAGGCGCTGCGGGCGCTGCGTGGGCGGGGTGCGCAGATCACCTGGTTTCATCCGACACGCGCGGTTCCGGCCGCCGCGGCGCTGCAGGCCGCGCGCTCGAGTGTCCAGCGCTTCGTGCCGCTGGCCAGCCTGGCCGACCTGGCCGCGGCGAGGAAGCATTTGCATTGAGGGCGTGGCTGTGCGAGGCTGCAGTTCGGCGCGCGCCCGCCCGAGGAGGAGAGTGAACATGCTGGCAAACGAATGGATCCAACAGGCCGCGCAATGTCAACGCGAGGGCCGCGCGTTCGCGCTGGTCACCGTGCTGCGGGTGCAGGCGCCGACCTCGTCCAAGCCCGGGGACAAGGCGCTGGTGCTGGCCGACGGCAGCATCCACGGCTGGATCGGCGGCGGTTGCGCGCAACCGGCGGTGCTGCGCACGGTGCGCCAGGCGCTCGTCGACGGACGCGCGCGCACCGTGCGCATCAGCCCGTCGGCCGAGGGCTCGGAGCGCGACCTGGGCGACGTGCTGGAGTTCGGCATGGCCTGCCAGTCCGGCGGCGCGCTGGAACTGTTCGTCGACCCGGTGCTGCCGGACCCGCTGCTGGCGGTGTTCGGCAACACGCCGCTGGCGCGGGCGCTGGTGGCGCTGGCACCGCACCTGGGGTTGCGGCTGGCATGGATCGCCCCGGGCCTGAAGGACGGCGAGTCCGACGGCGTGCAGCGCCTGGGCAAGGATCTTCCCGATTTCGTGCGCGAGCGCCTTCCGGCCTGCGACTTCGCGGTCGTCGCCACCCAGGGCCAGCGCGACCTGCAGGCGCTGCGCGGCGCGCTGGCGCTGCAGCCGCGGCGGCTGTGGTTCGTCGCCAGTGCG
>JAKBBQ010000376.1 GCA_021808405.1 Pseudomonadota bacterium | reverse complement strand
GTGCGCACAGGCTGTCGATGGCGCCGACCGCGGATGCCTCGACCGGAAACCAGAACTCCATTTCGGCCAGCGGCTCGCGCAATGCGGCCAGGCTGGCACCCAGCGGCGGCAGCGGGGTGTGCAGCACCTGCTGCAGCCACCGCCACGCCGGCTCGGTCGCGTCCTGCCAGCCCAGGCGCGCGCAGCGCAGCGCGAAGCCCCGCTGGATCTGCGCGGCGTCGCCGAATCCCTGCTCGGCCAGCCAGGCCAGCTGCTGGTGCAGGAAGCTGCCGGCCTGCGCGCCGCGCGCGAAGGCGTGCCACGGCGCGCGCGCATCGCCCTGCCGAGCCGCGCCGGCGGCCTGCCCCAGGTCGTCGATGTCCTGCTGGCGCGGGCCCGGCCCCGCGCGCACCGGCGCGAGATCGCGCGCCAGCGCGCTGAAACTCGCGACCTGCCAGTCGCGCTCGAACTCGGCGCGGTACGGCGGGGGCTCGCGCAACTCGCCTGCCGCGACGACCGGCGAGCGCAGCAGGCTGCGCTGCTGAGGCTGCCAGGCGCGCAGCGCCACCGCGGGCAGCCCCTGCAGCGCCTGCTGCAGCCATGCGCCGATGGGCTGCGCCCCGGCACCGGCCGCGGCACCCAGCAGGTTGCCCAGCGCGCAGCCGGCGAAGTCGCTTCCGCGCAGCGCAGCCACCCCCACCCACAGCGCATGCCGGGCACGCGTCAGCGCGACGTAGAGCAGCCGCAGGTCCTCGCGCAGCCGCAGCTCATCGGCCTGGGCGATCGACCCGCCGGTCGACCCGCCGGCCGACCCGTCGGCGGGCCCGTCGGTCGGCCCGGCGGGCTCGTCGTCCGCATCGTCGGCGCTGCGGAAGTGGCCGGCGAACGGAAGGTAGACCAGCGGATACTCCAGGCCCTTGGACTTGTGGATGGTGACCACCCGCACGAGGTCGGATTCGCTCTCCAGCCGCAGCAACTGCTCCTCGGAGCCCGCGCTGCGCGTGGCCAGCGAGCGCTCCAGCCAGCGCACCAGGGCGTGCTCGCCGTCGACCCCGGCGCTGGCCCGCTGCAGCAGCTCGGCCAGGTGCAGCACGTTGGTCAGCCGGCGCTCGCCGCCGGGCGCGGCCAGCCAGCGGCGGGCCAGCTGCAGGCGGTGCAACGCGGTGCGCAGCATCGGCAGTACTCCCTGGCGCTGCCAGATGGCGTGCAGCTCGAGCAACAGATCGGCATGCCGCTCGAACACCCGGTCGTCGTCGGCCAGGGCCTGCAGCTCGGGCAGCGACAGCCCGAGGGCCGCGCTGGCCAGCGCGGCACGCGCCAGCCCCGCATCGCGCGGCTGCGCCACCGCGCGCAGCCAGCGCAGCACCGCGTGCGCCTCCGCGCTGTCGAACACCGACTCGCGCTCGCTGAGGTAGACGCTGGCCACTCCCCGGCGCTGCAGCTCGGCGCGCACGCATTGCGCCTCGACGCGGGTGCGCACCAGCACCGCGATATCGCGCGGCCGCAGCCGCTGCAGCGCGTCGCCTTCGCGCAGGCCGCACGACGGGTCGTTCAGGCGCGCGACGATGTGCTCGGCGCAGGCCTGGGCGAAATCCTCGCGCGCCATGCGGGCGCCCTGCGGCTGCTCGCCGTACACCACCTCGAGCACCGGCAGCGCCCCGCCCTCGCCGACCCACTGCTGCGGCAGGCCCCGTGCCGCCACGGCGACGAAGGGCAAGGGGTTGCCTTCGCCGTCGCGATAGCCGAAGGCGCCTGCGCCGGCGCGCGCCTCGGCCTGCGCGAACAAGCGGTTGACCGCGTCCACCAACAGCCGGCTGGAGCGGTAGTTGGTGTGCAGCACGTAGTGCCTTGCGGCCGTGGCCTGGCGGGCGCGGATGTAGCTGTCGATGTCGGCTCCGCGAAAGGCGTAGATCGACTGCTTGGGATCGCCGATCAGCAGCAGCGCGGCCTGCGGGTCGTTGTCGCGCAGCCGGTACAGGCTGTCGAACAAGGCGAACTGCAGCGCCGAGGTGTCCTGGAATTCGTCGATCAGCGCCACCGGGTATTGTTCGCGGATGCGCTGGCGCAGTTGCGCGCCGTCGGCGCCATCGAGCGCCCGCGCCAGCCGCAGCTGCAGGTCGACGAAGCCGAAGCTGTGCGCCTGCTGCTTGAGTTCGCCCAGTCGCTGCTCGACCGCGGCGCAGGCGCGCGCCGCCAGCTCGCCGGCAGCGCGCGGCAGTGCCTGCAGGCGCTCGCGCAGCTGCGGCAAGCGCTCGAAGGCGTCGGGGATGTCGGCATCGCAACCCTTCTTCAGCGCCTGCCGCAGGCCCTGCGCGGCCAGCCTGAGCCACGCCTTGTCCTCCAGCGCCGGCTCGTCGCCATCGTGCGCCTGCGCCCATTGCTGCAGCAGGTCGAACCAGGGAGCCACGCGCTGCGCCGACACCATGTTGGCCTTGAACGGGCTGGACCCGCCCGCGCACAGGTCCAGCAGCCATTCGCGCATCGTCGGCAGATCGCCGACCCAGGCCTGGCGCAGCCGCGCCAGTTCGCGCAGGCGCTGCTGCTGCACCCGGCGCCACGCCGCGCCCAGCTCGCCGGCCGCGCCGTCGGCCCGCGCCAGCGCCGCATCGGCCCGCCGCCGCACGCGCGCCGCCAGCTCGGAGGCGAAGGCCTGCAGGTCCGGCCACACCCGCAGGACCCCCTCGAGCTCCTCGCCCTGCAGCGGATAGACCTCGCGTCGCCAGACGTCGCGCAACGCCCCCTGCAGCAACTGCGAATCGTCGGCCAGCACTTGCTCGTCGAACAGGCTGCCGCTGGCCAGAGCGTGCTCCCG
>JAKBBQ010000067.1 GCA_021808405.1 Pseudomonadota bacterium | reverse complement strand
GTGCTGCTGCTCAGCGCCTTCGCGCTGGGCGCGCTGCTGGGGATCGCGGTCATGCTGCCGAGCTGGCTGCGCGCGCGCCGGCTGCAGCGCAACGCCCGCAGCGCGGTGCAGATGGCCGAGGCGCCGCCGACGCCGGCGGCGCCGCCGCCCGCGTCCCCCGGGGTGATCGATGGGACCCCCGATGGAGTTTGAGCTGTGGTGGCTGCTGGCGCTGCCGATCACCTTCGGCCTGGGCTGGCTGGCATCGAGGCTGGACCTGCTGCAACTGCGGCGCGACGGAGGCAACCGTCGGCAGGCCTCGCTGGCCTACTTCCGCGGTCTGAACTTCCTGCTGAGCGAACAGCAGGACAAGGCCATCGACGCCTTCATCGAGGCGGTCACCGCCGACCCCGACACCGTCGACCTGCATTTCGCGCTGGGCAACCTTTTCCGCCGCCGCGGGGAGTACGAACGGGCGGTGCGGGTGCACCAGAACCTGCTGGGGCGCGCCGACCTGGCCGCGGCGCAGCGCCAGCGCGCGCAGATCGCGCTGGCGCAGGACTTCTTCAAGGCCGGGCTGCTCGACCGCGCGGAGGCCGTCTACACCGCGCTGACCGGCACCGCCTACGCCTCCGAGGCCTTCGCGGCGCTGCTGCAGATCCACGAGCGCACCCGCGAGTGGCAGGCGGCGATCGACATCGCCCAGCGCCTGGAGCGCCTGGGAACGGGCAGCTGGTCGCGGCAGATCGCCCACTACTGGTGCGAAATCGCGCTGCGCCAGCGCCGCGACGGCGACCTCGTGGCCGCGCTGGATTCGCTGGAGCGCGCCGGCGCCGCCGACCCGCAGGCGGTGCGGCCGTGGCAGCTGCGCTCGCTGATCGCCCAGCAGCGGGGCCAGGGCGAGCAGGCGCTCGCCTACCTGCGCCAGATCGCCACGCTGCGGCCCGATTTCACCGCGGTGGTGGCTGCCGACATCGCCCGGCTGGTTCGCGAAACCGGGCAGGTCGACGCCGGACGCGAGTGGCTGCGGGTGCAACTGCAGGAAACCCCGGCGATCGAGCTGCTCGATGCCGTGCTTGCGCTGGAGGACGACCCCGAACAGCGCCGACGGCTGAGCCTGCAGTACCTGCAGGCCCACAAGAGCCTGCTGGCCGCGCGTCGCGCGATCGAATACGCCAGCGGCAGCCCGGCCGACGAGGGCTTGCGCAGCGCGGTGGCGCAGGCGCTCGACGGCGCGCTGGACAACCGCCAGCGCTACCGTTGCGCGGCCTGCGGTTTCGAGGCGCGCAACCACACCTGGCATTGCCCGGCCTGCATGGGCTGGGACACCTACCCGCCGCGGCGCAGCGAGGAGCTGACGTTGACCCACCCATGAACAGCCAGCAACTCCAGCAGGCGCGCGTGCTGGTGGTCGGCGACGTGATGCTCGACCGCTACTGGTTCAGCAGCGTCGAGCGCATCTCCCCCGAGGCGCCGGTGCCGGTGGCGCTGGTGCAGCGCGAGCAGGACCGCCTGGGCGGCGCGGCCAACGTCGCGTTGAACGCGGCCACGCTGGGGGCGCAGACCACCCTGCTCAGCGTCGTCGGCGACGACGACGCCGGCCGACGGCTGCGCCAACTCGTCGCCGGCAGCCCGATCCGCGGCCTGCTGCGCGAGGTGCCGGGGCTGCGCACGACCCTGAAGCTGCGCGTGGTGTCGCGCCAGCAGCAGCTCATCCGCATGGATTTCGAGTCCGCTCCGGATCACGAGGTGCTGCTCGAGCTGATGGACCGCTACGCGCAGGAGCTGGAGTCGCACGAGGTGGTGCTGTTGTCCGACTACGGCAAGGGCGGCCTCGGGCATGTCGAGCGCATGGTGCAGCTGGCGCGCGGGCGCGGCCGCCAGGTGCTGGTCGACCCCAAGGGGCGCGACTATTCGCGCTACCGGGGCGCCACGCTGATCACCCCCAACCGGGCCGAGTTCGCGCTGGCCGCCGGCGACTGGCGCGACGAGGCCGAGTTGCGCGAGCGCGCCCAGCGGCTGCGCGAAGACCTGCAGTTGCAGGCCCTGCTGGTCACCCGCGCCGACGAAGGCATGAGCCTGTTCACCGCGGCCGGCCATCTGCACGTGGCCGCGCAGGCCAAGGAAGTGTTCGACGTCTCGGGGGCCGGCGACACCGTGATCGCCACGCTGGCGGTGATGCTCGGCGCCGGCTGCGACCTCGAGCAGGCCGTGCGCACCGCCAACCGGGCCGCCGGAATCGTCGTCGGCAAGCTCGGCACCGCCAGTGTCACCCCGCAGGAGCTGTGGCCCGAACAGGGCTGAACCGCAGGGCCGAACCCCAGCGCCGAGCCCGCGCCCATCGAAACCCGCCATGTCCCATCGAGTCATCGTCACCGGAGCCGCCGGCTTCATCGGCAGCAACCTCGTTCGCGCCCTCAACGCCCGCGGCATCACCGAGGTGATCGCGGTCGACAACCTCACCCAGGCCGACAAGTTCCGCAACCTGGTCGACCTGCGCATCGCCGACTACCTGGACAAGACGGACTTCTACGAGGCCTTCGCCCAGGGGCGCTTCGGCAGCGTCGACGCGGTGTTCCACGAGGGAGCCTGCTCCGACACCATGCAGCACGACGGGCGCTACATGATGTCCAACAACTACGCGGCCAGCCGCACGCTGCTCGATGCCTGCCTGGACAGCGGAACGCGGCTGCTCTATGCCTCCAGCGCCGCGGTCTACGGCGCCAGCCAGCGCTTCACCGAACTCCCCGAGCACGAACACCCGCTCAACGTCTACGGCTACTCCAAGCTGCTGTTCGACCAGCTGGTGCGCCGCCGCCTGCACGCGGCGCGGAGCCAGGTCGCGGGGTTCCGCTACTTCAATGTCTACGGTCCGGGCGAACAGCACAAGGGGCGGATGGCCTCGGTGGCCTGGCACCACTACAACCAGTTCCGCGATCGCGGCCGGGTCGAGTTGTTCGGGGCCTATGGCGGCTACGGCCCCGGGCAGCAGATGCGCGACTTCGTGCTGGTGGACGACGTCGTCGCGGTGAACCTGTGGTTTTTCGACCATCCCGAGCACAGCGGGGTGTTCAACCTGGGCAGCGGCCGCGCGCAGCCCTTCAACGACATCGCCCACGCGGTGATCCATTCCCTGCGCGAAGCGGCCGGGCGGCCGGCGCTGTCGCTGCAGCAGATGGTCGACGAGCAGCTGCTGGGCTACATCGACTTCCCGCCGGCCCTGTACGGCAAATACCAGTGCCACACCGAGGCCGACCTGCGCAGCCTGCGCTCGGTGGGCTGCCAGCACGCCTTCGCCGACGTCGCGCAGGGGGTCGGCAGCTACATGCGCCGGCTGCTGCAGGCCGGCGCGCCCGCCGCCGCCTGAATCCCCGGTCGCGCACGCCCGCGGCGATGTCAGCGCGCGGGCGGGTCGCGCCACAGCCAGGCCGCGCCGCGCACCCCCGAGGAGTCGCCATGGCGGGCGCGCACCAGCCGGGTGCGCGGCGGCTGCGGGCTGAACACCCAGGCCGACCAGCGCGCAGGAACTTCCTCGTACAGTTCGACGGCCAGGCTCAGCCCGCCGCCGAGCACGATGCACTCGGGGTCGAGCAGGTTGATCACCTGCGCCAGCGCGCGTGCCAGGCGGTCGCAATAGCGCACCCAGGCCGCACGCGCGCAAGGGTCGCCGTCGCGCAGGGCCTGCAGCACGGCTTGCGCGCCGCCCGCCGGCGGCGCCGCGGCGCCGCCGGCACGGGCATGGTCGGCGGCCAGCGCGCCGCCGCACAGGTAGGCCTCGACGCAACCCGACTGGCCGCACCAGCAGCGCCGCGGCGGCCACTCCTCCCAGTCCGGCTCCGGGCGCGGCCACGGCAGCGGGTTGTGGCCCCACTCCCCGGCCAGCGCGTTGGCGCCCGACAGCACCCGGCCGCCGCAGGCGATGCCCGCGCCGACCCCGGTGCCCAGGATCGCGGCGAACACCCCGTCGCAGTCGCCGGCCGCGCCGTCGGGCGCCGCCTCGCTGGCTGCCAGGGCGTTGGCATCGTTGCACAGCCGCACCGGGCGCCCCAGCGCCTGCATCAGGTCGCGCGCCAGCGCGCGGCCGTTGAGCACCCGGGAGTTGGCGTTGCGGATGCGTCCGTCGAGCGGCGATTCCGAGCCCGGGATGGCCACGCCCAGCGGGCGCGGCGCGCGCACGCGAGGCTCCAGCTCCGACTCGACCTCGCCCACCAGCGCTGCGATGGCCTGCAGCGTGCCGGCATAGTCGCCTTGCGGAGTCGGCACGCGGCGGCGCGGGCCGATCGAGCCGTCGCCGCGCACCGCGGCGCATTCGACCTTGGTTCCCCCGAGGTCGACGCCCAGCAGCCAGTGCGCGTCGCCGCCCATGCTCAGTCGCGTGGCGCGTCGCCCTGCAGCAGCCGCAGCAGCGCATCCTCGTCGAGGATGTCGATCCCCAGTTCGCGCGCCTTGTCCAGCTTGCTTCCCGGATCGGCGCCTGCGACCACGTAGGCGGTCTTGCGCGAAACCGAGCCGCTGACCTTGCCGCCTGCCGCCTCGATGCGCTCGCGCGCCTGCTCGCGGCTGAGGGTGGGCAGCGTGCCGGTCAGCACCAAGCTGAGCCCGGCCAGCCGGGCCGAAGTCGCCGGCGCCGCGGCCTCCTGCCATCGCACCCCGGCGGCCAGCAGCTGCTGCACGACCTCGCGGTTGTGCGGCTGGGCAAAAAAGGTGTGGATGCTGCGCGCCACCACCGGCCCGACGTCGCTGACCTGCTGCAGGCGCTCCTCGTCGGCGTCCAGCAGCGCCTGCAGGGTTCCGAAGTGCCGCGCCAGGTCCTTCGCCGTGGCTTCGCCGACATGGCGGATACCCAGCGCGTAGACGAAGCGAGCCAGCGTGGTGCGCAGGCTGCCGTGGATCGCCCGCACCAGGTTGCCCGCGCTCTTGTCGGCCATGCGCGGCAACGCGGCCAGCTGCGGCTCGCGCAGCGCGTAGATGTCGGGCAGCGTGCGCACCAGGCCGGTGTCGACCAGCTGGTCGACCAGCTTTTCCCCCAGGCCCTCGATGTCCATCGCGAGCCGGCTGGCGTAGTGCAGCAGCGCCTGCTTGCGCTGCGCGGCGCAGTACAGACCGCCGCTGCAACGCCAGTCGACCTCCCCCGGCTCGCGCTCGATCTGCGAGCCGCAGACCGGGCATCGCCCCTGCAGCTGGGCCTGCAGGTCGAAGGCCGTCGCGCCCGCCGGCCGGCGCTCGGCGACGATGCCCACGACCTCGGGGATGACGTCGCCGGCGCGGCGCACGATCACCGTGTCGCCGACCCGCACGTCCTTGCGCCGCGCCTCGTCCTCGTTGTGCAGCGTCGCGTTGGTCACCGTCACGCCGCCCACGAACACCGGCTCCAGCCGCGCCACCGGGGTCAGCTTGCCGGTGCGCCCGACTTGCACCTCGATGGCCAGCAGGCGGGTGCTGCGCTCCTGCGCGGGGTACTTGTGGGCGACCGCCCACACCGGTTCGCGGTTGCGAAATCCCAGCTCGCGCTGCAGCGCCAGGCTGTCGACCTTGTAGACCACGCCGTCGATGTCGAAGGGCAGGCCGTCGCGCTCGCCGAGGATGCGTTCATGGAAGCGCACCAGCAGCTCGGGCCCGCTGCCGTGGGCGCGCTGCCCGGCCACCGGCAGCCCCATGCGGGCGAAGGCCTCGAGCATGCCGTGCTGGGTGTCGGGCTGGGCCGGCCAGCCGCGGATCTCGCCCCAGCCGTAGGCGTAGAAGGACAGCGGGCGCTGCGCGGCCACGCGCGGATCGAGCTGGCGGATGCTGCCGGCGGCGCCGTTGCGCGGGTTGACCAGGGCCGGCAGACCGCGCGCGCGCTGCCGCTCGTTGTAGCGCAGGAAGTCGGCGCGCTTCATCAGCACCTCGCCCCGGACCTCCAGCAGCTCGGGCACCTCGCCCTGCAGCCGCAGCGGCAGGTTGCGGATGGTGCGCACGTTCTGGGTCACGTCCTCGCCGGTCTGGCCGTCGCCGCGGGTGGCTCCCAGCACCAGCACCCCGCGCTCGTAGCGCAGGCTGATCGCCAGGCCGTCGAACTTGAGCTCGGCCTCGTAGGCCAGCGGCGGCGCGTCGTCGTCCAGCCCGAGGCGGTTGCGCAGCCGGCGATCGAAGGCCAGCGCGCCCTGCGCGGTGGTGTCGGTCTCGGTGCGGATGGACAGCATCGGCACCTCGTGACGCACCGTGGCGAACTCGGGCAGCGCGCTGCCGCCGACGCGCTGGGTCGGCGAATCGGCGCTGCGCAGCTCGGGCCAGCGCTGCTCCAGATCCTGCAGCTCGCGAAACAGCGCGTCGTAGTCAGCGTCGGGAATCAGCGGCGCGTCGAGCACGTAGTAGGCGTGGTCGTAGCGGCGCAGTTGCTCGCGCAGCTGCCGCGCGCGCTCGGCGTGTGCTGGCTGCCGGGCCGGATCGGGGGACATGCGCAGGGGCGCGCGCCGGATTCAGGCGAACAGCCGCTGCGCGGCCGCGCTGCCGGCACCCAGGCCGCGCGACTCGAGCGAGCCGTACAGATGCTGCAGCTGCACCTCGATCTGGTCCAGCGCGGTGGCCGACAGCGGCGCGCCGTTGTCGTCGACCTGGCGCGCGCCCAGCGCCTGCGCCAGCTGCCCGGCCACCTCGCGCATGCGCGCGAACGGGCGCAGCGCCGGCGGAACCTGGGGCACGTCGAGCAGCAGGGTCGCGCGCGCCACCGGCATCGACGGGTCGTCGGCGAGCTCGGCATGGGCGTCGAACTGCAACTGCACCACCGCGTAGCGGCGGGGCGTCGCATCGCCGCCGTCGGCCAGCGCCTCGACCAGCGCCATGCGCCCGGCGGCCAGGTTGCTCGTGAAGCCGCAGGCCTGCGCCTGCTGGCGCAGGTAGTCCAAGCCCCAGGCGACGCCTTGCGCCTGCAGGTTGATCGACAGCTGGGCATCGTTGCCGGCGGCGAAGCTGTCGAGCTCGCGCGCCTGCTCCAGCACCTCGGCCATGTCGGGCAGGTCGGGCGCGACCCCCAGCGACTCGCCCAGCGCGTGGCATTTGGTGACGAATTCCGAATACTCGATGGCGTTGAGCGCACCCGAGCGGCTGGCCAGCTGCACCGCGGCCTGCACCTCGGCGTAGCGCTGCCCGGGCTGCAACGCCTCCCAGGCACCGCTGGCGGCGTTGCGGCCCTCGAACAGCAGCGGCTTGGTGCCGGCGCGGGCGCTGCGCGGCAGCCTGGGCTGCAGGGCCTCCCCCGGAACCGGCTGGTCAAGCACGAAGCTGGCGATGGCATCGATCAGCGGATCGATGCGCGCGGTCGGCGCGCGCGCGCGGGGAGCCTCCGCGCCCGCGGGCTCGAGTACGTCGTGCTCGCGCGCCTCGTCCGGCGGCTCGTCCAGCCCCGGTTCCACGCGCTGCTCGGGCGTGGTGGCGGCAAAGCCGTCGGCGGCCGCCGGCGCCTCGGGCTCGGCGCGCAGCCGGCGACGGCGCAGCCGCCAGCCCTGCCAGAGGTTGTAGCCGAGCACAGCCGCGATGATCAGCACCCCGACCGTGGCCAAGGCTTGCTGCAAGGGACCCATAACGTGCCTCTAGTCTGAAATCGGTGGCGTCGCGCAGCGCAAAGCGCAAAGCGGGCTCAGGCGGCGGCCATGCGTGCGGCGACGTCGAGCTCCACCGCGACCAGCCGCGAAACCCCCTGCTCCTGCATGGTCACGCCGACCAGCTGCTCGGCCATCGCCATCGCAATCTTATTGTGGGAAATGAACAGGAACTGCGTAGCCTCGGACATCGACTCGACCAGCCGCGCGAAACGCTCGGTATTGGCGTCGTCCAGCGGGGCGTCGACCTCGTCGAGAATGCAAAAGGGCGCCGGGTTCAGGTGGAAGATCCCGAACACCAGCGCGATGGCCACCAGCGCCTTCTCCCCGCCCGACAGCAGGTGGATGGTGCTGTTGCGCTTGCCGGGCGGCTGCGCCATCACCTGCACGCCGGCGTCGAGGATCTCCTCGCCGGTCATGATCAGCCGCGCCGAGCCCCCGCCGAACAGTTCGGGGAACAGGCGCCCGAAATGCCGGTTGACCTCGTCGAAGGTCTCGCGCAGCTGGGTGCGGGTTTCGGCGTCGATGCGCCGGATCGCGTCTTCCAGCGTGCCCGCGGCCTGCTCGAGGTCGGAATACTGGGCCTGCAGGAACTCCATGCGTTCGCGCGACTGCTGCAATTCCTCCAGCGCCGCCAGGTTGACCGCCCCCAGCGCGGCGATTTCGCGCTGCAGCCGCTGGCTGTCGCGGGCGAGCCGATCGGGCTCGGGCTCGCCGTCGGCGCCCTGGCGCAACTGCTGCGCGAGCTGCTCGCGGTCGACCTGCGCCTCGTCGAGCTGCTGGGCGTATTGCAGCGCCTGCAGCCGCGCCTCCTGCTCCTGCAGCTGGCACTGGCCGATGGCCTCGCGCAGCGGCTCGAGTTCGCGCTCCTGCCGCAGCCGTTGCTGCTCCAGCGAGCGCAGCTGCTCACTGGTCTCGTCGTGGGCGACGCGCCGGCGTTGCAGCAGTTCCTCGGCGGCCGCGCGCGCCTGCAGCGCGTCCTGCAGGCCGGCGCGCGCCTCCTCGTCGTGCAGGCCCTCGAGCTCGCGCGCCGCCTGCGCCAGACGCGCCTCGACGGCCTCGATCTGCTGGCGCGCCGTGTCGCCGGTGCGGGCCGCGTCGTCGCGCCGCTGGTGCAGGCTGCGCAGCGCGTAGGTCGCCTCGGCCTGCAGCTGCTCGAGCTCGCGCAGCCGTTCACGCGCCTGCGCGAGTTCGCGCTGCTCGCCCTGCACGTGCTCGTCGTCGTCGGCCTGCTGCTGCTGGCTCCCCGCCAGCTCGGCATCGAGCTGCTCGAAGCGCGCCTCGGCCTCGGCCCATTGCGCGGCCAGTTCATCGGACTGGGCCAGCACCTCCTCGAGGTCGGCATCGAGCCGGCGGGCCTGGCTTTGCGCCTGCTCCTGCTGCTGTTCCAGCTTCAGCCGCTCGACCTGCGTGGCGTGCGACTGGGCGGTGAGCGATTGCAGGTCGCGTTGCGCCTGCTCGGACTGCTGCTGCGCCAGCGCCAGGCGAGCGTCGAGTTGCGCCGCCGCATCCTGCGCCTGTTCGGCCAGCAGTCGCTGGGCGCGCTGCTGGTGCTCGAGGTTGTCGATTTCCTGCGCCCGCGCCAGCACCCCGGCCTGCTCGCTGTCGGCCGCGTACAGGCTGACGCTGTGGCGGCTGACCAGGTGCCCCTGCGGGGTCACGAGTTGCGCCCCTGCGGCCAGCTGCCCGCGCAAGCGCATCGCCTCGGCCAGGGTGTCGGCCGTATGCACCGCGGCCAGCCAGTCCTCGAGCACCGCGAGCAACTGCGGGTCGTCGACTCGCAGCAGCCGCGCCAGCAGCGGCAACGCCGGCTGCGCGGACACCGGCTGCGCCGACACGGGCTGTGCCGCGGGAGTGTAGAAGCTCAGCTTGGCCGGCGGCGGGTCGTCGGCGAAGCCGGCCATCGCGTCCAGCGCCCGCACCTGCAGCGCCGCCAGGCGCTCGCGCAGCGCGGCTTCGAGCGCGGTCTCCCACCCCGGCTCGACGTGGATGCGACTCCACAGCTGGGCCAGGCCGTCGAGGCCGTGGCGCTGCAGCCAGGGCTGCAAGCGGCCCTCGGTGACCACCTTGTGCTGCAGGGACTTGAGCGCCTGCAGGCGCGCTGCGGTCGAGGTCAGCGCCGCCGCCGCCTGCTGCGCCTGCTGCTGCGACTGCTGGCGCAGCTGCTGCATTTCGGGCAACTGCTGCTGCGCCTGCTGCACCTGCTGCTGCGCGCGGCTGCAGGCCGTCTGCAGCGCCTGCTGCTGCTGTTGCAGGTCGGCCAGGCGCCGCGCGTCGGGCAGGCTGAGCTGGCGGCGCTCGGCCTGCAGGCGCTGCAGCCGTCCCTCGACAGCCTGGCGCTGCTGCGCCAGGCTGCGTTGCCAATCGGCCTGGGCCTGCAGCCGCTGGCGCGCCGCCGCGGCCTGCGCGCGCTGTTCGGTGGCGCGCATCTGCGCATCGGCCAGCGCGACCTCCAGCGCCGGCAGGCGCTCGGCGTGCTGCTGCACCTGCAGTTGCGCCTGTTGCTGCGCCTGCTCGGCGGCTTCGATCTGCGCCGCCGCCGCATCGGCATCGCCTCGCGCCGACTGCAGGCGTTGCTGCCACTGCTCGAGCTGCTCGCGCAAGTGCTGGTGGTTGCCCTGCGCGCGCTCGCGCGCCTCGACCACGAAGCGGATCTGCGCCTCCAGCCGCGACACCTCGGCCTGCGCCGCGTAGAGTCCGGCCTGTGCCGCATGCATCGAATCGGCCGCGGCCTGCTGGGCCTGGCGCAGTTGCTCCAGCTCCGCCTCGGCTGCGCGCAGCCGCGCCGTGTGCTGCTCGAGCTGCAGTTGCGCGGCGCCGGTCTGCGCATGCTGCTGCGCCTGCCGCTGCTCGGCCTCGCGCAGCCGCAGCAGCCACAACGCCTGTTGCGCGAACAGCGCCTGCTGCTGCAGCTCGCGGTAGCGCCGGGCCACGCCGGCCTGCTGCTCGAGCTTGTCGAGCTGGCTGCCGAGTTCGCGCAGGATGTCCTGCACCCGCTGCAGGTTCTCCCGCGTGCCGTGCAGCCGCCCCTCGGTCTCGCGGCGGCGCTCCTTGTACTTGGACACCCCGGCCGCTTCCTCGAGCATGATGCGCAGCTCCTCGGGTCGCGACTCGATGATGCGGCTGATCGTCCCCTGGCCGATGATCGCGTAGGAGCGCGATCCCAGCCCGGTGCCGAGGAAGATGTCCTGCACGTCGCGCCTGCGCACGACCTGGTTGTTGATCAGGTAGCTCGACGCCCCGTCGCGGGTCAACACCCGCTTGACCGAGATGTCCGCGTACTGCCCGAAGCTGCCGCCGATGCGCTGGTCGCTGTTGTCGAACACCAGTTCCACGCTGCAGCGACCGGCCGGCTTGCGCGAGCCCGAGCCGTTGAAGATCACGTCCAGCATCGAGTCGCCGCGCAGCTCGGCGGCGCGCGATTCGCCGAGCACCCAGCGCACGGCATCGATGATGTTGGACTTGCCGCAACCGTTGGGCCCGACCACCCCGACGCGGCGCCCGGGCAGCTGGAAGGCCACCGGGTCGGCGAAGGACTTGAACCCGGCAAGCTTGATGGTGGACAGGCGCACAGCTGGTTAAGCTATTGATTTGAAAAGACAAATAAGCAAGATTCGGCGCACCGGGCCATGATAGCATCGGCGCGCCCGCGGCCCGTCGCCGATAATGCCGGGCTCGCCCGCCGTCGCGGGCAGCCGTACCAGCTTGCGATGAGCACCCCATGAGCACCCAGCCGAGCAAGACCCTGCAGACCTTCGCCAACCCGGCGCCGGGCCGCGACTACCACATCCACATGCAGGTGCCGGAATTCACCTGCCTGTGCCCGCTGACCGGGCAGCCCGATTTTGCGCGCATCGACCTCGACTTCGTTCCCGATCGCAAGTGCGTGGAGCTCAAGAGCCTGAAGCTGTACATGTGGAGCTACCGCGACGAGGGGGCGTTCCACGAAAAGGTCACCAACACCATCGCCGACGACCTGGTCAAGGCGCTGGCGCCGCGCTTCCTGCGCGTGACCGCGCAGTGGTACGTGCGCGGAGGCATCTACACCAACGTGGTGGTCGAGCACCGCAAGCGCGGCTGGAAGCCGGCGCCGGCGGTCGACCTGGCGCGCTTCGCCGCCGCGCGGCCGATGGCCGACGCGGGCCGCTGACCAGGCCTGCGCTGGCGCCGCTTCAGCCGCGCGCCGGGTGCACCAGCAGCACCGCCTGCCCGCTGCTGACCGCCACGCTGCCGTCGGGCCCCGCGGCCACGCCGTAGGGCGCGCCCAGCGCGCCGGGCAGCGGCCCCGGACGCGCGATCTCGGCGCCGGCGCTGCCGGCCACGGTGTCCAGCATGCCGTCGCTGCCCAGGCGACGCAGCTTGTAGTTGCCTGCGTCGGCGATCCACAGCGCCCCCGTCGCGTCCAGGGCGATCTGCTGCGGACGGCGCAGCTGCGCGCGCAGCGCGGGTCCGTCGACGTCGCCCGGCTTGCCGGGAATCCCGGCCACCGTCTGCACCTGACCGGCGGGGGTGATGCGCCGCACATCGTGGTTGAAGTACTCGCTGACGTACACATGGCCGGAGCGGTCGACCGCCACTCCCACAGGAGTGTTGAACAGCGCCTGCGCCAGCGCGCCATCGCGGTGCGCGCTGATGCCCGGGCTGCCGGCCAGGGTGCGTACCCGGCCCGCGCGGTCCACCACCCGCACGGTGTGGTTGTAGGCATCGGCCACCAGCAGCTCGCCGCTGCGCGGGTCGACCGCGATTCCCACCGGGTGGTTGAAGCGCGCGTGGCTGCCGCTGCCGTCGGCGTAGCCGGGCAACCCGTCGGCGCCGGCGAGCAGCGACACGCGCCCGTCGCGCAGCACCCGCAGGGTGTTGGCGTAGGAGTCGGACACGTACAGGCTCCCGTCCTCGCCCATGGCCACCGCGTCGGGGCCGACAAAGCCCGCCTTCGCCGCCGGCCCCTCGACGGTGCGGCGCAGCAGCGGCACCCCAGCGACGCTGCTGACCGCGCCGTTGCCGCGGATGCGCCGCACCATCGCGTTGGCGGCGTCGGCCACCAGGATGTCGCCGGTGCGAGGATCGCGCGAGAGACCGCGGGGGTCGAAGAAGCGGGCCTGCTGGCCCTGCCCGTCCACGTGGCCGTGCTGCATCACCTGCCCCGCCCACAGCTGCAGGCTGCCGCCTGCGGGCTGCGCGGCGGCGTCGGCCCAGGCCGGCACCGCCCAGGCGATCGAACAACCGAGTTGCAGGAACTGACGGCGGCGCAGGGGCATCGGAGATCCATCTGAGTCAATGCGAATAGATGAATATTAACAGTCGCTTAGTGTGTCGCACCTGGGGTTTGCGCGCCCTGCTCCGGCCACAGCGAGCGGATCGCCGCCACCCCCTGCGCGCCGGCCGCGCGAGCTTGCGGCAAGTCCCGGGGATGCAGCCCGCCGAGGGCATAGACCGGCAGCGCAGTCGCCCGGCACAGCTCGCGCAGGCCCTGCCAGCCCAGCGTGGCGGCTCCCGGATGGCTGGCGGTGGCCAGCACCGGCGACAGCGTCACCAGGTCGGCGCCGATCCGCGCCGCCTGCCGCAATTGCGCGCGGTCGTGGCAGGAGGCGGCGAGCAGGCGCGGCGCGGGCAGTTCGCGACCGCGGCGCAGCATCAGTCCGGCCGAATCCAGGTGCACGCCGTCGGCGCCGGCGTCGAGCAGCGCGTCGAGGTCGCGCGCAGACGCACCGGCGGCCCCCAGCAGCAGCCTGGCGTCGTGGTCGTGGCAGCGCGCCAGCGCCTCGTGGGCCAGGCGGCGCCAGCGCCGCGGCGCCAGGCCCCGGCTGCGGAACTGCACCAGCAGCGCGGCACGCGGCCAGCGCTCCAGCGCCTGGTCGAGGCCGCGCAGGAAAGGCGCGTCGGCGTCGCCCGGCTGGGGGGTGAGCAGGTACAACCGGGCAAGCGCCACGGCCGGCCGCCGCCTCAGGCGCCGCGGCGGTCGACCAGCGCGCGCGCCAGCGTGCCCAGGTCGACGTACTCGAGTTCGGCGCCCGAGGGCACGCCTCGCGCCAGCCGGGTGATGCGCAGGTCCAGCGGGCGCAGCGTCTCGGCGATGACATGCGCGGTGGCTTCGCCCTCGTTGGTGAAATTGGTCGCCAGGATGACTTCCTCGACGCCCTCGTCGCGCACCCTCTGCAGCAGCCGGTCCAGCCCGATGTCCTTCGGCCCCAGACCGTCGAGCGGGCTGAGCCGGCCCATGAGCACGAAGTACAGCCCGCGAAAGCTCATCGACTGCTCGATCGCGGCCTGGTCGGCGGGGGTCTCGACGATGCACAGTTGGCGGGCGTCGCGCCGCGGGTCGCCGCAGGTCACGCAGACCGCGTCCTCGGTGTAGGTGTTGCAGAGGTCGCAGCGCCGGATCACCTGCAGCGCGCGTTGCAGCGACACGTGCAGTGCCTCGGCCGCCAGCCGATCGTGCTGCAGCAGATGAAAGGCCATGCGTGCCGCGGTCTTCGGCCCGACCCCCGGCAACGCGCGCAGCGCGTCGATCAACGCATCCAGCGCCGGCACCCGCGTGGCGGCCTGCCCATCGGTCATCGCCTGTTCCCCGCTGCGCGCGGCCCGCTGTTCGACACCGCGACTCAGAACGGCAGCTTCATTCCCGGCGGCAGCGGCATGCCGGCGGTCGCGCCGGCCATCTTCTCCTGCGCGGTGGCCTCGGCCTTGCGCAGCGCGTCGTTGAAGGCCGCCACCACCAGGTCCTCCAGCATGTCGCGGTCCTCGCCGAGCAGGCTCGGGTCGATGCTCACGCGACGCGCCTCGTGCTTGCAGGTCATCACGACCTTCACCAGTCCGGCGCCGGACTGGCCTTCGACCTCGATGCGGCCGAGTTCGTCCTGCACCCGCTTGATGTTGTCCTGCATCGCCTGGGCCTGTTTCATCAGGCCCGACAGCTGTCCCTTGTTGAACATGAAGACTCCCGATTCTCCTTGCCGGGCGGACTGCACCGCCGCCCCCACCGGCCCCCGGGCCGGACCCGTTTCGATCAATCGTCCAGCGGACGCACCGAGCCGGGGACGATGCGCGCCCCCAGGTCGTCGACCAGCTGCCGCACCAGCGGATCGCTGGCGATGGCCTGCTC